>CALJNC010000012.1 GCA_937981995.1 uncultured Chitinophagaceae bacterium
TCAAATGGTGTACCATAGTTTACTATATATTTACCCGCAAGGTTATTTATTTTAGTAGCGTCTAAACCGCCAAAACTTCCTACTTGTATTGTATCCTGCGTATTAGAAGTTGCTGGGAAGCGGTGAAAGTTTACACCATCTGAGCTCACCTCTACAAAAGCCAATTCTAAAAAAGTATCAACAAATGCATTTTCAAAAACTGCAAAGTCAGCCCCGGGGCCATTTATGATAGGCGTACTGAAACGAACAGTTGCACTACCTCCATCGCCTAAACTTACTACCCCAGTGGCATCAGGAGTACCTATTGGTTGCAAACTATCACCATAGGTTACAAAACCTAAACTAGGATTTGAAATGTCACGATAACCTCTTTGCAAAGTGCAATCAGTAGCCCAAGCTACAAAAATTGATGAATCCTTATGAATAGCCGTACTGCCTGCCTGACCCGCAGGAGGAGCAAATTGTGCCACCGCACTTAGGCAAGTGGCACTTAATAAAAATATTGTAAGCTGTAAAAAACGCATTTTTATTTTTTGCTAATTTTTGTACTCCATACAGCGTTGCTGCTTTTTAATTGTACAAAATATGTTCCTGCTGCTTGATTTGAAAAATCGAGCTTATAATCTTGTTGCGTATTTATAATATTTTTAGATACTATAATTTTACCACTCATATCATAAATTGTAAGATTCAATTCTCTTTCATTAATATCATCTAATGAAAAATTAAGTTCGTTTACCACAGGATTTGGGTATAAATTAATTGCCTTTATAGAATCAATATTTGCTGTTGCAACAGCAGCATTAGCTGTAGTAAAATCATCTATACAAAAGAACAATGGTGTATTAATACCAAAACTTCCAACATCGGTACTGCTCATGGTAAATTGTAAACTATCTACGTTTCCAAGAGTGGATAAATCAACCCATTGCCAATCTTCTACTATATAATCTAAAGAGTCAGGCCCTCTAAAATCAGCGAAATAAAAGTTTACACTATCCGCAATTTTTGATCCGTTAGCATAGCCGTATACAGTAAGTAAAAAATAATCAGGGTACGATCCTTGCGCTCCCGTATGTCCAGTTCCAGTAGTATCACCAAATTTTCTTGAGAAACTATTTCCATTTTCTATTACACGTGCTGCGTAGGTGCTATTGGTTACATAAAAGCCATTTACTACCTTACCAAAAGCATTTGCAGATAAGTTTACCCAAGCATTTTGCTGTCCTACAGCATAGGTAGCTGATCCGTTATAACCTATGCCAGGCCTTGCTCCGTATAAGTTACCAGAAGTTCCTGTAGTACTATCTGTCATATTACTATAAGCCCAACCATTGCTCCAATAGCCTCCCCAAGAGGTGTCATAGTTATTAGGAAAAATAGCATCAGCACTCGTAAAGGTTGTGCCTAATGGATTAGAAACGCCATTCCAAAACGTATCAGTTTGTGGCAGTGCATTGTTTTCAAAGTCAGCTACAGATTGCCCATTTGCAACCGTTGTGTGAAGTGCAAAAGTCATGGCTAGTACACTTAGAAATTTTGTAAAATTGTTTTTCATAATTTATTTTTTTTATTAAAGAACTTTGATACAAGCGACATATAATAAAATTATGAAAAAAGAAAAAGCAGATGAAAGCAAGTAGGGTTAGCTATCGACTGACTAGTACTTCAAATCACGAAAGTATTTTAGTCTACTAAAAATGTTCGGCATTCTGGCTAAGAGAATTAACTCATTACAGTTGCGTGACAGCTCGTGATTTAAACACGATTCCCCGAAAAATCTAGAGCATTGCGGCTCTCCATTTTTATTCTTGTAAAAGATCTTTGTTGAGCACAAATGTATGACCAAACAAATTCATAATCACTGCAAATCTTTTGTTTCTTTTTCCTTACTTTTTCGTCAGAAATACTCGCCATAGCATAAGCTATGTCTGTGTTTTATTTCTTGAATTAAGAAAAGATAATTCAAAATCTAAGGCAGTATTATAAAATTGATTTGGTTTATTAAAAAATCCCAGAAAAAATACTTTCTGGGATTCATAATTTTAATTGGATAGAAATTAATCTCTTCTGCCGCGTCTGCCTTGTGGTCTATCGTTCGTATCTCTGCTTTTACGATAGCTTGGTCGTCCGCTACTTCGGTTTGAATCTCTTCGGTCACTACCGCCACTCCTGCGGTCATCTCTTCCGCCTCTGTCACCACCTTTTCTGTCTCCTCCATAACTCCGTGAGGAGTCTCTTGGAGTTCTACGTTCACCACCGCCACTATTTCTTCTATCGCCGCCGTCTTTATTATAGTTTCCACGGCTACTTCCATCACTACCACGAGTGGTTACAAATGTATAAGCATGACCTTCTTTACCTGCACGACCCGTACGGCCTATACGATGTATGTAAGAGTCATAGGTACGAGGGATTTCATAATTGATAACCTGCGTTACATCAGAAATATCTAACCCACGCGCTGCAACATCAGTTGCTACGAGTATATCTACTTTATTGGATTTGAAACGAGCAAGTGCTTTTTTGCGGTAGTCTTGGCTTTTGTCACCATGAATTTCGTCAACCTTTAAACGTTCTTTTTTTAGTTTGTAAGCTATATCGCTCACAGTGCTTTTTGTTTCAGCAAAAATCAAAACTTTTTCAAATTCATCTGTTTCAAGCATTTCTAATAGCTTGTCAAATTTTTCATTTCGCGTACAGCGCACAATCTCTTGTGTAATATGCTCCGCAGTACTTGTTCCGCTACTAACTTTTAGTTCTACAGGCTCATCCATTAATTGCTCAATGAGTTTTTCCTGTTTAGGTTCAATCGTTGCTGAAAAAAGCAAGGTCTGATCACGATCTTTCATTTCATCAGCTAGGAAGAAAACATCTTCGCTAAAGCCCATGTCTAATAAGCGATCAAACTCATCAATTACTAAAATTGAAAATGGTCTTAAATCTAAAACGCCTTGGCGTACTAAATCACATAAACGCCCCGGCGTGCCTACCACAATATGATGGAAGCGACGTAGTTTTTTTACATCCTTATACACCGGTGTACCACCAATGCAACATATGGTATATAAGTCAAGCCCCTTAGCTAGTTTTCTAAATTCCTGCTCAACTTGCTCAGCAAGTTCACGAGTAGGAAGTACTACTAAGGTTTGAAAAATATCGTCATCCTCATCTAAAAGGTTATGAATAATAGGAATTAAAAAAGCACCCGTTTTACCGGTACCTGTATTGGCTATACCAATTACATCTTCAATATTGGCTACTGTTTCAAAGGTTTTATCCTGAATCTCCGTAGGATCTTCATAGCCTAAGTCAGCAATGTTTTGTTTAAGTTTTGGGTGAATAGGCATTTCCTCAAACGTACGAGGTGCGTCATATTTTACTTCTTCCAACGGAACACCTACGTGTTCTAATTGTTCATGTCTAATGGCTGGTCCGCCTTTTCTTCCTTTAAAACCTCCGCGGCCACGGCCTCTGCCGCCTCCTCCAGATCTTCCTCTGTTACCTCCGCCGGATCCACCATTGCGGTTTCTGTATCCTTGTCCCATAATTATTTGTTTTGCGCTTTTTGGCAGCATTATTCAAATAATCTTTTGAAACAACCGCTTGTGTTTTGTTGAAAAGCTGTGTAAAGGTAGCTTTTATTTTTAAGATTGTAGTTTTTAAGCTGTTATGGATTTTTTTATTTTAATCCTAGCTCTTCCCTTTGTTTTGCGTCTATCGCTGCAGGTGCATCAAGCATTACATCGCGTCCGGCATTATTTTTAGGAAAGGCTATAAAGTCACGTATGCTTTCGCTACCACCAATAATAGAACATAACCTATCAAAACCCCAAGCCATACCACCGTGTGGAGGAGTACCATACTCAAAGGCTGATAGTAAAAAACCAAATTTTTCGTCTGCTTCTTTCTCGTCCATACCTAAGGCTGCAAACATTTGCTGTTGCAAGTCTTTTTTATGAATACGAATAGAGCCTCCACCTATTTCATTACCGTTTAATACTAGGTCATAGGCATTCGCCAAGATATCTCCATATTTATCCTTGTCTCCAAGCCATGCAGTATGCTCAGGTTTAGGAGAGGTAAAAGGATGATGGCGAGCTACCCAATGGTCGTTTTCTTCGTCATGCTCAAATAATGGAAAATCAGTAATCCAAAGTGCTTTAAATTCTTCAGGATTTCTCATGCCCAAGGTATCACCCATATGTAAGCGCAATTCGCTCATTGCTTTACGCGTAAGTGTATCCTTGCCACAAAGTATAAAAACTATATCACCGGCTTTGGCATTGCATTGTTCGGCCATAGCTTTTAGTTTTTCCTGATTAAAGAATTTGTCTACACTACTTTTATAACTACCATCTGCATTGCACTTTATGTATATTAATCCATTCATCCCAATCTGCGGACGACGAACCCAATCTGTAAGCGCATCTAATTGTTTGCGAGTATATTCTGCACAACCCGGCGCAGCAATCGCCACTACAAGTTCTGATTGATCAAATACATTGAAACCAGAGCTTGCTTTCCCATCGCCAAAAGGAAGGGTGTATAACTCCATTCCAAAACGAATATCTGGTTTATCATTTCCGAAGCGCTCCATGGCTTCGCTAAATGGCATGCGTTGCAAAGGTGCCGCATCTTCTATTCCTTTAGTTTCTTTTAATATGTGCTTAAATAATTTTTCAAAAAGAGTTAATACATCTTCTTGATCAACAAAACTCATTTCACAATCAAGCTGTGTAAATTCTGGTTGACGGTCTGCACGTAAATCTTCATCTCTAAAGCATTTTACCATTTGGTAATACTTATCATAACCACCAACCATAAGCAACTGCTTAAAGAGTTGAGGCGATTGAGGGAGTGCATAGAATTGATTTTCGTGCATACGGCTTGGAACCACAAAATCACGTGCTCCCTCTGGTGTGCTTTTAATCAAAAAAGGTGTTTCTATTTCTAAAAATCCTTGCTCATGCATGAAGTTTCTTAGTGCCCTACTAATTTCATAACGAAGAGTCAATTTTTTTCTATTAGTATCTCTACGTAAATCTAAATAGCGATATTGCATGCGCAATTCATCACCACCATCTGTTTCATCTTCTATGGTAAAAGGTGGCGTGCTGGATGCATTTAATATTTCAAATGAAGTTACTTCTATCTCCACATCGCCCGTAGGCAAATCAGGGTTTTTGTTTTCTCGTTCTATAACTTTTCCTTTTACCTGAATTACATACTCACGTCCCAATGGATTATCATCAAGTTGTTTTGTTAGCTCTTCATAAAAAGAAAGTTGTGTAATACCATAACGATCACGCAGATCAACGAAGGTGATACTCCCAAATTTGCGAACTGTTTTTACCCAGCCACTTAGGCTTATTTCTGTTCCAATATGTTCTGCTCTTAGCTCTCCACAGGTGTGCGTACGGTACATGATATAAAAATTTGGCGCAAAGATAGTTTAATCTTCACGCCTATGAAATAATGTGTTCTAGAGATTCAAAAAACGCTAGCGCATCTCGTCAAAAATCAATTTGTGCTGGCGTAGGTCAAATGTAATACCTAAAGTAGCCATCCACTGAGATTGAGAAAAACGCTTGCCACTAAATGGCACTTCGTTTACTGTAATATATTGATTGCGATAATGTTGTATACCCAAGCGCCAACCAACTAAGTCAGTGATTTTAAATGAGCCATAAACTTCAGTCATTATAGTTCCAAAGCTTTCATCATACAAGTTTAGATTAAAAGCATATGGCTCCGTTGAGTATTCTACCGGGAAGTTTGGGTCGCTTGTATTAAAGTCAGGATTATTTTCATAAGAAACAAAAGCACCTTTTCTTCTATCGGCAAAGTTTAATCCCCCAATATCTGTATTTACAAAAATATCTACACCTGGCTTGATATGAAGCTGAAGCGTAAGATAAGCATTGAAGGTATTGTTTTGAATTTTACTAAAAAACAAGGTATCAGCACCTCCTCGGTTAAGCGAAGCTAACTCAGTACTTGAGGTTGAGTAGTTCCTGTCTTTTGTAAAAAAAGATTGAAATCGAATTCCCCCGCCTACACAAACACGTTGTTTTTTACGACCAATAGCAATTGTATACTGCACATTTGTACCAGCAGCATAATGCGGGTTACCGTAATAGCCAAAACCTCCGTAAACTCCTACTTGCGCATATTTGCGTTTCATATAGCCGCTACTAATTTGTGCTTCCGACTGGTGACACATAAAAACGGCGATAATAATCAAAGCGATATTCTTCCACATAGGTATTAAAATTAACTATTTGAGCTTTAAAAATAGACTTTGCGTTTCAGCTAAGCAAATTTTAAGGGGGATTAGATTTAAGGTAAGTCCTTGTAATTCAGTAAATCTGTCCAAATGCTAAATGATCCATTTTCGTAATGAGTCCATATAGGACGTATAATTCCTTGCTCTACAGACAGGCCGTTATAGTCACCAAAAAACTTTTTGCTATCAGGGGTAAATGACTTTTCATTTATTTTCTTTTCTTTAAACGTTTGGCCACCGTCTTTTGAGTAGGCTAGAAAAACATCTGTTTCATTGCCTTGGGTATATCGTCGGTCATAATACATGCAATACAAAATGCCCGTACTTTGATCAATATCAAACCACATTCCAAACTGATGTCGCTTGCTGTCGTCTTGATTTACTTGTATAGCCTCGCTCCATGATGAACCTCCATCAGTTGATTTAATAAGAAAAATATCGGTGTTGTTTTTATCGCGTTGATCAGCATAGGTTATATAAATCGTATTATTAAATATTGAATTGCTTCTATCAACTTTTAAAATTGGAAAGCCATTAGCTCGATCTAAACCTGGGATGTCAAAACTCCATCCAGCTTTTAATTTTTGAATTACGTTTTCTTTTTTACTCCAACTAGCGCCTTGATTTGTTGACGTATTAAAATAGATACCTTTCTTCCCAGCCCAGCTGCAATAGAGGGTTCCATATTTATCCACTTCAGTCATGGCACCTTCAACTGTTTTGTCATCATCTTGGCAGTCGCCCGGTGTATTATTTATTTTTACAGGAGGAGACCAATTTTTACCCGCATTGATACTTCGAGAAAAAAGAATATTAGATTTATCCGTTCTTTTTTTACTACCGTATTTATCAAACTGTGTCCAGCTTAGATAGATTTCCTCATTGCGTGGATTAATAAAGCACCATTGTTTGTCTTGTTGTTTGGGCGGGTAGTAGCCTATACCCGTGCCGTCGGTCCAGGTTTTGCCTTCGTCCTCAGAGGTTTGTAGTACAATACGATCTATGTAATAACCACCTTTTAGTTTTCTTGGGTTACTGAGGTGAAAAAAGTAAAATTTACCTTGCTTATCTATATCTACGACAGGATCGCCCCAAACATTGTAAGTGCTTTTCATTTTCATACTAGTCCAGGTGCGCCCTGTATCATTACTTATATGAAAACCGTTCATTACAGAACCTGCAATGATTTGATTTAATTTTTTAGGATTGATTTTTATGCAAGCTTCCTTAGGATTGTCTGTTTTTGAAATGAGAACATTTTGACCCCAAACGGGTGAGCTTAGTAGCAAAAGAAATAGAAGTGGCTTCATGATTTAAAGTTACAATTAGAAAATTGCTTGCTGCTATTCTTTAACTAAATGATTTACCATTTTTGTAATCTTACCATAAGTATCAAAAAATATTTCGGCATCCAGAATCAGATTTACTTTTTCGTAATAACAACGCACTTTTGAAATTTTTCCTATTTCTAGGTATTCAAATTTTGTTATTCGGTTTTCAAATTTTTCATTAGTTGCTGCCCAATATTCTACAATGTCTTTAAAGTTTTTTAAATGAACCGCAGGAGCTTTTATTTTTGGTAAGTCAATAGCAGGAGAGATTAGCTGAGCATGCTTAATAATTATTTCGCTCAGTTGTTCATAGTCAGCTTTATTAAAGCTTTCCAATCCCGATTCAAATATTTTTTTAAGTACGGATTCGAAGGGCATAGTAACGCTAAAAGTACAACTGAATTTTTTACCATTTTAATGAATGAAATTGGTTTGTCTCCGAGTGTGGAGGTACTTGCTTAGTTTATGCCTCTGTGTCCTCTTCGAGAGACACGGAGGGGAAGAAATCCTGCCAATCAGCTTCTGATAAACTCTCCAATAAAGAATTTATTCCACTTAAGTTTACATAAGTGATAGTCGACAGGGGTTCTTATATTATGATCGCATAAAGTCTTACCAGGTTGCTTCTTTTAGATTGTGGGTTTGATACTTCTTCCATTACTGTATTCTTTACAAAGCCCTAATTTCCCCCATAATCTTCTCAGCGAGTACATTTGCTTTTTCTTCAGAAGCACTTTCAGAATAGATGCGAATGATAGGCTCGGTATTGGATTTGCGTAAGTGTACCCATTCTTCGGCAAAGTCAATTTTTACACCGTCTATTGTATTCACGTTTTCGTCTTTATACTTTTCCGCCATTTGCAGTAAAATATTATCAACGTCAATTTCAGGTGTAAGTTGTATTTTATTTTTAGAGATAAAGTAGTTTGGATAGCTAGCACGCAATGCACTTATAGTGCCATCGTATTTTGCAAGGTGCGACATAAATAAGGCAATTCCAATCAATGCATCACGCCCGTAATGTAATTCTGGTACTATGATGCCACCATTTCCTTCGCCACCAATAACTGCATTATTTGCCTTCATCATATTTACAACATTTACTTCACCCACGGCAGATGCAAAATATTCACCGCCATGTTTTTCGGTTACGTCTCGCAAAGCACGCGTAGAAGAAAGGTTGGAAACGGAGTTTCCTTTTTTATGCTGTAAAATATAATCAGCAACGGCTACTAAAGTATATTCTTCGCCAAACATGGTGCCGTCTTCATTTACAAAAGCTAAACGATCTACGTCTGGGTCAACTACGATTCCTACATCAGCACCTTCCTTTTTTATTACATCTGTCATTTCAGTAAGGTGAGCAGGCAGTGGTTCAGGGTTGTGCGCAAAGTCGCCGTTCATTTCACCATTAAGAACAATGATATCCGTAACGCCTAATTGTTTTAATAAATCCGGAACGTATTCTGCACCGCTACTATTAATGCCATCTACCACCACTTTAAATCCTTTTTTTGCAATCGCATCTTTATCTACTAAATCATGTGCTAATATGTCGTCGTAATGACGCTGCTTATACTCCGTATTAACTTCAACGGTTCCTAAACTATCTACATCTGCAAAAGTGAAATCATTGGCATTTCCTAGGTCTAAAACTTTTTGTCCAACAGCCGCACTAATAAATTCACCCGTTTCATCTAATAATTTTAAGGCGTTCCATTGTTTAGGGTTGTGACTTGCTGTTAATATAATTCCGCCACCAGCATTAGCGTATTTTACTGCCATTTCTACCGTAGGCGTTGTACTTAATCCAAGATTAATCACTTCTATTCCCATGGATTGAAGGGTAGCAATTACAAGGCTTTCAACGATTGGTCCGCTAATACGACCATCACGACCTATCACAACTTTGTTATGTCCTTTTTCTTTTACTAAAGTAGCATAAGCCGATGTGTATTTTACAATATCCACCGGGGTTAAACCAGTATCTGGTTTTCCTCCTATAGTTCCTCTTATACCTGAAATAGACTTTATTAATGACATGCCGCAAAGCTATGTGATGCAAGCGTCAATTTCAAAAATGTGAAATGTCAAAATCGTTATAATGTAGTAAAAGAAATAGATAAAGATTTGACAATTGACCTATGTATAGTGACATTTGAATTATATGAGTAACTGGTTTGCATCTTGGTTTGACACGGAATATTACCATCAACTATATAATAATAGAGATGAAAGTGAAGCAGAGCGTTTTATTACAAATATTCTAGACCATCTTAATTTACCAGCAGGAAGTAAATTATTAGATATAGCCTGTGGTAAAGGACGGCATGCCAAAGCAATATCAGATAAAGGGTATAATGTAATTGGTACGGATTTAAGCCCCAATAGTATAGAGGAAGCCAATAAAATGCGTACAGAAAATCTTGAATTTTTTGTGCAGGATTTACGCGAAGAGTTTAGGGTAAATGAGTTTGATGCAGCCTTTAATTTTTTTACCAGTTTTGGTTATTTTGATACAGAAGAAGATAATGAACGTGCTTCAAAAGCTATGTCTGCTAATGTAAAGAAAGGCGGATTGCTTCTTATAGATTTTGTGAATAAAGCTCATGCCTTACGTAATATTGAGGCAAACAAAACCGAGAAACAAGAACGAGGAAGTATACATTTTGATATTGAACGAAAATTTGAAAGAGGTCGTTATTTGAAAAATATCACGGTTTGTGATGAGGAGCATTGCACACGTTATCAGGAGTCATTGCAGTCATTAACCAAAGATGATTTTTTGCGTTATTTTACTGCGGTAGGTATGGAGTTAGAAACAGTTTTTGGTGATTATGATTTAAACGAGTACAATGAAGAACAATCGCCAAGATTAATATTATTGTTTCGTAAAAAATGAATGTGCTAGAACAAATATTGCAATGGGATAAAAGCTTGTTTCTAGCTTTTCATGATGGGTGCTCTAATTCATTTTTTGATACGATTATGCCTTGGTTTAGAAATCCTGTTTTTTGGGTTCCGGTGTATGCTTTTCTTATCTACTACTCAGTCAAAAAGTTTGGAAGCAATGGTTTAATATGGGTGCTAGCTCTTTTAGTTGTTTTTGGCTTAACTGATTTTGCTTCTGCTAGTATTTTTAAACCTTATTTTGGGCGTTTAAGGCCTTGTAATGATCCTAACCTGCAGGAATTTATACATGCGGTTGTTACTTGCGGTTCAGGCAAAAGCTTTCCATCCTCTCACTCTAGCAATCATTTTGGTGTTAGCTTTTTTATCATATTTACGTTAGGCCGCCATTTTAAATGGATGAACTGGCCAGCTTTTTTGTGGGCACTGCTTGTAGTTGTAGCACAGGTATACGTAGGTGTGCATTATCCTATAGATATTTTGGGTGGTTTTATAGTAGGCTTATATGGTGCGGCTATAGTGAGTTTTATTTTTAATAAATATGTACCCTTGGTACAATTAAGAATTAAAAAGTAGGCATTAAAAATTCACTTAGTTTACCTTTGGCTTTCATTCAAATATGAACTTTTATTTTGTCTTATTATTTTTAATTACGCTAGGTGCAGGTCTATTACCTTTCTATTTTAAAAAAATAACTGAGAAGCATTTACAATTGTTACTTGCGTTTTCGGGTTCTTTTTTATTGGGAATTACCTTGTTGCATTTATTACCTGAGAGTTTTGAAGAAATTGGTTCGCAGGCAGGTGGATTTATATTCGCTGGTTTCTTATTACAATTTTTATTACAGCGTTTTACGCATGGGGTAGAGCATGGTCATTTACATTGTCATGATGGACATACACATTCAAAAAGTCTTTGGGCTATTTTAATTGGTTTGAGCATTCATGCTTTTTTGGAAGGTTTGCCGCTTGGATTTGATTATAATAATTCGCATACAACCTCAACCGTATTTTTTGGAGTAGCTGCGCATAAAATCCCTGAAGCATTTACCTTGGGTAGTTTATTACTAATTAGTCAAAATAAATCTAAATGGATTTGGGTAATTCTTTTTGCGGCTATTTCTCCATTAGCGGCTGTATTGGCAAATTATTTTGGTCATACCATGAACTATGTTTTTGTAGAAGATGCCGTTGCATTTTTAATTCCTGTAGTGATTGGAGCTTTTATACATATTTCTACTACTATACTTTTTGAAAGCGGTACAAAACATCATGAAATGAGTAAGCAAAAAATAGCGGTGGTATTAGCCGGCGTTTTGCTAGCCGCAATGACTTTGCTGTTGCATAGTCACTAGTTATTCTTTCATTATTTTCTTTGAAGTAATTATACCAGTATCTAGGTGTTGGAGTGATATAATGTACATGCCTTTAGCTAAGGAACTTATATCAACTTGTGCAGTGCCTTGAGAAGAAAAATGGTTTTCAGCCAAAATTCTACCATCTAAGGTGCTCACTTTATACTTATAATCTTCTTTTTCAATTCCTGTAATATTTATGATTCCGTTTGTTGGGTTGGGGGAAATTGAAAGTTCGTTTGATGAATGTTTTGCAAAAAAAACTGTGTTGCTGGTATTTGCTTTATTATCAATATCATAGGCTTTAATTTTGTAGTGACAGGAAGATTTAAAGTTTTTATCTTGAAAAAAGTAATCTTCTTGATTTAATAAATGCTGCTTGCTTCCAATCTTATAATACTTGCCATCCATCTCAGATTTTAAAATGTCATACCTATGATATTTTGTCTCAGTTGAAACTGTCCAGTTTAAAAGAACTGAATTGTCTTTTTTACTCCCATTTAGATCTAAATCATTTGGGCCTAATCCAATTTCAATAAAATTCATAGAAGGGTTTTGAGCACAAGTAGTAAATTGAGGATCTTGTCTAAAGACTCTATAAAATTGAGGTATACCACCAAAATGCATTGAAGGATTAGTAACCGCAAAGTCTAAAGGTAGAATATTTACAAAAAGCGTGCTTAAAGAATCACAGGGCATAAGTTTAATATTGACGCAATGCCCTGGAGTTCCTAATGTTACATTAACACAGGTGCCGGCGGTTCTTGTAATATAAACGTTATTATTTACTACTTCAGAAGCATGCCAATAGAAAGCAGAGCCATCATATGCTTGAAACTTAGTGTGATACCAAAGATAACCAGAGTCCACAACAAATGTAAAGTCGTATAGGCAGTTCGTCGGGAATCCTCCTTCTTCTGTAAATACGCCTTGGGCCAAAGAATATTTAGGGTAATAATCTAAGCTATTCACACTTAAAGCTTCTATTGTATACCAAAATCCATTAAAATTTACTTTTATTGGATTATTAGTTACTAGAGGTATGAGGTTTACAGAGTTTTTATAGATATAAGTGGAATCGACCCCTTCATTAAAAGTACCCTTACAACAATAAGGATGTACGATACCACTGTCACTTTTTCTTATATACAAGGTATCATTTATAAGAGTACTGTACTCATATAAAATGTTGGACGAGCAATTGCCCGCAAATGAATCTATTAAAATAAGCGTACCATTTTGAATTTCAAAACTAGTTTGAACAAGTCGGCTAGGCTCTAAACATTATTATAAGTATAAGGTAAAGTTTGTTGAGTGCTAGAAGTAATAGTAGCGTTATTCCAATTTATTTGCCCATGGCTAGTTATATAAAAATTTATAGCTAAAAGTAAGAGTATAATTTTTTTCATAATTAGAGGGTTTTAAAATCAACACTAAAATACGAAATTTCAATTAACCGATGCACTTTATCTTATAAGCGTTCATTTTTTTAATAAAAGGTCAATTTGTAATGGATAAATCGAGTTGTAACTTCGCGCAAAATTATTATTATGAGTTTTCGAATAGAAAAAGACACCATAGGAGAGGTTCAAGTACCTGTAGATGCTTTCTACGGTGCGCAAACACAGCGTTCAATTGAGAATTTTAAAATTGCAACTTCAACCAATAAAATGCCTATTGAGATTATTAGAGGATTTGCTTACTTAAAAAAAGCAGCTGCACTAACCAATTGTGATGCAGGTGCCTTACCACAAGATAAATGTGATGCTATAGGTAAAGTATGTGATGAGATTTTAACGGGTGCCTTAGATAGTCAATTTCCATTAGTAGTTTGGCAAACAGGAAGTGGTACTCAAAGCAATATGAATTGTAATGAGGTAATTGCATTTAAAGCTCATGTAAATAACGGAGGAAGCTTAACGGATAAAGAAAAATTTATTCACCCAAATGATGATGTAAATAAAAGTCAATCAAGTAATGATACTTTCCCCACAGCTATGCATATCGCATCATATAAAATGTTGTTGGAGGTAACGATACCTGGTATAGAGAAGTTGCGTGACACTTTGGCTAAGAAATCTAAAGAATATTGGGAGGTTGTAAAAATAGGTAGAACCCATTTTATGGATGCAACTCCACTTACAGTAGGTCAAGAATTTAGTGGATATGTATCTCAATTAAATCATGGCCTCAAAGCAATTAATAATACATTGGATCATTTATCAGAATTGGCACTAGGTGGTACAGCTGTAGGAACAGGAATTAATACACCAGAAAATTATAGTGAAAATGTGGCTAAGCATATTGCGGCATTAACTGGTTTGCCATTTAAAACGGCTGAAAATAAATTTGAAGCCCTAGCGGCTCATGATGCCATAGTAGAAGCACATGGAGCATTAAAAACTGTTGCGGTTTCGCTTATGAAAATAGCCAATGATATACGCATGCTTGCTTCGGGGCCAAGAAGCGGCATTGGGGAGATAAGCATTCCTGCAAACGAACCAGGCTCATCAATTATGCCGGGTAAGGTAAATCCTACGCAGTGCGAAGCATTAACTATGATTGCCGCACAGGTTATGGGCAATGACGTAGCTATTAATATTGGCGGCAGTAATGGTCATTTTGAGTTGAATGTATTTAAACCCATGATGATTCATAATTTTTTAAACTCTGCTAGATTGATAGGTGAGGGTTGTATGAGTTTTAATGATAATTGTGCCGAAGGAATTGAACCAATTACAGGGAATATTAAAAAGCATTTAGATAATAGCTTAATGTTAGTTACCGCATTGAATACTAAAATTGGATATTATAAAGCCGCAGAAATTGCAGGTAAAGCACATGAAGAAAATACAACACTAAAGGAATCGGCTATTGCATTAGGTTACCTAACATCAGAAGAATTTGATGAGTGGGTTGATCCTAAAAAAATGGTAGGTAAACTTTAAATTTGTTTTATATAAAAAGAAACCCCGACCATATTGGTCGGGGTTTTTATTTCTTATAGCTTTTGACTCTAATTAGTTATCTCTTTTTACTTGGAAAAAGATTGTTCGATTATTTGCCACATTAGGCGCTAAGAACTTTGGAGAAGTACTTGCTATTACAAAGTCTCCTTTAGCAGCACCCATTTTCTTAATGCTAAAGTCTACAGGTGTATTTAGTTTCCAACCAGTTGTAGTTGTATTATCAAATTTATCATAGTAATAAGTAAGGTTGTTAGGACCTGCAGCAGTTTGACTACCAGAAGATCGTGCAGATACATACCAGTTTTGACCAACGATTCTTGAGAAAGAACTAAAATTAACCATACCGTTGTTGCTAAAATAACAAGTAAAGTTTGCTTCAGGTTCAACTAGGAAGTGCTGTTGGGTTACACCAAAATTAGTAACGGTAGCTCTTATATATTCGCTTTGTAATCCTGAGGCTGTAATTGTTCCAATATTTTGTGTTCCAGCTACTACTGTGAATGTACTAGGAGCTGAGTGTACTTTATTTATACCATCATATGCTACTACTTCAAGATCTAAAGAATTAGTACAAATGGGTGCAGAATAGGTAAACTGACCTTGCACATCTGTTTTGATTACATTAGGTAAGCCATAACTACCAGCTTGCTTCACTGTAACACATGTATTTGCCAGTGGTGTATTATTGGCATCAACTATAGTTCCTTTTACAACTGCGCTATACGTTCCAGTATTTGGTACATCTACAATTCCAAGGTTAAAAGAAGTATTGGCCGTGCTAAAGTTTACAGTTTTTAAAACTGTTTGCGTACTACCACACATATGTATTACTTCTAATGTTAGATTTTCATTTGATGGTGCTTGACCAATTGCTTGACCTAAACTATTGGTATATCCTATTCTAGATAAATTATTAGATCTTGTGATTTTTATTCTTGTATTTACCATGGGGAGATTGTTATCTAAATCTCTAAGCTCTACTTGGAAAGGGATACAACCCGGCAAGTCAGCATTCCAAAAAGAGAAGTGGCTTACGGTACCAGCATATTCATTGCCGGTTTTTGTAAGTGTTCCTTCTTCACGCCAAAGTCCAATATTTTCATCTAATGACCATGAAGGCATTTCTTCAGGAGCGGAACTTAATAATGCGTCTGCAATTGGAAAGCGTAATTCCGCTTCATTGCCTGATTTTATTTGCAATGGTTGATTATTTGCATCAAATAGTTCTACTGCAAACATTCCATAGGTTGTTAAGTTTTCTTCATTACTCGTAAAACCAATTCCTCTTAGGCAACCTGGTGTAATCTCATCAAGTACTTCACTTGCCGGGTCAATCCATTTTGAGAAAACTTTTACTTCTCCGTTATATGCTTCTCCGCTAATTTCATTTACAATACTATTTTGTTCAAAAATGATTCTTCCGCCACCCGTTACATTAATGGTGCCGCCAGTTTGAGCGTTAAATGTAGTAGGTGATTCTTTTTTAAGAAGTCTTATATGCGTAAAAGATCTTGCGTTTTCGGTTAGTTGAATTGTTTTGTGGCCATCAAAATAACCAGCCGCTTTTACTTGAATATGAGCATGATTTTTTGGAGCTTCTACTCTTTCAAAAACAAATTCACCTTCGGCATTTGTTGTGGTAGTAGCGTTTCCAAGGGCTACGGTTAAAGATTTTGCTGGAGAGCCATCTTCATACAAAATACTACCTGCTACACTTGCAGAGACAATTTCACTTAATTGAAAAGACGCACTACCAGGAGTAGATTGGCTTAGTGGGGGATTTACTTTTTGACAAGAATAAATAAAAATACTTGACAATAAAAGACCGCTTAGGACTAGACTGAGGATTTTTTTCTGGGGTTTCATAATGATTTTTTTTAGAAATGATAAATAGGGCTTTGCTCAAGGTAACTTTTTTTTAGCTTGTAAAATGAGACCTCTATTGGTTTAACAAATGTTAATTGATGATTGAATTACAAAAAAGATGAATTCAAAAAAATATTCTAACAGCTTTAAACTTGTAAATTGTTTATATTTGAATGAAACAGATAGTCATGAAAAAAATACTTTTATTTATTATTTTGGTAAGCTTTAGTTTTAATTCCTTTGCAGCGCACTACGTTCAAAAAGGAAATGTTGATAAAGCAAAATCAACTTATCTTGTTTATAAAGGAAGTGTTTTTACAATGCCTAAGGCTGATTTAAAGCCAACGTATGATTTTTATGGAGATGTAAAACAAGCAGAAAACGATTTGGTAAAAACAAATCAATCTGAATACCTAAGTGCTTCTGGTAAAACGCATGATCTTATTGAGCTATTCAAAACGTATGAAGCAAGAGCTTTTTCGATGGGTGAGCATTCTTACTCATTTAATAGTAACCACGATACGGATGTGTTTGTAATGTTTAGCAAAACAGCTAAAGATTTTACTATAAATATTTACACCGGGCAGGATGCTATAAAAGCAATGCTAGCCGCATCTTCTGAAAAGTAATTTTTTTATTTACTCTTAAACTTATTGATTGCATTTCGGGTAAACTCGCTTAATACAAGTGTGCCGCTAGTTTGAGCGCGCTCGTAAAGTAAGGTGTCCCAATGCTCGGTACCTTGCCAAAAAATATTTTTTAGCATTCCAAGCGCCTCTGGGTTTGAATTAGCTAAGGTTGTTGCTAATTTGTTTACCGCTTCTTCTAATGCTTCAGCGCTATCTAGCACTTCGGCATAAATTCCGTTTGTCTTTGCCCAATTAGCATCATACCAAGTTGTAGCATCAAGCGCCAATTGGCTAAAAGCTGCTGTGCCCGTTTTGCGCTCCACAGCAGGTCCTACTACAAAAGGTCCAATGCCTATAGCAAGCTCGGATAGCTTTACTGATGAAAACTTAGTTGCCAAACAATAATCACAACTACTAGCTACACCTACACCACCACCAACTGTTTTTCCTTGTACACGACCAATGATTATTTTACCACAGCTACGCATTGCATTTATTACTTTGGCAAATCCTGAGAAAAATTCTAGTCCAACTTTTTCATCTTCAATGGCAATTAACTCATCAAAACTTGCACCAGCACAAAACGCTCTATCGCCCGCGCTTTTTAGGATAATTACATTTGCCTCTTCCATAGCTCCAACTTCAGTAATTGTCTCAGCTAGTTTATTTAATATAGCTCCTGGTAAAGAGTTGCTTGCGGGGTGACCAAATGTGATAGTTGCAATTTTATTTTCAATTGAATGTTCTACAAAGCCGTTTTCGTTCATAGGCGCAAATATAAAATCAAATATTCACAGCAAGCTTTTTCATTCTATTTGCTTCTTCTTTTCCAAGAAATTTATCAATTAATTTATGACCTAGATAAATTAAAGGAGTAAGCCCAATGGCCACAATAAATTTATAAACATAATTGACACTAGCTATGGCAAAAACCTGAGCAAATGTCCAATTTTGGCCAATATAAAAAGCTATAAATAATACTACAAAACTGTCAACCGCCTGTGATACTAGTGTTGATCCGGTTGCTCTTAGCCATACCATTTTATCACCCGTTGCCTTTTTTATTTTATGAAAAACCAATACGTCTAAAATTTGACCAAGCAGAAAAGCCACAAGGCTGCCAATAATAATCCAAAGTCCTTGTCCCATAATTACTTTAAAGGCTAGTTGAGCATTGGGTACACCCTGTGCTTTATAAGTATCTTGCCACCAAGTAGCCGGTGTTAATTGGATGGCACCATATATTATTATAAAAGCAAATGAGATAAGAGCAACACTTAAATACGAAAGGAATTTCACACCTTTCATGCCATAATATTCATTTATTATATCCGTCATGATAAAAACAACGGGCCAAAGCAATACGCCTGCAGTAAGGTTGAAACTTAAATTGTTTTCGCAAAAAAGTGAGAAATAGGTAGCTTGCAAACCGAGGGTTTCTTCCAATGAGAATATTTTGCCACCTATCATTTCTGCGATAATCGCATTGGCTATAAAGAAGCCTCCAAGTATAAAAAACAACTTCGTTTTTTTATCGAACATTGCATCTAAGATAGAATA
Source organism: uncultured Chitinophagaceae bacterium (assembly GCA_937981995.1). Classification (GTDB taxonomy): domain Bacteria; phylum Bacteroidota; class Bacteroidia; order Chitinophagales; family Chitinophagaceae; genus JAGNRR01. Next base: position 18,909 of record CALJNC010000012.1, read on the forward strand.
AAATTAAAAAATATTTTTTTACATTAAACTATGATGAAAAGTAGGAGTCGAACTATACATTCGTAAAACTTAAAAAAATATAAACTATGAAAAAAATGATTTTAGCAGCATTCGTATGTTGCGCACTAGCCTTTGACATGCAAGCCCAGTCTAATTACAAAGTAATAACTATTGTAGAATCTATTGTACCAGGTGGCGTAGGCCGGTCAAGAATGGTAGAAGAGAAGTCTCCATTAGACCATACTGGATTTACAACAGAACGTACTGATGGTAAAAAAAGTAAACAAAGAGATGTAAAAAGAGGCGATGCCAAAGTGGACAGATTTGCTGAAACTAAATTGCTTAACTTTTACAGCATGGTAGGAATTAATTTCCAGAACGTAGCTTCTAATGACGCTTTGATTTCTTCTAAAATTAATCAAATGGCTCAGGATGGCTGGAACTTGAAATTTGTAACAAGTGGTGTTGAAAGTGATTCGGGTAAAGGAGATGGAAAAGGAATCTTTATAACTCGATTGATTTTTACTAAATAAATTTTCTTTATAAAATAAAAAAGGAGGTTGATTATTCAACCTCCTTTTTTTATTGAATTATTTGTTCCTTTAGATAAGCAATCCACCACTTACATTAATGGTATCACCTGTAATGTAATTAGCCATATCACTACCTAAAAACACACAAACGTTTGCTATGTCCTCCGCTTGACCAAAGCGCTTCAATGGAATTGCCTCTTTGTATTTATCGGCTCCTTCGCCATCTTTTAAGTAAGACGTCATATCGGTTTCTACAAAGCCAGGAGCAATTGCATTGCAACGTACATTACGGCTGCCTAATTCTTTGGCTATGCTTTTTGTAAAACCAATTACACCTGCCTTACTTGCAGCATAAGAACTTTGACCAGCGTTGCCCATCATACCTATAACCGAGCTCATATTAATAATAGAACCATTACGAGCTTTCATCATGGGGCGCATTACTTGTTTGGTCATATTAAATACACTTTTCAAATTAATTGCCATTACGTCATCCCATTGCTCCTCGGTCATGCGCATAAGTAAATTATCTTTTGAGATACCGGCATTGTTTACCAAGATGTCAATTTTTTCAAAGTCTTCTTGTACGTTTTTTATAAGTGCCTCACAATCTGCCATTTCACCGGCATTGCTGCGGTACCCCTTGGATTTTACCCCTAAGTCGGCACACTTTTTTTCTATAACGTTAGCTAGTTCGGCACTGCGATCACTTACGTACGTAAAAGCAACGTTGCATCCTTGCTCAGCAAATTTTAATACGATGCCTTCGCCAATTCCTCGGCTCCCACCGGTTACGATTGCTACTTTGTTTTCTAGTAATTTCATATTTTTTATTAATTAAGTTGTTTTTTTCTTCTTCCAAATAAGATGTAATATATAACCACCCTAAAATTCCATGAACAATAAGTCACAGAATGGAGCCATGTTTTCTCCATGATAAGATGAGCGCTATAATCGTTCCAATACCTATCCCACCACCTCGTGTAACGTTTCTTGCTGTGTTTGAAGTTTCTTCTACTAATTCATTTTGACCAAAACAAATCATGGAAACAGATAGGAGAAATAATAAGGGGGCTATTTTTTTCATAGGTACAAATATAAGGTGAGCAATTTATACTTTTTTATATCGAAAACAATCTGTTGTATGATCATTTACAATACCTATTGCCTGTAAATAAGCATACACAATTACTGAACCTACAAATTTAAATCCGTACTGTTTTAAATCCATACTGATTTGGTCGCTTAGCTCCGTTTGGGCTGGAATTTCTTGGTGCTTTTTCCAAGTGTTTGTAATCGTTTTCCCATCAGTAAAGGACCAGATATATTTATCAAAACTGCCAAACTCCTGTCTGATGCCTATGAATGCTTGCGCATTGGTAATAGAAGCCCGAATTTTTAATTTGTTACGAATAATCGTTTCGTCTTGCATGAGCTCTTCTACCTTAGCTTTTTTATATTGTGCAATTTTTCTATAATTAAAAGAATCAAATGCTTTTCTGAAATTTTCTCTCCGATATAAAATCATTTTCCAAGTTAGCCCCGCTTGAAAGTTTTCTAATAATAAGAATTCAAATAATTTTTTATCATCATGCAATGGGACGCCCCATTCTGTGTCATGATAATCCGCTTCTTGTTGATCCTTTGTAGCCCAAAAACACCTACGCATACCATCGTCAACAAATGCATTCTCTTTTCGCTTCTTTTCTCTTTTTTCGTATTCTTCTTTGCTATCCTCTGGCATATATAATTATCTATAGTACCTAACCATTTGCAGGAAAGGGTGAACTAATGTCGTTAAGTTTTAACTATCTATCTGAGTGTAAAGCCACGCGGTTGCCCTCTGTATCTACTATAAAGGCATAATAACCTACCTCTGATGATATTAAGGTTTTAGGCACGATCACTCTGCCGCCACATTGGGCTGCACGATCTAGTATAAGGTTTAAATCAGGATTAGCATTGAGGTATAATAATGAACCTGCGCCCGAAGGAATATAGCCTTCGCCAAAACAAATGGCGCCACTTACTTTACCATCAAATGCAGGAAAGAATGCCATTTTGTAGGATTGAATTTCGGTAATTTCCAATTTCATATCGAAAATTGTCTCATAGAATTTGAGTGCCCTATCAAAATCACTAACAGGAATCTCAAACCAACTAACCATATTTTTTTCTGTTGCCACCCTTTAATCTTTGTTTATTCTGATGGCTAAAATACTACCCATGAGCCGAAGTGCGAAATGAAATCAAGCTCAGCTTACTTTCTTGTAGCGTAAACGTAGTGAATTGACTATCAGCACTACATCGCTTAGTGCCATAATACCTGCACCAAAAGTGGGTGTAAGAAAACCAAATGCGGCTACTGGTATAGCAACAATATTATAAAAAAATGCCCAAAATAGATTTTGCTTAATGGTAAGGAATGTATGTTTTCCAAGCCCTATAGCCTCTGGCAAGGCGAGTAAAGAGTTTTTGGTTAATACTACATCAGCACTTTGCATTGCTATTTGGCTTGCCTCGCTAAATGAAATGCCAATATCTGCTTGGGTAAGTGCTGGGCTATCATTTATGCCGTCGCCCACCATGGCTATGCCACCATTTTTTGATAATTCTTTTATAGCTTCAAGTTTTTCGGATGGAAGTTTTTCAGCCAGTACTTTTTTTATGCCTAGCTCTTTTGCTACTTGTTGGCATTTTTCTTTTCTGTCTCCAGATAAAAGGCTTACAGTATATCCTTTTTGCTGAAGCATTTTAATTACCACTTTGGCTTCGTGTCTAATTTCATCTTCAAAATCAATCCAGCCTAAAAGCTTTCCATTTTTTATAACAAATAAATCATGGCGTTCGCTGGTCAATCTTTTTACCAAACGGTAAGATCCTATTTCAATAAAATCTCCTTGTAGCGTTTTTCCTTTTAGGCCTATTCCTTTTTTTTCTTCGGTAGATTCATAGGTCAAATCATACTTGGACCAATTTTGCAAAATGCTTTTAGCAATTGGGTGAGAAGATGTTTTTTCTAATCCGGCGACTAATGATTTAAAATCTTCTTCGCTTACGGTACTATCATAAATTCTAAACTCTCCAATTTTTAAATTGCCAGTAGTAAGCGTTCCTGTTTTATCAAAAACGATATGTTTTAAGTTTGTAAAGTGCTCAAGAGTTTCTCCACTTTTTACAAGTATTCCGTTACGTGCAGCACGTCCCATGCCAACCATTACAGCGGCCGGGGTGGCTAATCCCATGGCGCAAGGGCATGCAATAACTAATACGGCTATGGTGCGCATCATGCTTTGAGCAAAAGCAATATCCGCATAAAAATAATTTACTAAAAAGGTTATTATAGCTATCAGTAAAACAAGTGGCACAAAAACGGCGCTTATTTTATCGGCTAATTTTTGCATGGCAGGCTTGGTACTTTGTGCCTTATGCACTATAGCTATAATTTGCGATAAGGCTGTATCGTTACCAATTTCTGTTGCTTGCATTCTAAAGGAGCCATCTTCTACCAAGGTGCCTCCTGTTACATGACTTTTTTCTTCTTTAGAAGTTGGTAAACTTTCACCAGTCATCATGCTTTCATTTACCTGTGCCGTACCAGAAAGTAGCACCCCATCGGTGGGTACTTTATCACCCGTATTTACTTGAAGAATGTCACCAACTTTTATTTCATTATTTTGTATTTCTGTAATAGACTCTTTACCCATTGAATCTTTTAATACAAGCTTCGCAATTGTTTTTTGCAATGAGACTAATTCGGTAAGTGCGGTGGCGGTAGTTTTTACCGTTCTTTCTTCAAGAAAATTACCTAAAAGAACAAGGGTTACTATAGATGCGCATGTTTCAAAAAATAAATAATCTTGAACAGCTTCTTGATAGAAAATCCAACCGATTATACTGTAAAAAAAAGCTGCACTTGCCCCTATAAAAACAAGTACGTCCATATTGGGTAATCGATTGCGCAGGGAGCGTAAAGCGCTTTTGCCAAAATGTAAAACACAAATAATATAGACAGGGAGGCAAAGAATAAACTGAACAAAAGGCTTATGTAATGGCTCCCAACTAATAAACATATGCGCTATTAGGGGTAGCCAACAAGTTAAGCTTATAATGAGGTATAACTTGCTTTTGCTATGCGTATGATTGTGTACGGCATGCGCATCTGTAGGCTCAGTTATGGGTGGGTACCCTAATTTTTTAAGTCCGGCTAAAATTTCTTTACTATCGGTAGATGAAGGAGGAGTAAAGGCTAATTCTCCCGTAGTAGGATTGGCAAGAATATCTGTAACACCTTGTTTTTCAAGGTGTTTTTGTATTGTAAGGGCACAATTTCCACAGGTCATGCCTTCTACTTTACAAGATATTTGCTCACTCATTTTATGCTAATTTAACTTGAATCTTTAAGATTGTTTGAATTTTTGAAGTTTTTAGCCAACCCTTTTGGTTTTATAATCGTCTATTGGCTAACACTCCCTATTTATGAAAAAAATACTCCTATTTTTAATGGCACTTTTGTGCTTTCAAACTTCCTTTGCTTCCCATGGTACCGCGGCCGAAATTTGGTACGAACATGATACCTTAAATACCTATACAGTTCATTATCGTTTGTACAATCAATGCCAAAGTATTCCAGTGCCTCAAACGATGGATTTGTATTACAAATCAACCAGTTTAGCCGTTGCACCACAAATGGCCACCCTGACTTTAAACAATTCATATGTTTATAATACTTGTGCGGTTAATGCGTGCATCAGTCCAATATCTCCTTTAATAGGTTTTAATATTGGAGAGTATAGTGCAACTGTAACACTTAGTGGTCCGGCCAGCGATTGGTATTTTTATGTTTATTGGCTCAGCAGATCTAATACCAGTAATCTAGCTCCAACGACTTTCACAGGGAATTTCATTTATGTGGATGCGACTTTGGATAATTTAAACGTACCCTTCAATAATTCCGTGGAGGCTTTTGCACCCATTGACTTGGTACAGTTTTTTAATACGCAATCAACGCTTAACTTACCTATGATTGATGCCGATGGTGATTCCATTGCCATAAATTTTGTAAATCCTAAATCAGGTGGGGCAAATGGTGTGCCAATGAATATTCCTTTTCATCCATCTTATTCTGCAACAAATCCATTTAATTCAACGCCTGCACCTTTGCTAAATGCTGCAAATGGTGACTTAACCTTGAACACCGCAGCCTTAGGTGGTTATGCAACGGCCTTGCAATTTGACGAATACCGCAACGGAGTTTTAATTGCCTCTACCATTAGAGATTATTTATTTTTTTATAACCCTACAGTTAGTAATTCGGCGCCCAGTTTATCAGGCATCAATAACACTACGAATTACGTAACGAGTATAGATGTTTGTCCTAGTGCTTCTTTAAATTTTACGATTAATAGTTCTGATCCAGATCTTGGAGATTCAACTTTTATCAATCAAGTTTATATCCCAGCGGGTGCAACTTTTACAATCAATACAGCTCAAAATCAAGTAGGTACGTTTAATTGGACACCTACTCAAGCAGATGTAAGATCACAGCCTTATGTTATAAGTTTTAATGTGCGCGATGATAGTTGTGCGCACCAATCGTTTGGATATCAAATCTATGTAAATAATTGTAACCCGGATAGCGTTTGGGCTGGCGATGCAAACGCTGATTTTACTTGTGATAATTATGATGTATTAAATATTGGAATTGCAAATGGTCAAACAGGTGCGCTTCGTCCGGGAGCCACTACAAATTGGCAAGCCGAGTGGTGTCCTAATTGGACAAACAGTTTTGCAAGTAATATCAATTATAAACATGCAGATTGCAATGGTGATGGAACGATTAACAATGCAGATTTAGCGGCTATAACCGCGAACTATGGAATGATTCATCAGAAAATGAATCAAGTAGGACAGTATAAAACATTAGGTCTTCCTGATTTATATTGTGATGTGCAAAGTGTGCAAGCTTATAAAGGAAGTACCGTAACTATTCCCGTTATGCTTGGAACTATTGGTTCTGAAATGAATGATTTTTACGGAATATCTGCAACAGTAGAATTATTAAATGCACAAACTTCTGTACCCATTGCAGTAAGCAAAAATGTAAGTTGGATAGGAAATGCTACGAACTCATTTGATTTTGAAAAAAGTTTAGCCTCTAATAAATCTGCCTTCACATTTGTAAGAAATAATCAACAGAACCTTGCGAATCAGCAAGGGCAAATTGGAGAAATTAGTTTTCCAATTGATGCTGTGAGTATAACTGGCTCAAAAGTGATTGTTCAGTTTTCGGATATTAAAATGATAAAAAATAACGGCGAAGAAATTACAGATTATAATGTGCTTTCTGATACGTTGGAAATTTTAGCGCCCAATTCAGTAAACGAGTTTGATCAAAAGAATTTGATTCAGGTTTATCCTAATCCTATATTAAATAAAACAAGTATTCGTATTAATACAACCCTATCACAAGATTATAATATTAGCTTATATGATTTGGTAGGACGCGCAGTAAATAAGGATGTATTTAAAGGCAGGCTAACTGCAGGAGAACACGTGATAGAATTAGATATGGTAGGAGCAGCCAGTGGTCAGTACATACTTGAAATTAAATCAAACCTAGGAGGCGCCGTACTTCCTTTGCAAAAAAAGTAATAACAACGAATACATGTTAAGAGAACGCCGATGTTTTGGGAATTTCTTGAAAACTTGTATTTTTCGTAATAATAAAATATCCCTCTCATGAAAAAATTAATACTTTTAATTCTAGCTGTTTTTACTATTCAAATATCTCACGCTTCCCATATTGCGTCTGTAGAAATTTCGTATGAGCATGTTACTTTAAACGATTATATTGTACATCTTAAAATTTATAGAGATTGTAATGGTGTTGGTCTTGGTACTACTGCTTTTGTTCAAATAAATTCTGCTATAAATAATAACACCTTTTCCGCAACCCTAAATCAAACATCAACTTCGCAGTTGTATACATGTTTTGGAGGTACTTGTGCTAACCCTAATCCTTTCTTGGGTCCTATTTTTCAGGTAGCTGAATACTCAGGAACTGTAACCTTACCTTATGCGGCAACGGATTGGAGATTTAGTTATTCGAGTTGTTGTAGAGCACCTAATCAAACAGGCCCAACTGCATCGGCGGGTGGTTATGCAATGTTGGATAATAGCACCGTGCCGTTTAATAATTCAACTCGTACTCCTTATAATATTTATACTTACTATTTTGTAAACCAAGCACATACCATAAATTTTGGTGCGATGGAAACAGATGGAGACTCCCTTGATCATAGGTTAACTACAGCATTGAATGGAGTAAATCCTTCAACAAATTATAATGCACCACTTACACCATTAAATCCTATAACAACTACCCCTGCTACGCCAGCTGCTTTTACTATGAATGCACAAACAGGTCTTCTTTCTTTTACACCTACATCTATAGGAACTTATATAGTGGCTATTGAAACTAGGGAGTATAGAAATGGTGTACAGATTGCTAGTTCCATACGAGATTATCAAATAAGTATTATAAGTGCTACAAGTCCTAATGCTTTTCCTGATTTGTCTGGTATTAATAATACAACAGCAACTACTACATCTGTAGCCGCTTGTGCAAATGCGAGTATGAATTTTACAATTAATAGCTCTGATCCAGATCCAACAGATTCAACAGAGATTATTTTGATTTCAAAACCTGCTGGTTCAAACTTTGTTTCAAACACAGCACAAAACCAAGTGGGTACATTTAGTTGGGCTGTTACCCAGGCAGATGTGCAAGCGCAACCGCATTATTTAGTACTGGAAGTAAGAGATAATAATTGCGGTGTAAGGCATGAGGTAATTGAGTTGTACGTTAATAATTGTAATACAGATAGTGTATGGGCCGGTGATACCGATGTTGATTTTACTTGTGACAATTATGATGTATTAAATATTGGTATAGCGAATGGATCAACCGGAAATGTAAGAGCAGGCGCAACAACTAACTGGCAAGCAGAGTGGTGTTTGAACTGGGCTAATAGTTTTGTGAGTTCTATGAATTATAAGCACGCTGATTGTAATGGAGATGGTACCGTAAATGCAGCTGACCTTGCAGCCATTTCGGCCAATTATGGTTTGGTACATAATAAAACAAATCAAGTAGGTGTATACAAAACATTAGGATTGCCAGATTTATACTGTGATGTAAATAATGTACAGGCTAATAAGGGGAGCACGGTAAGTATTCCAATAATGCTAGGTACAACTGGTTCGTTAATGAATGATTTTTATGGAATTTCAGCAACAGTAGAATTATTAAATGCACAAACTTCTGCACCCATTGCAGTAAGCAAAAATTTTTCGTGGATAGGAAATACTATAAACTCATTTGACTTTGAAAAAAATCTTGCCACTAATAAGTCAGCATTTACATTCGTAAGAAATGACCAGCAAAACCTAACAGCGCAACAGGGACAAATAGGAGAGATTAGTTTCCCAATTGATATGACAAGTGTAACAGGATCAAAAGTGATTGTACAGTTTTCTGATATTAAAATGATAAAAAATAGCGGAGAAGAAATTACAGATTATAATGTACTTGCAGATACCATAGAAATTTTAGCGCCCAATTCAGTAAACGAGTTTGATCAAAAGAATTTGATTCAGGTTTATCCTAACCCTACTCTAGGCAAAACGACCATTGGGATTAATACAACTGTACCACAAGATTATAGTATTGGCCTATACGATTTAGTAGGTCGAGCTGTAAATAAAGACGTATTTAATGGCAAGCTTAAAGCCGGCGAGCATGGAATAGATATGGATATGACGGGTATGGCAAAAGGTCAATACCTATTAGAAATTGTAACTGAATTAGGTAAAAAAATGATTCCAGTTCAGAAGTGGTAGTATCTTTACAAAGTGGAAATAGAATATTCACTTAACGAAATTGGCGAAGTAGCCAGTAAAATCTTAAAAGAAGCAGAGCATGTAAAATGCTTTGCTTTTTTTGCTGAAATGGGCGCTGGTAAAACAACTTTAATTAACGCTATTTGTGCGGCTTTAAATGTTGAAGATTCGATTTCTAGTCCTACTTATTCTATTATCAACGAGTATAGAACAGCTGATGACAAGCTCGTAGTGCATATGGATTGGTATAGACTAGCTGATGAAATAGAGGTGTTAAATGCAGGTGCAGAGGATTATATGTATACCGCCGCTTATAGCTTCATTGAATGGCCTGAGCGGGCTCAGAATCTTTTGCCCGAAGGTTTTGCACGAGTTGAGCTAGAAGCTATTGATGCCAATACAAGAAGGATTAAACTAGTTATTTAATTCCTATTATCTTTAAATAATCAAAGCTCCAAAATAGTGGACCCATGAAAAAAATATTTATTCTCATTACAATCGTTTTAGTTACTTCAAGTACTGTTTATAGTCAAACAGTTACTGTAGATGTAGATTTTAATATGCTTTTTGATTCATCCTATGTTGTGGGTCAAGGCATGGTAGATTCATTTGATATTAATCAAAATTTCCAAGCCTATAATACTGGACAATTTGTTCTTTGTGATAATTCTACTTTTACCTTTAAGGGGAATCAAAGTAGTTCTGCACCTTCTTTTTATTTATATTCAGGAGCTACGCTCATATTGAAAGATGCATTGTTTTATCCTAAAATTTATATGAAAAATGGATCTATAGTAAATGCTCAATTAGGAAATCAAAATATCATTTGTTACAGAGAAAGTACTACAACATTACAAGATACGAGTAATGTAAATTGGCTTACTGATAGTGTGGTTACTCAATTAGATTTTACTTTTTCTACCTGGCCAAATGCATCTGCTCCTTGCAACGTATCACCGCAAAGCCTAAACTCGTATGCAAAGCTGGATTTAAATCTTTTTATGAATAATAGCATAATGAATTATTCATTTTATAATGATATTACAACAGACGTTTTATTGTATAATGTACAAGGACGCTTGTTGCTTAAAAAGAAAATTTTAGGAAGTGGTCAATTAGATTTATCGCATTATGCTAGCGGGATTTATATCGTACACTTTATACAAAACGGAAAAATAGCAAAACGAAAAATAGTTTTAGATTAGCGTACCCGCAATTCTATAGCTTTTTCTGATGCTTTTTTTGCGGGCCAATATCCTGCAATAACTGCTATTACAACAACGGTTATAATAATAAGTACAAAATCTTGCCAATGCATATCTACCGGGTAGCTTTCTACTAAAAAACTATCGTCTCCCAATTTTAAAAAACCAAATTGGCCTTGCAAGACAGCAAAAATAATGGCTAGTATGCTTCCTATGCTTGCACCTACTAGTGCGATTACGACACTCGTACTAAGAAATATTTTTTTGATAAAACTTTTACTGCTACCCATTGTGCGCAGTATAGAAATATCTTTTTGTTTTTCAAGAATGAGCATGGCCAAGCAGCCTACAATATTAAAAGAGGCAATGAAAAGCATTAAGCTAAGAATGGCATATACTGCCCACCGCTCAGAGTTTAATATCATAAACAATGTTTTATTTTGCTCATAGCGCGTGGCTACATTTAGGTTTTTATTTTTAAGGAGGTCGCTAAGTTCGGCTTTAATTTTATCTGCATTTGTACCATCTTGTAGTGCTATTTCAATGGAGGAATATTCCTCACCCTTACCAAGTAAATTTTGTACTTGATTCAATGGTGCAAAAGCATACGTTTCATCAATTTCATCTTGTAAATAAAAAACACCTTGTACTGAAAAATCACTTTGGCTAAAAGAGTTTAAACTATTAAGATTTAATCCTTTTGAGTTTCTAAAAGCATAGGCAGTAACCGGCAGTATACTTTGCTCAGATGCGCCAAGTTTATTTGCAATGCCTAAACCTAGTACAATGGACTGCGTTTTATTTGAGAAATCCATCATTCCATGAGAAACTGATTCATTGATTTGAGTTACCGTATTATACGCACTATCTACTCCTTTGATGGTTGCAATGGCTTGGTCTTCGCCATAGTTTAATAAAACCTTTTCTTCTAGGGTATAACTTACTGCACGTATGCCTTTAAGTTCTTTAAGCGATTTAATAATGGTATAGTCGGTCGTAAATGTTTTGCCACTAGTAGTGGTGATTTTAATTTCAGGATAAAAAGAGTTGTATAAATCTTTAATAAAACCTTCAAACCCATTGAAAACAGAAAGGATAATAAGCAAAGCGGCCGTGCCAATTGCAATAGCGGAAACACTAACCCACGATATAATATTTATCGCGTTGGTAGATTTTTTTGATCTAAAGTATCGCCAAGCAAATTGAAAGTACACGGGGCAAAGGTAGGTTGATTTGGTAGTAAGTTGCAGCTAGTATGTCGTAAGAATTTTTAGGATTTGCTTGGGTTTAAAACTCATAGCTGCGACTTGCCACTAACTACTTGCTGCTCGAATTTAACATAATCTTACACGGCAAAAGTGCGCCTAGCCTAAACCTTTCAATAATTTTGGAATCAAACACGAAGATTATGGAACAGGTAAAATCAAAAATATTATTAGTAGAAGACGATACAAACTTTGGTAAAGTATTAAAAAATTATTTAGAGTTGAATGACTTTGTAGTAGAGCTAGCAAGAGATGGCATACTAGGATTGGCAGCATTTAAAAGAGAAAAATTTGATTTGTGTATCTGTGATGTAATGATGCCAAATTTGGACGGTTTCTCATTAGGTGAAGAAATTAGAAATATTGATCCTGATGTTCCTTTGTTTTTCCTTACGGCAAAAAATATGAAGGAAGATATTTTACATGGTTATAAATTAGGAGCAGATGATTATATTTTAAAGCCATTTGATAGTGAGGTATTGCTTCATAAAATTATGGCAATTATCAAACGTAGCACGGAACAGCAAGCTGAGCAAAATGGAACCATTGAGTTTGATTTTGGTAAGTTTCATTTCAATAGTAAATTACGTGAGTTGAAAGTAAATGATACCATGTTTAATTTGTCGCCTAAAGAAAATGATTTGCTTCGCATGCTTTGTGAATATAAAAATGATTTACTACCACGTGAGTTAGCACTTAAAAGAATTTGGGGTAGCGATACTTACTTTAATGGAAGAAGTATGGATGTGTATATAGCTAAGTTGCGTAAATATTTACGCGAAGATGATGGCGTAGAAATTGTAAATATCCACGGTAATGGATTTAGATTAGTTGAGAAGGATAAAGTATAAATTGTAAAAATAGATTGATTTATAAAATCTCCTCATTGAGGAGATTTTTTTATTTTTCCTAACGTTTGAGCTTGTATTTACGTCTTAATAAAAAAACCCTTATATCATGAAAAAAATAATTATTGTTCTTTGTCTACTCGGCATTGTTTTTCAAACTAAAGCTACGAAATATACATTTTCTGGGCCTACTTGGCCTGCTATGAATTGGACTAATGTTGCTTATTGGTCTCCTAATTATCCTGGTACAGTTATTAATGTTGGGGATACCATAGAAATAGCCGGAACAAATGTTAAAGTCAATACTAATGTTCAATTAAATGGGGTTATGATAATAAATAATATCAATACATCTTGGGGTAGAGGGTTAATGGTAGTAGGTTCAAATACTTTTACCGTTGGTAGCACTGGAGTAATACATAATTATGAAATGATTGGGATAGAAGATTATTCAACCTTTGAAATTTTTGGCTTGGTTGATGTCTCGGGTAACAACGGGTATGATTTTCTTTATCTTAATGATAGTGCAAGTTTGGTAATTCACCCGGGAGGAAATCTATATGTTGAAGATTCTTTATTTTTAATGTGGTCTGGAAGTTCTATACCGCAATGTTCGGTAACAGTAAATGGGACTCTAACGAATGATGGAACAATATATAATGCCTTAGGTTGTGTTATAAATGGTACAGGAAGTATAGTAACTAGTACCTCAACTGCCAATGGAAATATAGTAGGACTTGGTTCTGTAGCTCCAGGCCTATCTCCAGGAGAATTGAAAATGGATTTTGATTACGCGCTTTCTTCTAATGGGAGTTTAGAAATAGAAATAGGTGGTACAATACCAGGTACTGATTACGATGTGCTAGGAGGGAATGGTGATAAAGTTTTGAATGGGACGTTAGATGTACTACTCTATAATAATTTCGTGCCCACTGCAGGATATAATTATACCATAGTAAAAGGTGGGTCCATTACAGGCACATTTGGTACCATAAATTATCCTCCATTACCTAATAATATGACTTGGGCTATTGAGTATATCACAACCGAAGTTGTTCTTAAAGTAAATGCAGCAACTAGAATTAATGATACTGAGTTAGCTAGGAAAATTAAAGTGTATCCTAATCCTACCAATGGAATATTGAACGTAAGAGTTCCGGAAAGCGAAAAGTATGAATACTCAGTTTATTCGGTTGCGGGATCATTGGTACAATCGGGAAAGCTAGAGGGCGATTCTAAATTATACCTGAATACTCGTCAAACAGGACATTATTATCTTTTATTATTAGACAAAAATAACCATAGAGTCATGAAGTCATTTTCGATAATGGATTTAGATTAGTTGAAAAGGATAAATTAACTACAGTATTTTCAATAAGAAAGCCTTGCATTAGCAGGACTTTCTTATTGTCATCCAACTATTGGCTTGGTTTTTGCCTCTTACTAGTAGAGAAACCTATGTTATAAGCAACACAGCCCTATGAAGTGCGAAATTGTAATAAAGAGTAGACGGCATATTTTGTCTTCTTCGTAACAATAGAATTTTAAATGACAGCGAAAGCCCTGCTAAAAGTGGGGCTTTTGTTGTAGAAATTTTACATTCTTTTACTTACAAACTCAGCTAATTCTTTTACAGTATTTTCAGAAAAATCAAATTGAATGCCAGCTGTATTATATAGCTCTTTTAAGTTTTTGGTGTAGCCTAAGCTTAATGATTTAGTATAGTTGTTTATAGCTTCATCTGGTTTTGCCAGATACTGCTTCCACATAGCAATAGCGCCTAGTTGAGCAATGCCATATTCAATATAATAAAACGGCACTTCAAATAAATGAAGTTGTCTTTGCCACTGGATGGCGCGAATGTCTTCTAAATCTGTAATGTCAATATTACTAGGATAGAATTCATTTAAAATTTTTATCCAATTTTCAGTTCGTTCTTCTCGGGTATGTTTTGGGTTTGTATAAATCCAATGTTGGAATTTATCAATCGTTGCAATCCATGGAAAAATGGTAAGAGCACGTTCGAGCTGTTCGTGTTGAGCGCGCGTAAGGTCTTTTTCATTATCGTAAAAAACTCCCCAATGCTCAAATGTAAAAAGCTCCATACTCATACTAGCTAGCTCGGCCATTTCCATTGGGTATTCTTTCATTCCGCTTAAGGGTAAATCATGCGTTAAGAATGAATGGAAAGCATGCCCTCCTTCGTGCATCATAGTAATTACATCGTCGGCTGTGCCGGCCGCATTCATAAAAATAAAAGGTACACCTGTTTCAGCCAATGGACAATTGTAACCGCCCGGTGCTTTGCCTTTTCGGCTATCTAAATCAAGATGTTTTATGTCTTTCATTTTGCGAATGCAATTGCCAAAGAATGGGCCTAATTTGTCGTAAACCGCAATTGCCTTATCTGTAAGTTCTTGACCATTAGTAAATGGTTGCAATGGTTGTTGTCCTTCAGGTACGGCGTTCAAATCCCAGGGCTTAAGTGTTTCTAATCCTAATTTATCTTTCTTGTTGGTATATATTTTTTCTACTATGGGTAGGAGGTAT
This sequence comes from uncultured Chitinophagaceae bacterium, assembly GCA_937981995.1. Lineage (GTDB taxonomy): Bacteria > Bacteroidota > Bacteroidia > Chitinophagales > Chitinophagaceae > JAGNRR01. The sequence continues at coordinate 34,214 of CALJNC010000012.1, forward strand.
TTTTTTACACTTGCATGAAAATCCTCACACTCTTTTACACCATAATCAAAACGACCTAAAGCTTTAAACATATAATCTCTATAGTTTTCAAAGCCAGCATTTATAGCTACTTGATGTCGTTTTTCTAATAGCGTATCAAATAAATCGTTCAAGTTCTCTTTATCCTCTGCTCTTCTGTTTGCTACCTTAAAGTATACTTCTTCTCGGCGTGTTCTATTAGGCTGTTGTAAGAATTTAGCTGCTTGTTGCAGGGTAAATTCCTTGCCATCAACTTCTACACTCATTTTGCCACTTATGCCGCCAAATTGTTGTGCTAGTACATTTATCTCAGCTTCCAATGAAATGTTTTCCTCTCTATAAAGAGCTACTTGGTTTTTTATACTGCGCAGCATAATATCATATTCAGCGCCCAGATCATTTACAAATTCTGATGCAATTAGTTTTTCGTTGAGCTTATGCGCAAATGGTTTTAAATGAGGCTCAATATGCATCATAAAGTTTGTAAAACTTTTTTCATAGTTTTCATTTTCTGTGTCTCGCGTCATATTAATTTGTCGCCAACAAACGTCTTCGCTTAGGGCCGCTTCTAATTCACTGCTATCGCTCATCCATTGTTTTAATTCATTTAATGAAGTAAGCTCCCTGCTCAATAATTCCTCAAAATGAGGGATTACATCTTCCTTGGTGTTTACCACAAAATTTTTAGGGATATAGTTGCGTTCTACTTTTTGAATATTGGCGTTTAATTGCATGGATGCAAAGGTAGAATCCTAATTTCTATTCTTTTCTTTTGAGGTTGTTTTTCAATTGATTAATTCTACTTAGTTTTATGACCTGATGAAAACCTCTTTTTTAATTTTCTTGCTCTTTTTATTGTTTGTTGGGTATGGACTACAAGCTCAAACAATTGATGAAAAAGAAGTGAAAACTCAAATTGAGCAAGAAGGATTTGGCATAAAAGGAGGTATGGTTGGATCAAATTTAACTCCTTCTGTAAGCACCCCTTATCGATTTTCGTATCAAGCCGGATTGGTGTGGCAGTTTAAATTGGGTATAGAAAGTAAAAATTTTGGTTTGGCCGAAGTGCTATTTAGTAAGGAAGGCACTGGACCAACGAGCAGTGGAGTTGTGTTGTATAATATTTTAATTCCTATTTTATATAAAAGAAATATGAATCATTGGTTGGCATTTGAAGCAGGTCCTCAATTAAGTATTAATATCAATGATGCTTTTGATACGAATTGGAGTCCAAGTAAAAAGTTGTGGTATAATGCTGCCATTGGCGGATCTGCTTATCTAACAAATAGGAACTATATCAATTTTAGATTCTCTAAAGGTTTAGGTCCTGTATATACAAATCCAAACTATTCTTCAATTGCCTTTGCATTGTCTTTTATAAATGTTTTCTAATTTACTTTTGAATAATGTTATACGAGGACTTTGATGATGAAGAATGGGATGACGATGACTTTGAATTTATTCATCCTAAACGCGGCCCAATAGATAAAGTTTTTTATCCTTTTGATAGTAAGGAGCCTTTTAAAAGTTGTACCATGTGCCAAACTCAATTTGAGGAAGACACCGATTTTTTAATTGAGAAAGCGGTCAAAGGAAATGATGTAATTTTTGAGTTAGCCATGTGTTTACCTTGTGCTGAAAATATGCGAAAGCAGTTATCTGAAGATTCACTTAAGAATATAGAAAAATATATGTCGTCTGTAGACTTTGAAGGACGAGCCCAACATTTTGTTGAAACGCAAAGCGATAAAATCCAAGATTATATAAGTACGTGCTTAGTGAGCGGTAAAGAAATTGACCCCAATGAAGAACACCAAATTTATGCCCTTTGTACGGGTAGTCAAATGATATACTCGGCTATGCCTTACGCAATGAGAGGTGCTGTAATGGAGGAGATTCAAGAGTTACTATCTCCCGAAACGCGTCAGGAATTAGATGATTTTATGGATCAGTACTTAATTCCAGACGATTTAAGAGATTTGATTAAAGGAAGGCCAGTATTTGTTTAGTCTTGTGTATTTTCAAGCATAAGTTATGAAACCCTTAGCAGAAAGACAACGGCCGCAAAAGCTTACTGATATTATTGGGCAGGAACATATTACCGGTGCGGGTAGTGTGTTGGCAAATGCGCTAGCAAATAATCAATTACATTCTTTATTGTTTTGGGGCCCTCCGGGTACAGGTAAAACGAGTATTGCCAATGTAATTGCAGAAACACTTTCTATTCCTTTTTTTAAATTAAGTGCAGTTTCTGCAGGAGTAAAAGATGTACGAGAGATATTAAAGACGGCTGAAAAATTAGATGATTGTATTTTATTTATAGATGAGATACATCGTTTTAACAAGAGCCAGCAAGATGCTCTGTTGCATGCAGTTGAAAAAGGAACGATTACCTTAATAGGAGCTACTACAGAAAATCCAAGCTTTGAGGTTAACTCAGCTTTACTTAGTCGGTGTCAGGTATTTGTATTAAAGTCTTTAGGTAAAGATGAGCTTGAAAATGTTCTAGCGAATGCCTTGAAAAATGACAAGATATTACAGGATAAAAAAATTGAGATTAAAGAGAGCGAGGCACTCCTAAGATTATCTGGAGGAGATGCTCGTAAATTATTAAATGTTTTAGAGCTGGTGTTGTCTCAAATTCAAGGAGGCAAATTGATAATTACAAATGACTTGGTTACTAAAACTGTGAACCAAAAAATTGCGCTCTATGATAAAACAGGGGAGCAGCATTATGATATTATTTCGGCTTTTATAAAAAGTATGCGTGGCAGTGACCCTAATGCAGCCGTTTATTATTTGGCACGAATGATCGCCGGAGGCGAGGATGTAAAATTCATAGCAAGGAGGATGCTCATTTTTGCCAGCGAAGATATTGGCAATGCTAATCCCAATGCATTATTACTGGCGAACTCAACCTTTGATGCAGTTGCAAAAATTGGTTATCCGGAAGGTCGTATTATATTATCGCAATGTGCAATTTATTTAGCCACTTCCGTAAAAAGTAATGCGAGCTACGAAGCCATTAATGACGCTTTGGCTCTTGTTAAAAAAACGGGCGATTTGTCTGTACCCTTGGCGCTCCGCAATGCGCAAACAAAGCTTATGAAAGAAATAGGATATGGCAAAGGTTATCAATACGACCATAATGCTGAGGGTAATTTTTCGGAGCAAGAATTATTACCTGCTGAAATAAAAGGAACCGTATTTTACGAGCCAGGAAATAATCCTTCGGAAAACAAAACGCGCGAAAAACTTCGCGCGCAATGGAAAGATAAATATGGTTATTAGGTTTAGAAGCGAATACCAATTCGTACTGAAGGTAAACGTATACTTGGAGAAGTAAATCGAGATTCTAACTCTATTTTTTCAGAACTAATTTCTTTTACTCTAAATATATCTTTAACAGGCAACTCTGTATTTGCAAAGTTGACAACTGTTTGTGCTCCCGATTGAACATCAGAAGAGATTGTAGTATTGGTTGGAATAAAGTCACCAATTTGATCAGTAGAAGGAACAATGGATAGAGAACCAATATTAGAACTAAATTGTACTCCTATAAAATAGATATCCAAGGTTAACCATTTTAAAAGATTGGATTGAACACCAATACCTAAGCCAGCGCTTGCTGTGTTCATTTGAAAATCTACTTCGTAATTACGATAATCAGCATTGGTTGCATCGCGGTAGCTTATATTGTTCTCCATTGCATACTCCCGATATTTAAAAAATAAACCAGTATAAAACCCTCTTGGTGCTTCTTTAAAGTAATAGCGCACCTCAGGCATTACAAACCATTTTGTTTCTTTAGGTATAAAATCTAAATCAAAAGCGTTCTTTGAAAATAAGGAGTTCACTGTATCCCCTAACTCTGGAATAAGATCGCCGGCAATACTGCTTAAACCATCAAAGTCAAAAAATCCTGATTGGTCAGGTACTTTAAATGATCCACTTAAAGATAAACTGATTTTGCTCGTTAATACTCGTTCGTATGTAAGTCCTACGTTTGAAGGAAGACTTGTTGTATTTATTTTTAAAATATTACTGCCGCCTGTGCCATCATTGCTCCTGCTTGAACCACCTTCGCCAGGGCGTAACCAACCATCGCCATTAATGATTTGACCAAAGCCACCATTGCCACCATAGTCGTTTTGCGATTTTGCTGTAAAGCCACATATCATAAGGGCTAGTAAAATATAAAGTCTTTTCATAAACTTAAATTATAATTACCCGAAGGTAATAATTCTTTTGCGATTATTGAGTGAGAATCTTCTACTAGCGATTTTTAATCCCTAAAGACTCATAAATATATTTTTGTGCTTTCTCTCTTATATCCATACGGGAAAGAAGATTGTACTTAGCGCTAGGGTAGGTACGATTGCTTAAAAAGATAAATTGTATATCATGCTTTGGGTCAGCCCAAACGCAGGTACCTGTAAAGCCTGTGTGGCCAAAAGTTTTTAGTGAGCAGTTTTCTGATGTAGGCTGCGCCTTTTTTAAATTAGGTTGTGGTTTATCAAATCCAAGCCCACGGCGACTAATAAATGAGTTACGTGCCGTAAATAAATCGATTGTTGATTTTTTTAAATATCGTTTGCCTTTATAGGTTCCACCGTTCAGTAACATTTGCATAAGTATGCTCATATCCTGCGTGGTTGAAAATAAACCAGCATGACCACTTACACCCCCAAACATAGCGGCTCCCATGTCATGTACATAACCTTGTACTTTTTTATGACGCCAATAGTTATCGTACTCGCTAGGTGTAATCGGATTGTTTCCCGGAATTTTTAGTGGGTTAAATTTTGTATCCTGCATGCCTAATGGGGCATAAAAATTTTGGTAAACATATTTATCCAATGGCATGCCTGAAACACGCTCAGCAACTTTTTGTAAAAAAATAAAATCTAAATCGCTGTACTTATAACGACCAAGGTTGGTGAGTTTACTATCATATATACGTTTCCACATAGTATCTACCCATCTACGATTCATGTACATGCCATTCATTACTTTTACGCTATATAGTGAGCTCGGTTTGCTTTGATAAATGTTTCGTTTTCCGTAACCATTCTCATCTAAGGTTTCTTTATAAAAAGGAATCCATGCATGTAAGCCGCCTTGGTGTAATAGTAAATTTTTGATTTTCACATTGCGCTTATTCGTTCCTCTAGCCTTAGGTAGGTAGGTGCCAAGGGTACTATTCAAGTTTATTTTTCCTTCTTCATACAGCTTCATTATGGCCATGGTAGTAGCTGCAGTTTTTGTTACGGAAGCTAAGTCATACATCGTATTACTTGTGACAGGTACTTTTTTATTGTAGGTATGATAGCCGTATGATCTATCATAAAATACATTCCCATTTTTAATAGCTACCAAGCGGCAACCAGGGAACGCACGCTTATTAATTCCATTGGTAATGAGTCTATCAATTTTACCCAAAATTATAGGATCGGCACCTACAGATTGAGCCGTCTTACCAGGTTTTATAACAGATGCAGAATAACTGAAACCCTCTGTTACTTGTACATTTTTTCTTTTAATTATACGTTGTCCTAATTCTGAATCTCTGTCAATTGTAATGGTTCTAGTACCCGTTTTGTTCATGGCATTAAAAACGCCTGCACCAAGCTGATATTGATTTGTAACACTCACAGGTAGTTTGCCTTTAGCTTGAGATTGACCTGCAATTATTTTCATAACAGCTTCAAGCGTTTGGTCATGCTCATTATATCCTACTATAAAACCACCTTTGTTATCAATCATCTCAATTGCATATGGGTTACCAAATAAAGCCGTTAGGGTATTTTTATTTTGTGCAAATCGTTTAATGGCTTTGCGTTCGCCAAAATCAAGTCCGTACTTTTTAGAAGGATAGCGGCTCATGTTGTGTACGCCAATTACCACTGCGTCGTATTGCGCTAGTTTGGATTGCATTTGGGCTATTTTGCTTTCAGTACTAGTATTTGCATAAAGCACATTGTTTATACCATACTGCCTTAGCAAGCTTCTCATTTTTACGTTTTGGCTTGTGCCTACAAAAACATAAGCTATTTTATTACTCTTGTTTTTGATTTTGTTTAATACTTTATACGGATCGTTTAATAGCGTAATTCCTTTTTGAGCAACCTCTGTTCTTAGTTTAGGAGTCATTCTATTTATATCTCTATCAATATTAGTAGGATTGATTTTTTTGAATTGATGCAATCGAGCATTATACTTTGCGGCTAATATTTTTTTTACACTTTTTTCAAGTCGTGTGTTGCTCAATTCATTGTTAGCTAATGCTCTTTTTATTTTTGATACTCCAGTAGCTACATCTTCTGAAAATAATAAAACATCATTCCCTGCCTTAAAAGCTAAGTAGTCTACTTCACCCGGTTGGTAGTATTTTGTTACCCCTTTCATGTTTAAAGCATCGGTAATAATTAATCCTTTATAACCCATTTCTTTTTGTAGGATGTTAGTCACTACATTATAGGATAAGGTGGTAGGCAAATTAGTTTTAGATTCTAATGATGGGATATTTAAATGGGCAATCATCATACTTTGCACACCTTTTTTAATAAGTTCTTTAAACGGATAAAATTCAGTTTGGTTCAGTTCGCTTTTGCTTTTATTTATTTGTGGTAGGTCTTTATGAGAATCTACATCTGTATCTCCATGGCCCGGAAAATGTTTGGCACAAGCCATTACTCCTCTATCTTGCATGGCACTCATATAAGCAATGCCTAGTTTGCTCACCATTTTTTTATCTTCTCCAAAAGAACGAGAATTGATTACTGGATTTTTAGGATTATTATTTACATCTATTACCGGTGCAAAATTTATATGTACGCCTAATCGGTTACATTGCTTTGCAACGGCATCTCCATAACGTTTCATTAAAGCCTCATCATAGGCTGCGCCCAAAAACATTTGTTTTGGTAAGTCTTTTATACCCTTTAGGCGCATGCCCAATCCCCACTCAGCATCCATACCTATTAGTAAAGGTATTTTGCTCATGCGTTGGTACTGATTCGTCAGGTTCGCCTGCTTTGTAGCCGTTCCCTGCATAAAAATTAATCCACCAATTTGCTGATTTCTAATAAGTGATTTTATCTTTTGTTCGTTATATTTTTCGGTGCCTGAGTAGGCAGCTACCATAAATAATTGACCAATTTTTTGGTCTAACGAAAGTGAATTATATACACTATCTACCCACGGTTGCATACCGGATTGAGAATAGCTTGGCTTAGAAAATAACAGGCCAAAACCAATGCATAGTATGTAAAAGATCTTTTTTATGGAAACGTATTTACTCATTTGACTACAATGATAGAAGATAGTAGGTATCAAACGAGATTCGGGGCTTTTTTTTAACACTTTCTTTTGTGGTTGGTGGCTAAAAAAGCATCTTATCTTTGTTAGATGAAAAAATGGTCTCTTTTAATTCTGATATGCTTTTTTGGAGGTAATGCGATAGCTCAAAAAAGTAACGATAAAGGATACGGTGATAACTTAATTGCTTTGCATCCTTACTTTGGATATGCAACTCCTGAGCTAAGTGATTTAGGTGTAGGAATATCTTATGAACGCTTCCTAAATGAATATATGAGTGCAAAACTTCCTTTAAATTTTGGTTTGGCGGCCAAAATGTTTCAAACTGGCATTGGTCTTAAATTTTACCCTACCGGTCATGACCGCACAATAAAATATGCCGTTGGTCCTTCCTTACTTTTTACTCGATCTACCGATGGTTTTGAAGTAAGTAGGTTTGATAGTACGGGCATGTTTTTTTATACCGAGGAAGTAGACAATCCATTAACTCAACTTGGGTTTGCGCTTACTAATTCTTTAAACATGACAATCAAAAAAAATATTTATATAGGTGCCGAAATGGGTATTGGAATAAATTATATTAATAACTACAAGGAGGACCTGGATTCCGGTTTTGGGGGTAGATCTACTGGAGGACCCAATGTGCTTTTTATGTTTAACCTATCTATGGGGTACCGTTTCTAATTAAATAATGAAAGGCTTTTTAGCAAAAACTTGGAAGCGCATAAAGCGATTTGCTTTCTTTGCTTTTTTATTGCATTTGGCCTATGCCATCGCTTTAATATGGTTTACGCCACCTATTACTTTGACTATGATTTCAAATATGTTTAAGGGGTATGGGCTCAACTATGAACGGCCAGCCTATCATGAACAAGGCAAGCAAATAAAACTAGCTGCACTTGCAAGCGAAGATCAAAAGTTCCCAGATCACTATGGCATAGATTTTACAGCAGTAAAAGATGTACTTGTAGAAAAGTCAAGTGGAAAGCGCTTGCGCGGTGGCAGCACCATTACACAGCAAACGGCTAAAAATGTTTTTTTATGGCAGGGTAGAAGTTGGGTACGCAAAGGCTTAGAGGCTTATTCTAGTTTGCTTATTGAGCTTATATGGAGTAAGAAAAGGATACTAGAATATTATTTGCATATAGCTGAAATGGGAGAGGGGATTTATGGAATAAAGGCAGCAGCAAAGCATTATTATAATACCACACCAAGTAAACTCAGCGCAGTACAAGCAGCGTCTATTATTAGTTGCTTACCCAACCCTAAAAAAAGAAATCCTTTAAAGCCGACTAACAAAATGAAGCGCAAACAGCAATGGATTTTGAGTCAAATGAAAATATTAGCCCAGGATAAGGACGTAAAAGCAATTTTGTCAAATTAACTTTGCAAATAGTAAAATGAAAATAGCAGTTGTAGGTGCCACAGGTTTAGTAGGCACAAAAATTATAGAAGTACTTGAAGAGCGCGGGCTAGCAATAGATGAATTGATACCAGTGGCCTCGGAACGATCTATTGGAAAAAAGGTAAAATTTCAAAATAAAGAATGGGATGTAGTGGGTTATCAAACAGCAATTGATAAAAAACCAAATTGTGCCATATTTTCAGCAGGGGGAGCAACTTCGTTAGAGCTCGCTCCAAAATTTGCAGAAGCAGGAATTAGAGTAATAGATAATTCATCTGCTTGGCGCATGAACCCTAAAAATAAATTAGTAGTTCCTGAAATTAATGGTGATACATTATCCTCAGAAGATTTTATAATAGCCAACCCAAATTGTTCAACAATTCAAATGGTAATGGTTTTAAAGCCATTGCATGAGAAATATAAGATTAAGCGCGTAGTGGTTTCTACTTATCAATCTGTTACAGGATCAGGTAGTAAGGCAGTAAATCAGTTAAAGGATGAGCGCGCTGGTCGTGATGGTGATAAAGCGTACCCTTATACTATTGATATGAATATTATACCTCAAATTGATGTGTTTATGGAAAATGACTACACCAAGGAGGAGATGAAAATGATTGAAGAAACTAATAAAATATTGGATGATGCAAGCATTAAAGTTACGGCAACTGCCATACGCATACCTGTAATGGGTGGTCATAGTGAATCAGTAAATATTGAATTTGAAAATGATTTTGAGGTTCAAGAAGCTTCGGCATTATTACATGATTTTCCTGGCATAACGGTAGTAGATAATCCTTCAAATTTGGAATATCCTATGCCGCTCAATGCGCATAACCAAGATGATGTTTTTGTTGGTAGAATTAGAAGAGATCATTCTCAGCCAAACACCCTAAATTGCTGGGTTGTAGCAGATAATTTACGCAAAGGAGCGGCTACTAATGCTGTTCAGATTGTGGAGTATCTTGCTCAAAATAATTTAGTTTAGATTTATAGTGTCATCCCTTTGTCATAAGATGTCAGAGAGTTTGTTTTAATACGATTTAGGAGGTTGAAGGAAGCTACCTTTACGCTCATAAATATCAATTAAACAAAAATGAAAAAAATTTTACAAATACTTGCAATTGCAGTTATTACAAGTAATTCATTATCAGCACAATGGGTAACGGATTCTGTTTCAATGGGGCCTGGTTATACGAGTAATATCTTTTATGCTTTTGGCAATGGTATTCAAAAAACAAGCTCAAGCAGCAATTGGCATATTGCCTTGTCTATGAATGCATTGGATAGTGCTTCTGTTTTTGCAAATCAAAAAGGTTCTCAAGCAGATTTTGTAAAAGTGTATAATATTCATAAGCCAATTTCTGATTGGGCAAATGTTACTTTGGCCGATACTATGGCAAACGACTTATTGTATAATGGTGATGATGGTTGGTACCAAGGTGCTTTTAATCAAATACCTAATCCTAGTACATTTAACTATGGTTGGGGTACTTACAATATTAGCTCACATAAAATACAGGGAGACTCAATTTTTATAGTAAGAGCAGGTTCTAATTTTTATAAGTTCGCTGTGGATAGTTTAAACCCATTGACGTATGATTGGAATATACGTGTTCAAAAGTTTGACTTGATTGGTATGACTCAATTTTATACCATTAGCAAATCAAGCGGTTATTCGGATAGAATGTTTGCATACTTTAATCTAGATAGTGCGCAAGCTTATGACCGTGAGCCAGCTATTAATACATGGGATATGCAATTTATTACTTATCCAACTTTTGTACCAGCTGGGCCAAACTCTTCATACAGAGGGGTTACCGGAGCCTTAACTAATAGAGGGACGAAGGTTGCACAAGCGCAAAATTTAGATGTAGATGCGGCCATGAATGATTATCAAGGAGGTACACCTAGTTGGTTAGCCGGTTGGGAAAATAATGCTTATAGTACCATAGGGTATGATTGGAAATCTTTTAATCTAGGTACTTTTTCTTATGATATTTTAGATTCACTTTCATATTTCGTTACGGCCAAAAATGATTCTGCTTATCAACTTCAATTCTTAGAGTTTCCTGGCGGAACAACTGGTAATATCAAATTTAGATATAGACAAATCGGTTTCCCTGTAGCAGTTAATGATATTGAGATATTTGCTAAGCCTAGCTTGTACCCTAACCCGGCTAAAAATTCAGTAAATGTACTTTTTAACGCTTCGGTAAATACACCGGGCACATTGCGTATTACAGATATGACGGGTAAAGTAGTTTATCAAAGAAATAAAAATGTACGTACTGGCTTAAACGCTTGGACGTTAAATACTTCAGCATTTCCTGCTGGCCATTATATTTTGAGCCTTAGCAATGGAGATGCGGCAGTACACCAAAAAATGACCATAAATAAATAGGCTGTTATAGTTTATAACGGCTGTTTTATCTAACGTAATAAGTGCAAAGAATAGATACAATAGCAAAAAAAATTGGAGTAAGCCTATTAGGCTTATTCTTTGCTATTAGTTGTTCGGCACAAGATGTACAATTAAAACTATTAGATGCTGTGAGTTTAACTCCTGTAGAAGGAGTAAACATATATGCCAAAGATCAAGTAGGTAGTAAGGGAGGACTTCGTTCAGCTAAAAATGGATTGGCTATTGTAAGTAATTATAAGTTTCCAATTACTTTATCCATAAGTAGAATAGGGTATGAAAAAGATACAATAATCCTTACACAGGATAATTTGCAATGGAAAAATTATGGCTATTACAAGACGGTTTTATTAAAATCGCGAAGCGCTTACTTGAAGAAAACGGTCATTACAGGTAATTTAAAGCCAGTACTGGGCAGTAACTCTATTTATAAAGTAAATACTATATCCGAAGCCGATATTGCTAAATTAGCCGCTGTAAACCTCACAGATGTTCTTCAGTTTGAGTTAAATCAATTTGTAAGCAATGATAATATTTTGGGAGCCTCTAGCAACATAGGTGGGATAGGAGCACAGAATATTAAAATACTTTTAAACGGTGTGCCTCTTAATGGTTCTGAAGCAGGATTTATTGATTTAAATCAAATAAACCTAAGCAACGTAAAACGTATTGAAACAGTTCAAGGACCTATGAGTGTAATGTATGGTTCCAATGCACTGGGTGGAGTAATAAATATTATTACCAAGGAAGCTAAAAAGAAAACTGAAATAGGAGTACGTACGTATTTAGATAATCTGATGCGCACGAATACGACCTTAGATTTAGGTTGGAAAAATAAAAAGCAGAATGTCAAATTATCTGTAGGTAGAAATTTTTATCAAGGATGGTCACCTGATGATAGTTTAAGCCGTTGGTTGCTATGGAAGCCAAAAGTGCAATACAATGCTGATTTTGCTTATCGTTATAATCTTAAGAAAGGAAAACTAAGTTTGTATTCTTTTTTCTTAGATGAGAAAATTGAAAATAAAGGAGTGCCTTCTATTTCTCCGTTTAGTGCATTTGCCTTTGACGAGTATTACCTTACCAATCGTTTTAGAAACACGATAAATTTTGATTATCAATTAAGTCCCACAGAGTATTTTAAAAGTCAAAATACAGTATCAACTTATAAGCGTAAAAAGAACCGATTTTATAAAGATTTAGTTAGCCTTGAAAGTAGGTTGACAGATGATATTGATGATCATGACACTTCCATTTTTCATCAGTATCATTTTAGAGGAGCAATTAATTCATCTCGCTTTAAAAAACTTGATTTGATTGTAGGTTATGAATTAAATCATGAAACATCACGTAGTTCTAAAATTGCAGATAGGAGCCAGGATATGACAGAGCTTGGTTTTTTTAGCTCAGCTAATTACGAGCTAGGTAAGCTAAGTATAATGCCTTCTGTACGCTTGAACATGCATTCGGTGTTCAAAAGAAATATATCTTACGGCCTGCATTTTAAGTATAGCCCTACAGATCAACTTCATTTTAGAGCAAGCTATGCGCAGGGATATCGTACCCCGAATATTAAGGAACTTTACCTTGAGTTTATAGATAACAATCATAGAATATTAGGCAATGAAAATTTATTGCAAGAAGAGGGAGTGCATGCTGAACTATCGGGGGAGAAAAAATGGACAATAGAAAATAAGAGAGATTTTATCTTTGAAGGAAATGTGTCTTATAATAATCTAAGGGATAAAATATCATTACAAACTATTAGTACTGCACAAAACGAATTGCAGTATTTTAATATTGATGAGTTTACAAATTTAATTTCTTTAGTACGATTAAAGTATAATACAAGTAGTATTCAAGGGAGTGTCGGTTACTCTCGCACAGCAATTTTAAAAAGCACAGGTTTGCCTTCAAATTCATTTAGTGAGTTTCTAGCTTCAGCTTCTTATTTAATCCCTACAGTGGATACTAGGATTAATATGTTTTATAGGTACACGGCTAACCAGCCTATCTATTTTGTGGATGGTTCTTTTGCAATGAGTAGTCCGTTACATATTGCAAATGCTTCTTTGACAAAAAGTTTTGCAAAAAAATTACGAATTCAACTTGGTGTCAAAAACGTATTTAATGTTCAGAATAACCAATTAAATGTGGTTGGCGGATCTACTGCTAATCCATCTCCTCATGGTGGTGAAGGTAGTACCTCACTTTTATTGCCACGTACTGTGTTTACAGAAATATTGATAAAATTATAATATATATATCATTGTTTATAAATGCAATGAAAATCTGCCTTTAGTTTGGCACAGCATTTGATATATTATAATTGAAAAACAACACACAAATTACTATACAGATGGAAAAAGATTCAAACGAAATACTATTTAATAAAAAAGGGAAGAAAGGATTAGTGAAAGTTAAAGCACAAGATGCAAAAAAATTAATTCAATTACTTAATGAGCATGCTTCTCATGAAACAAAAGTACCAGAAGTAATTCTTAACCTTTATACGAATAAAGCACAAACCTCTAAAAGAGCTATAGAAAATAAATTGATTGAGAATAAATTAAGACCTTTTGAATTTTATTTAATCAACAATTAGCTTATTTCTAAAATCATAAAAAAAACTAAAAAGGTAAAAATTCATATAAATAATCTACTATTACTTAATATGTATTTTTACCTTTAAATTATAATTAGGCATTCAGCCTTTTTTTTAAAACTACAGCGTATATAAAATTTTTACTTTTTATCATTTCCTAACAGTTTCACGTTTAAGTGAACTATTAAAAAGTAAAATATATGCGACACGTTCAACAACGCTCAAACTTTGGGCATTTATCAGTTTCTTCTACTACAGAATCCGAAGTAGCACAATTACTTAACAAGCATAAAGACCAGCTTTATTATGCAGCCTATTTATTGGTACGCGATAGATACTTAGCTGAGGATATATTTCAAGAAGCTTCCATCAAAGTATTAAAATCTCTCCGAAAAGGAAATTATGCCGAGGAAGGCAAGTTTGTACCCTGGGTAGCCCGCATAGTGCGCAACTTGTGCATTGATCATATACGCAAGGCTAAAAAGCAAACCAAAGTAAGGTTGCCTGATGGTGGCGATATATTTTCTTTAATTAGCAATGGTAAAAGAAATCAAGAAGAACAGATGATTCATAATCATAGCTGCAAACGAGTACGTAAAGTACTTGAACAAATTCCTTACGAGCAAAGAGAGGTAGTAGTTATGCGTATATATGGAAGCTTAAGCTTTAAAGAAATTGCTCATTTAACTGATACAAGTATCAATACAGTGTTAGGTAGAATGCGTTATGGATTACTGAATATGAAAAAAATGATTAGTGAAAAGAACATTGTTCTTTAGCGTCTTTTAACCCAGCTTTCAGGATTCACTTTTCGCGGTGAGCCGTCAGGACCTACACGCCACACTTCAAAATGTACTTTAGTATTGCCAGACTCGTCGGTCATTACAGATCCTAGAACTTGCTTTAGTTTAACCTTCTGTCCTTTTCTTACACGAGCGTTAGCTAATTTAGAATATACCGTATAAAACGAACCATGGTTTACTAGTACCGTTTGTCCTGCACCTGGTATATAAAGCACAGATGACACTTCACCATCAAAAATTGCATAAGCAGGAGCTCCTTTTTTTGTTTTAATATCAATGCCATAATTCTCGGTATAAACATTAAATACAGGGTGCTTGTTTTTACCAAAATGATCGCTTATGTAGCCGCTACTTACAGGCCAAGGAAGCTTGCCTTGGTTAGCAGCAAAACTGCTAGATAGGTTTCGCTCTTCTGATGTAAGTGCAATAGAGTAGTTGCTTTTTACCTCCTCCTTTGCACGTTTTAAGTCTGCCGCTTTTTTTCTTGCTATCGCTTCTTTTTCGGCAGCAGTAGGTACATATCGTGGGTTAAGAAACTTGCCTCCTTTTTTTGCATTTTTTGCTTTTTCTACCTCCAAGCGTTTGCTTTCTCTGTCTCTTCTTTTTTTCTCACGTTCTAGTCTTTTTTCATACTCACGTTGTTTCCTTTTTTCTTCTTCTAGTTTAGCTAGTTGTTGTTGTTGTCTTTTTTTCTCGGCTAGTAGTTTCCTTGCACGTTCTTCCTCAGCTTTTTTTTGTAGAGCTAACTGAGCTTCTCTCTTTTTTCTTTTGGCCTCTGCAAACTGTTTTGCTTTTCTTTCTTCAGCTTCACGTTTTTTCTTTAGGGCTGCTAATTTTTTAGCTTCTTCTTCTGCCTTCCTTTTTTCTAAGGCCAATTTGTCTGCTCTCTCCTTTTGTTTTCTTTTTTCTTCGGCTATTTTTTTAGCGGCAAGTTCTGCTTTTTTTCTTTCCGCAGCAATACGTTTCTTTTCTTCGGCAATACGCTTTGCTTCTTTCTCGGCTTTTAGTCTTCTAATCTCCGCCCTCTTGCTTTCTTCCGCTTTTCTTTTGGTGGCAAGTGCTAATGCAGCTTCTTTTTCTTTTTTAGCAATTGCTGCTTTTTGTTTTCTTACTTGTTCTGCAATAGCTCTTTTTCTTGCGCGCTCTACTTCTCGTTTAATAGCATTTGCAATTGCATTGTTTAGGTTAGCGGCGGTTTGTTTTTTAGATAGAAGTTGCTTTTTTAATACAACCTCTTGTCCTTTTAACTGTTGCACCATTTGATTCTGCTGCACAGTTTCTTTCTCTAAAGCAAGATTTTGTTTTTTCTGAGAGTTTACCGCTTCTGCTTTATCAAGTTTTTTGGTAGTTAGATGCTCAGCAGTTTTTCTAAGTTTAAGATTTGCAAGTTCAATTTTTTTAGCTTGCTTGGTTCTGTAATTTCTATATTGCTTTACATAAGATAGTCTTCTATTAGCATCATTAAACGATTTAGCGGAGAATAAGAAGAGTATGAAGTTTTGCGCTGTTCTGTTTTTATAAGAAAAACGAACAAGCTCAGCGTAATGCGTTTTTAAATCTCCTAAGTCTTTTTTGAGCTCAAACATTTGCTCGTTGGTATTTTCAATAGAATGATCTAATGAAACAACTTGCCGATCTAAGTTATTCAATAACTTATTTCTCGTCTCTAATTTTCTTTGTAAAACATTGAGCGCCTCTAATGAGTTGTTTTTGGATTTGCCTAGTTCTTCAAGTCGTTTTTCGGTATTGCCTATTTCTTGAAGAAGGGCTACACGCTGCTGCTCTAATTTATTTGCTGGATTGTTTTTCTTTTGCGCCCATGCAATACCTATGATAAGTAAAAATGATATGGAAATAATCGTTTTGCGCAAGTTCGTATCTGTTCTTACAAAAGTATAAGAACTAGAGCACACTCAATGCAAAAATTATCTAAAACTAGTAATCAATTACTTGTTCCTGAATAGTAGCCGGAATTTCGCGGAAGTCATATTCTTGGTTACGCAATTGTGGCTCAAAGCCAGCTTCTTTTATTGCTTCTTGAATTCCTTTGTACGTAAAACGGTGGGGAGCGCCAGCAGCACTTACTACATTTTCTTCTAGCATAATGCTACCAAAGTCGTTGGCGCCGCCATAAAGGCAAATCTGCGCTACTTCTTTACCTACGGTAAGCCAGCTAGCCTGTATATTTTTTATATTAGGTAACATAATACGGCTCAAGGCAATCATTCGTATATACTCCTGTGCGGTTGTATCGTTTTTGGCACGTCGTATTTTTTTAAGCAGTGTATCTACATCTTGAAAAGTCCAAGGTATAAAAGCTTGGAATCCTTTTGAATTTTCTGGCTTTTCGCTTTGTACCTGACGTAACCATACTAAATGCTCAAATCGTTCTTCAAGTGTTTCTACATGGCCAAACATCATAGTAGCACTTGTTGTTATATTTAACTGATGGCATGCACGCATTACATCTAACCATTCCTGACCGCCACATTTTCCTTTTGAAATTAACCTTCGTACCCTATCATTTAAAATCTCAGCACCCGCACCAGGTAAGGAATCTAATCCTGCTTCTTTTAAGGCTTTTAATACTTCTATATGCGTACTACCTTCAAGTTTGGTTATATGAGCTATCTCAGGTGGTCCAAGGGCGTGCAGTCTAATTTCTGGGTATAATGTTTTTAATTCTTTAAAAAGATCAACATAGAATTTTAATCCAAGCTCAGGATGATGTCCTCCTTGCAATAAAAGTTGATCACCGCCCCAAGCTATGGTTTCTTCAATCTTCTTTTTATAGGTAGCAATGTCTGTAATATACGTATCCTCATGTCCTGGTATTCTATAAAAATTACAGAATTTACAATTGGCAATGCATACATTGGTTGTATTTACATTACGATCAATTTGCCAAGTAACTTTGCCATGCGGCACATGTTGTTTGCGCATTTCATTGGCTACAAATTGCAGCTCGGTTAATGGTGCATTATGGTATAAAAATAGACCTTCTTCCTCGGTAAGAAATTCAAGTCGTTGTGCTTTTTGATAAAGATTGTTGAGTTCCAAGAGAATGTAAAATTACAATTGAAAACGCTGCTTGCGCATTATTATAATAAGTTTATAATTTTCTCGCTCATTGGTTTGGTACTTGGAGAAATTACCGAAATAAGTTCACCATTCTCATTTATAAGATATTTCTGAAAATTCCATTTTACCTTACTGTCTTTAAAATTGTTGTAGCGTTTTTGTGTAAGCCATGTATAAATAGGAGCTTGTGTTTTACCCTTTACTGATATTTTGCTAGCCATTAAAAAGCTTACACCATAATTTTTTTGACAAAAGCTCGCAATCTCTTTATCGGTGCCTGGCTCTTGTTTCATGAAGTTATTAGCCGGAAAGCCAATAATTACAAGATTTTTGCCATACGTATCATGCAGTTTCTCCAAGCCTTCATACTGTGGTGTAAGACCACATTTTGATGCTGTATTTACTATAAGTATTTTTTTTCCTTTGAAATCTGAAAAATCAATTTCACCACCGTCTAAGGCTTCTACCTTAAAATCATAAATAGTTTTGTGTTGCGCACTAAGGTCGTTTTTAGGAAAAAGGAATGATAGCATAATTAGTGTAATAAAATATTTCATTTACACAAAGGTATTACTCAATGCTTAGAGTTTGACGCCATGAGTATATCTAAATCCGCTCTCACCAATTTGATTTAACACTTTATGGTGAATTGTAATTGTGTCACCATTAAATATGATACGATTATGATAATCACGACTGTTGATATATCCGCGCTTCCAAAATTCATGTCGGTCAAAAGTATCAATTCGAGCAGGAATTACCTGTTCATTATCTATATAGCATTTGTCCAAATTAGGATCATATTTAAATTCAAATATTCGATTTAATGAATAAT
The DNA here is from genome assembly GCA_937981995.1 of uncultured Chitinophagaceae bacterium. GTDB lineage: Bacteria > Bacteroidota > Bacteroidia > Chitinophagales > Chitinophagaceae > JAGNRR01. Next base: position 52,700 of record CALJNC010000012.1, read on the forward strand.
GGGTGCTACTGGTAGAACCTTCTACAGAATCATATAGTTGGTAAGAATAAGTTTCGATTGGTAGTATAGGCGTAACGACCTTGTGTGGTTTTGTACAACTAAATACAAAAAATAGCATAGCCAAGGCTACTAGAGAAATGCTGTTTTTTATAATAGGGCGTTTCATTATACCCCTAAATTAAGACTTTATTAGCATTTGACATAGTCTCAATTGTCATATTTATGTCATCCAGGATTTATGATAATCGCTCATTTTCGCGGATCCATCGCTCAGGAACCTTGTTATTGCAGGCTTCGAGGTAATCTTCATAGGTGCAAGGTGCAAAATGTCCTTTGGTAATTTCCATCCACCATCTATTGCTATTCTTACTTTTTTTGAAAAGGATTTCTTGGTCCGTAAAGGATAAATTATAATCCAAATAAGCATCTGTGTTTTGGATTGGGGCCTCACCTTGGGTAAAAAGCATACCATCTATATAATACCATAGCATTTGTGCAATAAGCTTTGCCGTAATATGATCGTTGTCATATTTTGGTTGGTAACCATAAATGCCAAGTGACTTTAATTTTTTACTCATGCCGGCATAGCGTGTAATCTTACACATTTCATCGCCATAAAAACCATTAGGAGACCCTGTACGATTGGCCGGTGCATCGCTAAAGCGAATTGCATTTATATCAATGCTGCAAATAGTACTGGTTCTTAATATAGGTTCAATCTCGTTCATTTTATCGCGTGCTTTTCCTACTCGTAAGCAATCAAAACCAAAACGATCTAAGGTTTCAATTACATTGGGATTTACGTAGTACGATTGAAAACCTACTAAGCTAAAGTTGCGAACAAAGTTGGGCGTTGTCGTTAATGATTCTAAGAGGTGATTTTCATATTTTAAAATACTATTGGACTCTATATCTGCTAGCATGTCAAAAACTGTAAAATCAACAATTTCTTCTTTGTGCTTATGAACTAAGTATTGTTGTAAGGTAATATCATGCGAACCACCCAGTATGATTACTTCTTTGTCTAGCTCGTTTAATTCTTTTAATACAGTAAGAAGAGCTGCATACGTATCAGCTGGTGTAGCACCTTCTATTATGTTTCCTAGGTCAGCAATTTTAATATCCTTGTGCCAATAATAGCTTTGATAAAAAGCAGCTCGAATCGCATCCGGTCCATTGCTGTATTCGTTATTAGGATATTGATTTCTAAACTCACCACAACCTATTATAACTACCTGTGCATCATCAATGTCCGGGTTCTGCATACTAGCCATTGTAATATTTTTACCTATGTGCTGATCCGTTAATGGCAAATCCATTGTGGTACTAGGATGTATAGGGGCTATATAGTTATATATTTCAAGGTAATTATTGTCCATAATAGTTAAAATTCAAGCTAATGTACATTCAATTTTTTCTAAATAAATGAAAAATAAGCCCAAATACTAACTAGTGCATACCAAATTCTCATATAGCACATTAGCCCTCACTTTTACTTCGCATCTTTGTATCTGAAAGGAGCTGTTATCAATATAACTAATCCAATCAGCCTTTACTTAAAGATGTAGTAGTATTTAAGTAGTGTTTTTTTTCATTAAAAATCAGAAAGCCCCTAAGGGGTTTTTCTGTTTTATGAACCTACCTTTGCCCACTAAATTTATTCAATCGTGATTTCAACTAATAATGTATCCCTATCTTTCGGTAAACGAACACTATTTGATGAGGTAAATATCAACTTTGTAGAAGGTAACTGTTACGGTATTATTGGTGCCAATGGTGCTGGTAAGAGTACGTTTATGAAAATTCTCTCAGGAGATATTGAGCCTAATAAAGGAAGCGTGTCTGTAACTCCAGGTCAACGTATAAGTTTTTTGCGTCAAGATCATTATGCATTTAATGAAGAAACGGTTTTGAACACGGTACTTATGGGTAACAAAGATCTTTTTTCTATACAGCAAGAAAAAGATGCTTTGTATATGAAAGAAGATTTTAGCGAAGCAGATGGTATTAAAGCCGGAGAGTTAGAAGAGAAATTTGGTGAAATGGGCGGCTATACTGCTGAAAGTGATGCAGCTCAACTATTAGTAAATTTAGGCGTAAAAGAAGAGGCACAACATAGCCTCATGAAAGATGTAGCGGGTGAAGTAAAGATTAAAGTTTTACTAGCTCAGGCGCTTTTTGGTAATCCTGAAATTTTATTACTCGATGAGCCTACCAATGATATTGATTTAAAAACTGTTCTTTGGTTAGAAGATTTTTTAGCTGATTACCCACACACTGCAATTGTAGTTAGCCACGATAGACACTTTTTAGATACGGTATGCACGCATGTAGCAGATGTAGATAAAGGAAAAATTAATACCTATACGGGTAACTATACTTTTTGGTATGAGAGTAGCCAATTAGCTGCACGACAAGCAACAGATAAAAATAAAAAGACCGAAGATAAGCGAAAAGACTTGCAAGACTTTATACGTCGTTTTAGCGCCAATGCTAGTAAAAGTAAACAAGCAACGAGTCGTAAAAAGGCATTAGAAAAATTAGTGTTGGAAGATATTAAACCAAGTAACCGTCGTTACCCTGGTATTTTCTTTACACCTAGTCGCCCCGTAGGAAATGATATTTTAAAGGTTGAAAAACTGAGTGCATCAATCGATGGTGAAACGCTGTTTAGCGATATAAACTTTGACCTAAGTAAAAATGACAAAGTGCTTTTTGTAGCGGAAGATAAACGTGCTGTTACGGCATTTTTTGAAATAATAAATGATAACCTAACGCCTGATAGTGGTCAACACACTTGGGGTACTACAATTACTACGGCATATTTGCCTGTAAATAATGAAGATTATTTCCAAAAAGATTTAAACCTTTTAGATTGGTTACACCAATATGTTCCAGAAGGTACTCAAGATGTAGATGAGGATTTTTTACGTCAGTTTTTTGGAAGAATGTTGTTTCGCGGAGACGAAGTAAATAAAATGGTCCCCATATTAAGTGGAGGTGAAAAAGTACGTTGTATGGTAAGTCGTATGATGCTTATGAATCCTAATGTTGTAATTCTTGATGAGCCAACCGCACACCTCGACCTTGAAAGTATTCAAGCCTTTAATAATGGTTGTAAAGATTATCCAAGTAATATTTTAATGGCTACGCACGATCAAACCTTTGCTAATACGACTTGTAATCGTGTAATAGAATTACGTCCTGATGGTATGAGTGATTTTATTGGAACGTATGAGGAGTATTTGGAAAAGAAGCATTCTGTAGAGGTATAGTCAATAGCTTTATTAGTAGAATGTCCTTCTAATTCCTATAAACAAAAAGATAAAGAGTGTGTAGGCTAGAAAAAAGGGAAGAATAAATTCCTTAAGCCCCAATACGAGTAAAACAGCAATTACTAGTAGCTGAAAACCAAGGCCTAATATAGATACACTTGTCATAAGCCACTTAGGCAAAAAACCACCACTTGAAGCAGAACGATCTAAGAGGTATATAGTTTTATCAAAGCCCGTATAAAGAAATTTATACATTGCAAATAAAACATTTACATGTTGTTGTTTTTCGCCTACAAATGCTTTTGGTGTTTTATTTTCAAATACTCTGCTAGTTTTATCACCATTTAGTTTATTGCGCAGGATTACATAATAATAATTGTAAAGCGTTCCTTGTAATTGTAACCCCAAGAATGCCAAGAAGCAAACCCAAACAGAACTTTCTGTTACATAGCAAATGGTAGCAAAGAATAAAACGTTTAATAAAAAATCTGCCACAGAATCTAAATACCTACCACTATATGATGGTGTGTTTTTTACGCGAGCAAGTTCTCCATCTGCGGCATCGAGTATGGATTTAAAAATCAGAAAAAAAGCAGCTAGCCAATAATAATTTTCTAGTATACAATACACAGCAAGTAAACCAGAAATAATAAAACCAATCGTTACATGAATGGGAGTAAAGGATGTATTCTTTAACGCATTAGCAATTAGTTTTGCCGCTGGCCTACCGTAGTCCGATAGGTCAATAAATTTATGTTCCTTGGGTAGTTTTGACATGTAATGCAAAGAATGAAAAAAACTAAAAGCAGTCAATTCCGTTCATAGCAAAGATACTTACAAAACCTAAATCTTATTTGCTTGCTTTTCTTGCAAGTATTCTATTTTCTAGCTTTCCCTTAATTCAATATTAAACACCTCCTCAAAATGCTTTTTAATTTTTTCTTGTACTTCTTGTAAAGGAACTTTACGGCCAAGTTCTTTTTCAAGGCTTGTAACCTGTTTGTTTTCTATACCGCAGGGTATAATCATTTTAAAAAATTCAAGGTCCGTATTAACATTCAAGGCAAAACCATGTATGGTTATCCATCTACTTGTTTTTACACCTAAAGCACATATTTTTCGAGCAAATCGAACATTATTAGCTTGCAGCCAAACCCCAGTTTCGCCCTCGCTGCGTCCGCAGTCTAAATCATACTCAGCAAGTGTGCGAATGATTACCTCTTCTAAATTGCGCATATAAAGTACAATGTCCGGTTTAAGTAATTCTAAATCTAAAATAGGGTAGCCTACAATTTGTTCGTGCCCATGAAACGTTATGTCACCGCCACGATTAGTTTTAAAAAATTCTATACCTTTTTCTTCCAGCACTTTATTGCCCACCAAAAGGTTTTCCATGGCACCGCTTTTACCCAAGGTATAAACGGGCTCATGCTCACAAATTAAAAAATGGCTTTTGGTCTGTTGCTTCACGACTTCGCTCGAAGTGACACCTTTTTCGGCATCAATTTCTATTTGTCGGTTATGCTTTTTTACCTCAAGGTTTTCTGCAAGCAATTGCTCTTGGTAATCCCAAGCATCTTTATATCGTATTCTTCCTAAGTCTTCAAAGCGAACCTGCATGATTGTAAAGTTCTTACTTTTTATCCTTACTTAGGGCATTGCCAAGAAGTAATTATCTTACTTTTGATGAGACATGACAAAAGATAAAGCATATGCTCTCACTGGCCTTTGGGCCTTGTTTATATCCTTAATACATACGGGGAGGAAATATTTTGCTTACAAGGCTGCTGGTCAAGAAGAAATGACGGAGTGGAAAGTATTAGGCCTTCATTTTGTTGCAACCTTTGGGGTATTGCTGCTCATTGGTATACTTTTTGTCTTTGTTTATTTTAAGTTTATCAAAAAACAAAATGACTAACTTGTTTAAGTAATCTACGGTTTGTCATTATCAATTCGTCAAATCAACAAATCTATAAATTAACACTACCTTCGAGTTCTATTTTGGAACAAGAAAAAAAAGAAGAATTAGAGCTTTATAAGGAGTTTACCGTTGATCCGGGACAGGCTCCATTGAGGATAGATAAATTTTTGTCTGAGAAATTATTAAATGTATCTCGCAGTCGCGTGCAAAATGCTTGTGACAATGGTTGGGTATTGGTTGATGAAAAAAAAGTAAAGTCAAACCATAAAGTAAAACCAGGGCAATACATAAAAGTTTTTAGTTCTACCAAGCCACCCAGTAGTGAAATTATACCGCAGGATATTCCTTTAGACATAGTTTATGAGGATGATTATATTATGCTGGTAAATAAATCGCCAGGAATGGTGGTGCATCCAGGTAATGGAAATCCTGATGGCACCTTGGTAAATGCCGTTGCTTTTCACTGGCAAAAATCAGATGAAGAATTGCAGCGCATAGGATTAGTGCATAGAATAGATAAGTATACCTCAGGCCTTTTACTTTTTGGGAAAGACGAACATAGTGTACAATTTTTAGCTGATCAGTTTAAAGAAAAAACAGCGAAACGAAAATATATTGCACTTGTATGGGGCCCAATAGAAGAAGACGAGGGTACAATTGATAAACACATTGGCCGAGATAAAAAATACCGTACCAAGTATCAAGTTTATCCTGATGGCGATGAAGGTAAAACTGCCATTACGCATTACAAAGTATTGGAGCGATTTGGCTATACTACTTTAATTGAGTGTACCTTGGAAACAGGTCGCACGCATCAAATACGCGTTCATATGAAATCTATGGGCCATCCTTTATTTAATGATGAAACCTATGGGGGGAATAAAATTGTAAAAGGAACGGTGTATACCAAGTACAAACAATTTGTACATAATGCATTTGAAATTTGTCCAAGACAAGCATTGCATGCTAAAACCTTAGGCTTTGTGCATCCACATACCAAGGAAGAAATGCACTTTGATAGTGAGTTGCCCGATGATATTAAAGGGGTAGCGGAAAAATGGCGAAAGTATATCCGGCAGTAGCCAAATTATTTTTTGGCTTTAAAAGTATTCCAAAACATATCAATCACTTGTTTGCCATCAAAGTCTTTATCACCAGCAGCACTATTGATAGTAAGCATGATAATGCCTTCATCTTTTTCGTTTGAGTGCGAAGCAATTTCATACATACTTTTGTCTCCTTTATAATCTAAGGTTACTTCTTTTACTTCTAATTTTTCGCCTGATGATATCGTTCTTTTTATAGTACGGCTTGACTTATCGGCACCATAGCTTACACTTTCTTTTATAACCTCATTAAGCAATATGGTTTTAAACGCTGCTGGGTCCATGGTAGAGTATACTTGTATTAATACGCCCGATCCTAAAGAATTCATAAGCATGATTTGTTCTATTTCTTTATCAATTTTTGAGCGTGTAATAGAGAATTTTTTAGGGTATTGAAACGAAAATTTTTCGTGATCAAACGTCAAGGTTTCTTTCTGACTTAATTTTACAATTGCATCCTGGCCATTAATTTTAAGCTCATACTTTTTTTCAAGGCTCATGTCAAAGGTTTTGCCATCAATGGTTAGGGTATAATTTTCTTGGGCAAAAGCAATATGACTCAATGTCATGAAAAACACAATTGTATAATATCTCATATACTTAAAAGTATTAAAAAATATATTCTGACCTCTTAAATGAGAGACTAATTTGTAAGCAGTTTAAAAATAATTAAAACGTACTAATTTGATTTTTAAGTTGAGTACCAAAGAGCTTTTTAGATAAAGGCTCAATTTTAATAGAATCTATCAGATAAAAATCCATACTCGGATTTATAAAATAAGGCTGAAGAAGAATATGTTGCTCCAAGGCTTCTTGAGATAAAGAATGAACGATTTGCTCGTGATTTTTGAGTTGATAAATTATTTTAAAGAATCTACCCTTGTACATGCCACTTCTGATTTTATCAGATAACGACAGGGTAAAATTGGTTTTTCCATAAGCTATTCGCCCACTGTCATAGGCAGGAGCAACAAACCATTGGTTTAGCGTAATGTCTTGTATTTTATTTTTTATTAATAAAGTAGTTTTCGCATCTACTACTTTTTTCTTCCAAAACGCGTAGCCATTTTCGTAAAAAAGCAATTCGTAATTAGCTTGTATGCTTTGTATTGCTTTGGGGGTAGTATTAGGTAAGTAATTATTGTTGTGCGCATTCAAGCTATAGGTACTAGCTTGTGTGTTGTGCCAAATAAGATATTCTGGAGCATAATTGCCAGCAAAATGTACGGAGTCAGAATGGTCGGCAGGCTCTCCTAATAAGCTTGATATAAAATTTGGACGTGCTTTATAATTCAAATCATATTTTCTGATGATGCTAATCTCCCAAGGGAAAACATCAACAGACTGATTGCCAATAATATGCAGCATGCTGTCGCTAAGTAGTTGATTCTGGTGCCAATAAATACTGGCAGTAGTAAATCGAAGTTTTTCTTTGTTGGCGTTTAAAGTAGCCGATGCAAATGAAGTGAGGCTAGGAGTGTTCAGTATGAGCTGTTTAGGTGAATCGCCACGCTTGCAATTAGTCATAAAAAATAGAAAACTCAATGAGTATACAGCGATGGCTTGTAATCTAGTTTTTCCTTCAAATAATAAAAAAGAAAATCCAATCAATAAAAAACATAAAAAATACCAAGCCTGATAATGAGTAAAGTCCTGCCTACCCAAAACGTACTTCCAAAAAATAGGGATTAATAGTATGCTTAATTTATAAAAGGTTTTAAACTTTTTATCCTTAAAAAAAAACGGGACTATTGCAATAGATACAAGAGCAGGGATTAAAAAGAATAGAGAGTTTGAAAAGTAAATTCCTTGATTAGAGCCGTAAGCTAAGCTGCTAGTTATGGAGTTAATTATCCAAGAAAATCCATCAAAAGGATTATTATATAATACTGAACTTATCAATAATAATACGCCTAACAATAAGCCTACAAGCCATAAGGCAGTCCTTTGTTTTTTTTGATAAATAAGTATAAGGATCAATGCAAAAGATATGGCAAGGCAGGGGATACTAATAGAGCCTTTGGTATACATACCAATGGTAATGAGAATAGCCGAGGGTAAAAAGCTCCAAAAATGTTTTGTAAGAATTAAATAATAAGCTCCCGCTAATACGGCTGCTATAATTATAAAATCAAAATTAAGTAGACTTAAAAAGAATACTAAAACGATGATGGCTAAGTAATTATCCTTTTTTAAGGTGCTTGCTATTTTAAGCAAATAAAAGCCTAGAATAAATCTGATGATAAAATTAAATAGCGCTGAAAATAGTAAATGGTACCCCTGCTCACTTGGTACTTTAAGGAGATATAATGGGCCATTTGTGTGAGGGTAGAATTTTGGTAATTCATGTCTAAAACTAAAAAAATCGTTTAATGCCCAAACCAATCCTCCATCAAGGTCGGGTTGTATATAATAACTAGAAGTATGCACATAAAGCGCAGCTAGTATTCCCATAAGGAAATAGAAAAGCCAATGCTCTTTGAATTTACTTTCAAGTTTCATGAATGCTTCAAAGGTACTGCAAGGATGTTTTCAAAAAAGTATTATAAATTAGGGCCAAGCCATTTTTCAATATACGCTAAGCTCTTATTTTTACGCTCAGCATAGTCTTTTACTTGATCTTCTTTTAGCTTGCCTATACCAAAGTATTTACTTTCGGGGTGTGAAAAATACCAACCACTAACCGATGATGCTGGATACATAGCCAAGCTTTCAGTAAGTTGGATGCCTGTATTTTCTTCGCCACCTAATAGTTCAAATAATTTCGTTTTCTCAGTATGATCAGGGCAAGCAGGGTATCCTGGCGCAGGACGAATTCCTTGATATTTTTCTCTAATAAGATCATTGTTTTCGTACGATTCATTGGCAGCATAACCCCAATGAACTTTTCTTACTTGCTCATGTAAAAACTCAGCAAATGCCTCAGCTAATCTATCAGCAAGTGCTTGTAGCATAATTTTATTATAATCATCATGCGCAGCTTCAAAAGCTTTGATATGTGGCTCTATACCTTTTATTGTAACCGCAAATCCTCCAATAAAGTCTTTCTTGTTTTCAGCTTGTGGACAAATAAAATCGGCTAAACATAAGTTAGGTTGCGTAGCAGATTTTTTAGATTGCTGGCGCAAGAAGTTTAATTCGGTCCCATTAGCAAGGATGACGTCATCTTCCTTTGCATTTGCTTCCCATATTCCAAAAGTACCTTGTGGTGTAAGCCAATTTTCATTTATTATTTTGTCCAATAAATCATTAGCATCTTTAAAAAGCTTGCTTGCTTCTATACCTACTACTTCGTCCTTTAATATAGCAGGATATTTACCATGCATTTCCCATGTTATAAAAAAGGGTGTCCAATCGATATAGTTGCGCAACGTTTTAATTTCAACCTCTGCCTTTTTTACACCTGTAAAATTGGAATGGTTTGGTTCAAAAGCATCCCAATCAATTTTAACTTTATTTGCTTTTGCATCTGCGTATGATACTAATTGCTTGGCCGTTTGTTTGCTAAGAAATCCTTCTTTTAGGGTTTCATATTCTGCTTTTGTTCTTGCTATTAATTGCTGTCCTTTTTCTTTTTGAAAAAGCTCGCCCACAGTTGTTACACCTTTGCTGGCATCTAATACATGTAGTACACCATGCTCATAGTTGGGTGCAATTTTTACAGCGGTATGCATACGGCTTGTAGTAGCACCACCTATAAGTAAGGGCAGGTCAAGCTTTCTACTTTTCATTTCCTTGGCAACACCCACCATTTCATCTAATGATGGAGTGATTAAACCGCTTAATCCTATAATATCAACTTTGTTTTTAATGGCTTCGTCAATGATTTTTTCAGTGGGTACCATTACGCCCAAGTCAATTACATCATAACCATTACAACCTAATACTACACCCACTATATTTTTACCTATATCATGTACATCACCTTTTACAGTAGCAAGCAGAACTTTTTTTGCATCGGAGGCTTCGGTTTTTTCTTCTTCTATATAAGGTGTCAAGTACGCTACTGATTTTTTCATTACTCGTGCGCTTTTTACAACTTGTGGCAAAAACATTTTTCCTGCTCCAAATAAATCCCCTACTATATTCATACCTGCCATTAAGGGTCCTTCTATTACATCTAGCGGTTTGTCGTATTCTTGTCTTGCTTCCTCGGTGTCTTCGTCTATAAATTCAGTAATGCCATTTACCAATGCATGGCTTAGTCTTTTTGCTACTGTATTCTCTCGCCACTCAAGATTACTCTTTTTTTGTTCAGTTCCTTTTTTATCCTTTAGTCCCTCGGCAAAATCAATTAGAGCATCCGTTGCTCCGTCATGTTTATTAAAAAGAACATCCTCAATCAAATCTTTTAGCTTAGGCTCAATAGCATCATATATGGGTAAGGCACCCGCATTAATAATGCCCATGTTTAAGCCTTTTTGAATGGCGTAGTACAAGAAAATACTATGCATAGCCTCACGCACATAATTATTTCCTCTAAAAGAAAAAGAAAGATTACTAATGCCACCGCTTATTGAAACCTGCGGAAATTTTGTTTTTAATTGATGGGCTGCTTCAATAAAATCAATAGCATAATTATTATGTTCTTCAAGGCCAGTAGCTACAGCAAAAACGTTGGGATCAAAAATAATATCGCTAGGGTGGTAACCTATTTCTTTGGTTAGGATATTATAAGCTCTTGTACATACAGTAATTCTTCTTTCTAAAGTATCAGCCTGGCCTTGCTCATCAAATGCCATAACTACTACAGCGGCACCATACCGCTGACAAATTTTTGCCTGATGCTTAAAGCTTTCTTCACCTTCTTTTAATGAGATAGAGTTTACAATACATTTTCCTTGCACGCATTTAAGACCTGCCTCAATAATGTCAAACTTGCTACTATCAATCATAATAGGCACCTTGGCAATGCTTGGCTCAGCTTGTACTAAATTTAAAAAAGTAGTCATAGCCTCTACGCCATCAAGGAGGGCATCGTCCATGTTTACATCAATAATTTGGGCACCATTTTCTACTTGCTGCAGTGCTACGGTAAGCGCTTCTTCGTAAAGATCCTCACGGATTAGTCGTGCAAATTTTCTTGAACCTGTTACATTGGTTCGTTCACCCACATTAATGAAGTTACTTCCTTCAAATACTTGTAACGGTTCTAATCCTGCTATTTTTAATTTCATTGTTCTTAGTATTTAGTCCTAAGTTGTAAGTCGCAAGTTCTCATGATTTGCGATCTAAAACGTTTTACTTTATTAAGCTAATTCTTTTAATTTTCTTGGAGTAATATTTTCAACCGCTCGTGCTATGGATTGAATATGCGGTGGGGTAGTTCCACAACAACCTCCTACAATATTTATGAGTCCTTCTTCCGCCCAGTTTTTAATAATGTTGGATGTGATTTCGGGTGTTTCATCATACTCACCCATTGCATTAGGTAGCCCAGCATTAGGGTAGGCACTCACATAGCAATTGGCTATGCGCGAAAGGTTTGAAAGAAACGGCTTCATTTGTTCGCCACCCAAAGCACAATTTAAACCCACTGATATGGGTTGAGCGTGTTCAATAGAATAATAAAACGCATCAAGTGTTTGGCCACTTAAGGTACGGCCAGAGTTATCCGTTATTGTACCTGAAATCATCATGGGCAACTCAACATTATTTTCATCAAAGAAACGTTTTGTAGCAAAAATTGCAGCTTTGGCATTGAGTGTATCAAAAATCGTTTCTATCATTATAATATCTACACCTCCTTTTACAAGTCCGGCTACTTGCTCATAATATGCATTTTCAATTTCGTCAAAGGTTACCGCACGATATCCTGGATTATTTACATCAGGAGAGAGAGATAAAGTTTTGTTTGTAGGTCCTATGGCTCCTGCAACAAAGGTTGGTCTGTCAGATTCTTTAGCAAATTCATCGCATGCTGCTTTTGCGCATTTAGCAGCAGCTTCATTTATTTCAAATGAGATTTCCTCCATCTCATAATCCGCCATGGATATTACTTGACCGTTAAACGTATTGGTTTCAATTATATGAGCCCCTGCACGTAGGTATTCTAAATGGATGCTTTTAATAATTTCAGGTTGCGTGATGCTTAAAAGGTCGTTGTTTCCTTTTACGTCGCAATGCCAGTCCTTAAATCGTTCGCCACGATAATCAGCTTCTTCAAGTTTGTGTCGTTGTATCATGGTACCCATTGCACCATCGATAATTACAATTTGATTTTGGAGTAGTTTCTGTAATGTCATATTAGTTCAGTTTTATAATTTTACTGAACCATAGATTTCACAAAAAAAGTTTGAGAAATGTTTATTAGTTCAGTTTTTTCCTCAAAATGATTTGAGACCCCTTGGCCGAACAATAAACAAATCTGCCAAGTGAAAAGCAAATGTAAGTACGAATTACCTTCTGCAAGTGTTTTAGCTTTACTTTTGTTAGGTGCGCTTTACGTTAGCTTATACTGTATTATTCCTTTATGTGATATCTGCCATATTATTTTGGGGGTACTCTCTTCAAAAAAAGAGTAAGGTGATTTATGACTTAGAAGTTGAGAATATTAGCCTTAAAAAAGAAGAGTTAAGTCCCGTAGCCTATGAAGATGCCATTTTTAAAGCTACCGATAAAAAACGACGACGTACTATGCAGTATTGGGGTGAAGGGAGTACGTTTTTATTAATAATATTGATTTCAGCTTTTTTTGTATATCGTGCATTTTATAAACAAATACAGATTACCAAGCTACAGCGAAACTTTATGATGAGTGTAACGCATGAGCTTAAAACGCCTTTGGCTGGGGTAATACTTAATTTACAAACCTTACTGCGCAGAAAAGTAGCGCCCGAAATGACAACAAAATTACTTAAGAGCAGTGAGCGGGAGGCTAAGCGACTGACAAGTTTATGCAATAATATCTTGGTTAGTACGCAGCTGGAAGATGCAGGTAAAAAATTATATCAAACAGATTGTGATTTAAGTGAAATGGCAATGCAAAGTGCAGAAGATTTTATGGAAACCGTAGAGCAACGAGAGCTTAAAGTTGATTCTAATTTGCCACAAGCTGTGCGCATTAAAGGCGATGAATCATTATGGAAGTTGGTTGTTTCTAATTTATTGCTCAATGCACATAAGTATAGTGATTTAAAAGAACCAATTGAATTAAAATTATTTTTGCAAAATGGCAAACCAATACTTCAAGTAATAGATTTGGGAGTGGGTGTGCCGGATAAAGAAAAGAAACTAATTTTTGATAAGTTTTATCGAATTGGAAATGAGAATACGCGAAAATCTCAAGGCACTGGGGTGGGATTATTTTTAGTAAAAAAAGTAGTTCAACTATTCAAAAATGACATTGCCGTGAGAAACAATTTACCGCAAGGTTCTATCTTTGAGATAGTGTTCAAATAGATTAAAACTCCTACTATGAAAAAAGCCAAACCCGCGATACTTGTTGTTGAAGACGAAAAAAGTTTAAGTGATGCACTTAAGTTAAATTTAGAATTAGAAGGCTATGATGTTTCTGTTGCCGAGACAGGTAAAGAAGCTATTCAAACTTTTAAGAATGAGCATTTTGATTGTATTTTATTAGATATCATGTTGCCTGAAATGGATGGACTTACAGTGTGTGAGACAATCCGTGTTCAAAACAATGATGTGCCTATTATGTTTTTATCGGCCAAGGATACTGGTGCGGATCGTGTAGCAGGTTTGAAGCGAGGAGGCGATGACTATATGACAAAGCCTTTTAACCTTGAGGAGTTGTTATTGAGGGTAAGTAAGCTTATCGAAAAAAATGTTCAAATTCATAGCAATGGACGTGTAGTAAATGAAATTTCTTTTGGGCCCAATAAAGTAGATTTTCAAGCGCAAGAATGTACTGATAAGAATGGCGATGTACATACACTAACTAAAAAGGAATTGATGCTACTAAAGCTATTAGTAGAAAGTAAAAACGAGGTAGTTACACGTGAAAGAATTTTAAAAACGGTGTGGGGCTATAACGTATATCCAAGCACGCGTACAATAGATAATTTTGTACTTACGTTTCGTAAATATTTTGAAGAAGATTCTCGCAACCCTAACTACTTTCATAGCATAAGAGGAGTGGGTTATAAATTTACTGAGAAATAGTTTTTACTCGAGTTAAGTAAAGGCTTAAAAGCAAGGCAAAGAAAACACCATTGGCTTGAATTTCAAGAAGATCATCCGTTAAAAGACAAACGCTAATCATAAGCACTAGCCATAAAGCAGTTAATGATTTTTCTTTCTTAAAGTACCTGAAATTATAAAACAACAAGAATAATAATGTGCTCAAGCCAACTATTCCTGTTTGCATCCAAGTATTTACATATTGACAGTGGGTATTCATTTCTTTACCTAATTCTTGGTACCCTTTTTTTTGTAGGTGTTGTCGTAAGGTTTTGGTTGCATTGCCCAAGCCATAACCTATAATAGGACGCGCTGTTACTAGTTTTAGTTCTTGCTCATACGCAATCCTTCTTGAGGCTGTAGCCGAGGCAATACCTTTATCCTTATCCGTATTATTCATATTACTTATAGTCAAATGAATACGTCTTTTTAAAGGTGGTAATTGATACAAAAGTGCAGCGAGTCCAATACCTAATAGAAATAAGATTCCTAAGGATTGAATTTTGTTCTTACTATTTTTAATAAAACACCAAGCAATATAAAGTAAAAAAATAAAGTAAAAAAGAATTACAATACGTGAGAGTAAGACTAAAATACCAAAGGTAAATAAGGCAATAAAGAAGGAAGAGTACGTACTACGATTAAAGAATTGCCAAATGATACTGAACATTAAAAAAGCCGAGTAATAGCCAGGATGCATGATATAAGAGGATACTTGCATACGACCGAAAGCGGCGGCAAGTCTTGGCTGATCAGCAAAGAAATAATTATCCATCAAAGAACGTGTAAGCATATAGGTAACACCAATACTTAGGGCAATGCTAAATGCCATTAAAATAATCTTCTCATTCTTTTTAGTAAAATAGTTTTCAAAATAAAAAATGATTGGAAAGATTAAAAAACTCAACTTAGAAACTAGAGAATGACTTGCCGTGTTTCCTTTGTCTGAGAATAAAAAAAAGATGAGGTAAACAAAAAAGAAGGCAAGCATAGGCCAAAGCTTCGATGACCAAGACGCTGTTTTTATTTTAGTAATAAGCTTAGAGTCTATTAAAGTGAAAATCGCCAATAAAACAAGGCCCCAAGAATTAATACGTTCACTAAACGCAAAACTGCATAAAGTAAAACAAACTAAGCTGATCCAAATATGTTCTCGTTTAGCGAGCAAATTCATACGCCTGTAAATATAGTACCGCTTATGATTTGTTTAGTCGCATTTTATTTGAATCGTTGAGCTGCACATTCAATTTGAGGAATGATAATTTACATTGGTATAGCATTACCTTTGTAATATGTTATTGGAGGTACATGATAATAATCCTGATATGCGCAAAATTCAACAAGCCGTTGAGGTGCTCAGGAATGGCGGGCTGCTAATTTATCCTACAGATACTATCTATGGTGTAGGCTGTGATATTTATAATAAAAAAGCCATTGAGCGCTTGTGTGCACTCAAAGGGATTGTACCCAAAAAGGCTAACTTCTCTTTTATCTGTAAAGATTTAAGCCATTTGAGTCAATTTGCTAAAAGTATTTCTACACCGGTTTTTCGTGTGCTTAATTCAAATTTGCCTGGCCCGTTTACTTTTATCCTACCTGCTAGTAAGGAAGTTCCTAAGCTTATTATGCGTAATAAAACTACGGTAGGTATTCGTGTACCAGATAATAAAATATGTCAGTTGCTGTTAGAAGAATTTGGTCAACCCATTATAAGTACCTCACTGCCCGAGGATGAAGACCTTGATGAATTAATAGAGCCAGAAGTGATTCATTATAAATTTGAAAATAAGGTAGACGCTATGCTAAGTTCGGGCTTGGGAGGAATGGAAAGTTCAACGGTAGTAGATTGTACTGATGGCGATTTTGAAATACTTAGACAAGGGAAAGGGGAGTTGATGGTTTAGTAGGCGTTGTTATTTTCTACTCGGATAGTTTTGAATCCAAGATTGCCAATGGCTTTAGTAAAATTTAGAGGTTAATAAACGCGGGCCAAAACATTCTCACCTCAAAACGTCCTTTAATCGGCAATATTTCATTATTTTGCTTATTAATTAATCAAGGAACTATGCGTAAGCTTACTTTATTATTAACCGTACTTTTTTTGGGTGGCTTTACTGCTCAAGCACAGTCAGATATGTTTAATACATATTGGGATACAAAAGCTCATGATAAGGGGCAGTTGCACTTTTCGTATGGTTACGGTTTTCCGCGTACTGATGATGGTAGATTTGACTTTCATAAAGATAAAAACGCATACCGTGTAGAGGGTGTAGGTCCGTTTATTTTTAAGGCAGAGTATGGCTTAACACGCCAGTTGAGCATTGGAGTTTCTGCAACTTATACGCAATATACCTCTGATTGGGAGGAGCAGCGTTTTGATCCTTTTTGGCAAAGAGACCTATGGTTTAGGTATGGTACTAAATTGCACGATATAGGTGCTATGCTTCGATTAAATTACCACTGGGTTGTAACACCACGCTCAGACCTTTATGTAGGTGGTGGTTTGGGTTATAATTATTGGAAATCTGAGGATTTTACTGAGTTTCAACCAGAGGATTCGCTTTTTACTTCATATTTTAAGCAGCCAGGTCCTTTTGCGGCTGAAATCACTTTGGGGTACAGATATTACTTCAGACAGCGAAATGCTATTTTTATTGAAGCAGGATATGGCAAGTCAATTGTACAAGCAGGATTTGTATTTAAATTTCGTCATCGTAAAAGGCAGTAAAAATCTTTTTGAAACTATATTTGCTATCTAAACTATAAGAACATGATGGAAACATTATTCGGGGGACCGATGAGATTTGGAGATTACTTAGGCGTTATAGGGTGTGTTGTTTACAGCTTTATAATTGTAGCAGGAATTGTTTTTTGTATGAAAAACTACCTCAAAGCAGATTAATCCTATTAAGAATTTATATATTATAAGAACTGAATACCTTTGTATTCAGTTTTTTTTATGCTTAGAGAAGATATCTATAAACTCCGTCAGAACTATAGTCGTTCGTCCTTATTAGAAAATACAGTTGACGCAGATGCAATTGTGCAATTTGATAAATGGTTTACCGAGGCTGCTGAAGCTCAAATTTATGAGCATAATGCAATGACCTTAGCCACTTGCAATAACAATGTACCCAATGCGCGTACCGTGTTATTAAAATCTTTTAGTGAAGAAGGATTTATTTATTTTACAAATTATAATAGCGCCAAAGGAAAAGAATTGGATGAGAATCCGCAAGCGGCGATGGTATTTTTATGGAAAGAGTTAGAGCGACAGGTGCGTATAAAAGGAACGGTTTCTAAAGTTGATCGTGCTATAACGGAATCTTATTTTTTATCTAGACCCAAAGAAAGCCAGTGCGGTGCAATAGCCTCACATCAAAGTGAAGAAGTTGCTAGCCGTGAGGACTTGGAGGCGCAATACACTAAAGCCTTAGAAATGTATGACGCTACCAATGTAAAGGTACCGGCACATTGGGGCGGGCATATTTTACAAGCTACTGAAATTGAATTTTGGCAAGGCCGCGAAGGTCGAATGCATGATAGGTTGCTTTATACAAAAGAAGGTAACGAATGGAATATTGTACGGCTTCAACCTTAGTTGTAAAGCTTAGATTTTAGCAATCTTTTTTTATGCAAAAAATGCTGTAAGGAAACCCGAAGAACACCTAAGCCATACTTAACACTTCTGCTAAAATTGATACTGCTTGCTTCTTCAAAGTATTTAGTTGGGCAGGTGATTTCAGCAATTTCAAAACCATTCATAAATATTTGAGATAGCATTTCATTATCAAAAATGAAATCATCGTTATTCTTATTATAAGAGATGCTTTCCAATACCTCCTTAGAAAACGCACGATAGCCTGTATGGTATTCACTCAATTTTTGACCGATTAATATATTTTCAGTCAGCGTTAAAAACCGATTGGCTATGTACTTATAAATAGGCATGCCACCATTGAGCGCACCTTTGCCTAAAATGCGTGAGCCTAATACACAAGGGTATAAATCTTGCGCTATTAAGCTAGCCATTGCTGGTATTAGTTTAGGTGTGTATTGGTAATCTGGGTGAAGCATGATTACAATGTCGGCATTTAATTCCAAGGCTTTATTATAGCAGCTTTTTTGATTGCCGCCGTAACCTGTATTTTGCTCGTGCGAAATAATATGTTTTATACCAAGTTGTTTACCTACTTCAACAGTATTGTCAGAGCTTTTATCATCTACAAGCACTACATCGTCTACTATATCAAAAGGAATTTCGTTGTATGTTTTTTCAAGAGTGCGCGATGCATTGTATGCAGGAAGTACAACTACTATTTTTTTATTATCTAACATCTTGGATGGCTAAAATAACAACTATACCTGGGCTAGGAAATTAATGCTGCAGGAATTTCGATTTGGGTATTCGCAAGATTGGTTGTGCCAAATGCTATGAGTAAACCTGTTTCATTTGAAACTTCGCAATGGACGTTTGCAATTTTTTTTCCTGTTTTTATAACCTTGGCTTTGGCAGTAATCGTTTGACCTAATAAGGCACTGTGCAAATAATCCACCTGTAAGTTTAAGGTGCTATAGATTGTGCTTACGCCTTGTGTATAAAATGCTAAGCCGGCTATCTCGTCAATGAGCATGGCCATCATACCTCCGTGTAATTGTTTGCTAGGATTGGTAAGTACATCTCTTACATGCAGGCTTGCCTCCACTTCTCCTTCTGTGATTTTTTGTAGGGTATATTGTAAGTGTGCTCCAGCGGCGCTTCTAATATTCTGGTAGGGTTTGCCAATGTGTTTTTTAAGTTCTTGTAGTATTGGGTTTTCCATCTAGTTATGTTTTAAAATATAAAAGTAATTAGGTCTTCTTTCAATTCTATCAAAGGTGAATTTATTTGATAGCAATGCTTCAAATTTTTTCTTGACTTTTTTTTCAATAAAAATTGTATTTACAATGATATTGCTTTTAGAGTGGCTTATTTTTTTTACTTCCTGCCAGAATAAATCATTGGAAATAAGGGAGCTATTCTCCAAGTTTTCAAATAAATCAATACCTATTAAATCAAAGGTCTGCTTGCAGCCTTGCACATAATCAAGCGCGTCGCTTAATATTAATTCTATATTCTCCTTTTGGTCTTTTAATAGGTATTGTTTGCTTAAGGCCAAAATGTCTTTATCATATTCTACTAAGGTACTATTGGGGAATAAATCATGCGTTTTCTGTAAGCAGTGTAATGCACTACCCAAACCAGCACCTAGGAGTAAAAAATTTTCGCAGTGCAATTCATTCTTCTTTTTAAGGAAAGAAAAACAAAGTCTGAAAGGAGAGTACCTATGGCCATCGGAGTATAGAGCATTATTGCTTTCAAGTTGAATTTGGCCCTGAAAGTATTTTATTTTCAGATTGGGGTGCTTGTCATTTTGATCTCTAGCAATAACGATAGGGTATAAATATCCTATACATTTTTTATACCACGGGATTTCAACCATTGGTCTTATTTACCCGGACGATAATAAAAATTTGCTCTTTTTAATACTTTTTGAAGTTCAACAATTCTTGTTGCTTCATGCGGGTGCGTGCTCATAAATTCTGGTTGCTTTTGACCTTTGCTACTAGCGGCCATTCTGCGCCATAAATTAATAGCTTCGGCTGGATTGTAACCAGCTTTTGCCATAAAAATCATACCCATTTCATCGGCTTCTAATTCTTGTTTTCTTCCCCATCGCAATTGTTTTAACTGGCTACCTATGCCATAAATTTGATCAAAGGTTCTTACATGCTGCGGGTTATTAATTGATAAAGCTGTAGAAGCTGCTGCCCCAACTAATTGTGCTCCATAGGCTTTGCTCATACGCTCATTACCATGTTTAGCAATAGCATGAGCTACCTCATGGCCCATTACAGCGGCCAAACCAGCCTCGGTTTTAGTTATTGGTAAAATACCTGTATAAACGGCTATTTTTCCTCCTGGCATGCACCAGGCATTGGCTTGAGGGCTTTCTACTAAATTGTACTCCCACTTAAACCCTTCCACTTTTTTACTAAGATTCTTTGATTGTAAGTAAGATGTAACTGCGCTAGATATTCTTTGCCCAACTCTTTTTACCATTTGAGCATCGGCAGTACCATTAATTGGTCTATTCTGGGTTTTAAATTTTGCGTATTCGGCATATGCCATGGATTGCATTTGACTTGCAGGGAATGCTATAAATTGTTTACGTCCTGTAAGAGGAACTCGATGGCAGCTAGTAACAGCAAGGAAACCTATAAGGAGTAAGGATAATACTTTCTTCATGATATAATTCTTTGCCACAAAATAATACCAATTTTGAATAAAATGATAATAATTACATGTTATAACTAGTAATTATATCTGCGTCTAGCAGTATTCATACGCAGGCCACCATATATAAAGGCGCTATTATCCGTAGGGTTATAGTCAGTGCTTGCTTTTTCGGTGCGCATACCACCGCCAAAATCAAAATAAATATTGGGTCTAATTTCATAGCTCGCATTTAAGTTAGCATATAACACATCGCTTACAAAACCATTCCCTATTTTGATGCCATAGTTAGCGTTTCTTGTATTTGACAATCTAAAAATATCGCCACCATGAGAAACAGAATCAGAATTGTTTCTTCCTTGTTTATTATAAAAAGCTTCTAGGTTAAACTGTAGTTTTTGGTGCGGCTTATAATTTACATTCAACACAATTTCTGACATATTAGCTCCATAAGGATGTGCAAGCGGTTGGTTGTTATGTGTATAATCTGATGTGCCGTTTCTGTAGCTATATATAAAGGGACGTATACGATTGTACTCAAGTTGAACCATTAGATTATTTACTTTAAAAGGGTCAACAAACTTTGTACCTATTTGATAAGCATATTTATTAGCCCACCAACCGTTGCCGGCAGCTATCTCATCAAACTTAAATTCATCCAAAAGAAATTGACCATAGAATAATGCTTTTACATTAGGGTTGATTTTGAAATTCATACCAAGCATTGCATTGTCCGGGCTACCGATACTTTGTTCAACATATCTGTAAAGGATTACTGGATTTAAATATTGAAATTCAAAATTATTTTCTCTGCCAAATACAACTGCTTCAAATAAACCAAGGTTTAGCCAGTCAGTTACATTCATACTTAAATGATGCATTGCAGCATACTTTTTAGGTAATAAACCATCAGCTCCTCGATTAAATTGTGGTGTTAGCTCAAGGAATAAATTTTGGTAATTAATTTTCCAAAACTTAGTATTTGCTTTAAAAAATAAATAGTTGCTCCCCATGTCAGATAGAAACATAGAGCGATAGCCATCACCCATATGAAAGCGATTGTGCCCAAAACTTATGTTTAATGTTTCATCTATTACCTCAGCATCTACATAAGCATTGGCTACAATAAAATCATTGGCTCTGCCAGGTTTTGTATTATTAAAACCTTTGTAATAGGTCGGTCCATTAGGTACGGCTTTGTTTCTGCTCACATAACGCTGATGGTGTAATGGGCCGCGTTCTTGATTATCGGTAAAAGTGGAATAGATTCCAATACGATCCTTTATAGAAGCTCTAACCTCAATTCCTTTTCTGTTTTGAAAAAGATTCTGATTTGTATTACCAAACTCTACCATTTGCTGGTAATTGATAACTGGATTTACTGCAACCGAAAAGTCTTCTTTTTTTGCATAAAAGAAATCAGCTCTTTTTTGATAAAAGATATCGATTAATGAATAGTCGGAATCTCCTACTGTTTCATCCTCAGACCATTCGCTATTTTTTTCTAATATTAATTTGATTTCTTCAATGTCTCGTTGGTTTTTAACCAAGTCTTCTTCCTCGAGATATTTTAGATAATTCTCTAAAAACAAAACTGCTTCTTTACGACTGATGCTTCCATTTCCGGTATGGAAATCCTGCGATACTTTTCCTCTAAGGATATCAAATCTTTCCAATTGAGAATAGTCGCTCCGGTTACGATTAAAAAAAGTAGACTGAGCAAAAAGAGTAATAGGGGAAAGAATAAGTAATATAATAGCAAGATGCTTCATAACGCTAGATAAAATAAATCAATAATAAAGGTAAGCCCTATTCTTTTTATAACTATGAATAGTTTGATGCTACATGATAATCTAGGGTTAAGCATAAAAAATAATGGTATAAAGCCTATGATAGTTTTAATTCATTTTAGCTTTGTAGTTGAAATGAAAAGTTATTTAATCAAAGAGGTCTTGGTGGTAAATGAAGGGCAGGAAGTTATATCAGATGTATTAATCCAAAACGGATATATAGAGCGATTGGGAAGCCAACTTGTAAAGCCAAGTAATTGTGTAGAGATAAATGGTGAAGGCAAGGTGTTGATACCAGGTGTGATTGACGACCAAGTTCATTTTAGGGAGCCTGGCTTAACGCATAAAGCTGAAATTGCAACTGAGTCAAAAGCAGCAGTGGCAGGTGGTACAACCACTTTTATGGAAATGCCCAATGTAAAACCTCCTACATTAACTATGGAGCTTTTAGAAAAAAAATACGCCTTGGCCGATCAATGTTCGCCGGCAAATTATTCTTTTTTTATGGGCGTAAGTAATGACAATGCAGAAGAAGCATTGAAGATTAATGATCGAAAAAATGAAATTTGTGGTTTAAAGATTTTTATGGGTAGTAGCACCGGAAATATGCTAGTGGATAATTATGTAACACTTGATAAAATTTTTGGCGAAAGCGAAGTGCTTATCGCTACGCATTGTGAACGAGAAGGAATAATTAAGGATAATCTTGATAAGGTATTAGCCAAAAACGCGAATCCCGATATTGCGTACCATCCCATTATAAGAGACGTAGATGCTTGTTACGAATCTTCCTTTGGGGCCATTCAGCTGGCACGTAAAAAAAATACACGCTTACATATATTACATATAAGTACGGCTAAAGAGTTGGAGCTTTTTTCTAATATGATGCCATTAAAAGAAAAAAGAATTACTGCGGAAGTATGCGTGCACCACCTACATTTTACCGCAGATGATTATGCGCAATATGGTCATCAAATAAAATGTAACCCTGCTATAAAAGAAGCTAGTAATCGTGAGGCGCTTTGGAAAGCATTGGAAAATGACACCTTGGATATTATTGCTACTGATCATGCACCGCATACCTGGGAAGAAAAAAGCCAAGATTACCTAAAAGCACCAAGCGGTGTACCCTTAGTACAGCACTCATTATTGCTCATGCTGGACTATGTAAAACAAGGAAAAATAAGTCTAGCTAAGGTAATAGAAAAAATGTGTCATGCTCCTGCAGAGTGTTTTGACATAAAAGAACGAGGGTATATACGCGAAGGATATCATGCAGATTTGGTTTTACTTGACTTAAATAATCAAACAAAGGTTACAAAAGAGAATATTTTATATAAATGCAATTGGAGTCCTTTTGAAGGTCATAATTTCTCGGCTACCGTGCTCAAAACCTTTGTAAATGGGCAGATAGCTTATGAAAATGGGCTAGTGAGCAATGAAAATTTGGGTCAAAGAGTGGCTTTTGATAGATCCTAAGAGTGTCAGAATCAGTGTTAAAATAAAGTAAGTAACAAGTTACTAGCATATTTCTGCCGTAAATTTGTAGTAATACTACTATGACTTTTGAGATTGCATTAAAATCTATTTTTGAGCGTGGCACCGAACAATTTAACGATGGTTCTTTTGCTAGCTTTGAAGATATCTTAATCGATGGCTTGCAATACCATTGCCCTGAAATTAAGACTCAAAATTTCTATACGCCAGAAACTAACTTAATTAGTAGAGACAGAGTGCTTAAATATTGGTCAGATTTACATGCAAAGTTTGATAATCAAATTACTAGTTTTAAATATATAAACGTTGGAAAGGTTTCTCATATTCGTTGTTTTTACGAAAAAGCAAATTTTACATTAGACGTAGAAATGCATTTTAACGAATATGCCAAGGTGTTTAAAATCATTAATAAGTTACAAGATTCTCCTTCTTTAATTCGCGCTTAAAATCGTTGTGCAATTTCCTGAGACAATAGTCTATCATAAATATCATCGGTTGAGCTATTTAATGATGAGATAGCTGCAAGGATTGTTTTTGCAAGTGGTTTAATTTCTAAAGGTGGTTTATCAATATTTAGTGGAGTGTCTTCTAATATTTTTGTGAGTTGTATCGCTTTTGTTTTTATTTCCTCTAAGCTTAATCTATTTTTTTCTTCAATTACTTTAGCCAAGGGCCATCTGTTTCTTATACTTTTTACTTTTCTTTTAATTTTTTTTATAGGACATTGTTTATTCCAATCTGGTTCATGTTGAGTTATCCAATTTGAAATTTTTTGAGCGCTTTTTTCAAGCTTGGCTTTATAAATAGTTTCAATTCTTGAGTTAGAATGACTTCTCAAAAAATCCTTGAAAGGGTAAGAGGAGTGCGGGTCATCATTTTCAAAACATTTTTTTGAGGCAATAGCAATTTCAAGGTTATAAATATTATTTAACTCTATGATAGAATGCAAAAGTTGTTTTTGTTCATTCCACAAACTGTTTAAACTTTCATTTTTAAATTTGGGTTCTACCAGTTTTCCAATGCTTAGCTTTTCTACAACTTTATGCGCTATTGCACTATCACTATGTATTCTTCCATACTCAGTTGTTATGCTGCTTCCTACATATTCAAGTAAGGTATCATCGCCACCTTTGTGTTTTGATATAAATTTAGTTATATCTAAAACCTTATTATCAATCTCTACCCAGTAACCAGTTTTTGAGCTGCTATGTGTAGCTAAGTTTGAGAGTGAAACTTCATCTCCGTTTAATTCCTTACGTGGTATTTTTTCAGTTGGAGTTGTTTTTTGCTTATGCGCAAATGGACATTTTGGTCTTTCCTTCCGCATATTACGCAATGCATCATTTACATTATTCCATTCCTCGTCATTGTCTGCATTAAATCCTCCAATGGTTTGTGGGCGCCCTACCTTAAAGGAGGTTTGGATAAAACTATATACTCGCTTCCTATGAATATTTAAAAAACCATTATCGCCAGAATAAGAGTCAATTAATTCAATGTATTTATTTTTCAATTCTTCTGAGTTGCTATCAGCTATATAATCGGCGATTGATACTGAGGCAATTGCTTCTAAGAACCTTTTTACTGCAGGTGGGTATAGACTTCTAATTTTAAGTGCTTCATGAGAGATGCCCTCATCGTATTTTTTTCTTCCAATAAACGTATCTATCAAATGAGCATAAGGGAATGAAGTACCGCTGGGTCCCGGTATACCTTCTTTTATAGGCACGGCAAATGACATCATTGTTTTGGTAAAAACCACAGGGTCCAAATGATTTTTTTTGCTTTTTAGATAAGCTAATTTGGCAAAAGAAACATGTGTTACTTTTTTAAGGCAAGCAATCATTACATCTAAGGCATTAGAAAGTGCAACATGGTCATTGTTGCTTGCCGCCTCTTGTGCTTCAGCGGCTGCTTGTACCATGGGGGATGCGCTTGCCATCATTTCGGTTTGAATGAGATAAAGATTTCGCTCTTCTTTACAATTAAAAATTGGATAAAGCAATTCCATATTTTCTAGCGTGCGCTCGCTGTTATTTTCATTTTTAAATTGCCAATTATAAGCTATCAAATCAAAATAAGATAAAAAAGGTTCGGGCCTACCTAAACGATTACATACAATACGCCATGGGGTCATAATAGAATCTGGCACATCGGCTTGAGTAACTAATGGTCCGGCACAGTTTACATAAGCATGCGCAAAAAAACCTAAAAGAATACTTGCGCGTGCTAGAAATTTATCAGGTAGATTTTGGGCGGTTGGGAGTAATACGGACATCTCATCCAGTTCTTGCCGAAATAAGAGTTCTTTAATAAGCACAGGTGTTTTGTGGCTAATAGTATCCCATAAACTAAACGCACTTGGAAGGTGTTTTAATGGTTCGTTTTTTGGCATGAATCCGTGACTGGAGGATAAGTAACCTAGGTTGGTATGCCCTAATTGCTCGTTTTCTCTCTCAGCGCCATACAATACTTGCATCGAAGAAGATCGGTATTCCATAATCTTGAGGTTCGTTGGAAATCTAAAGTTACCCAATATCGTTAACTTATCATTAGTAATACTAGTGTAAAATGTACACAATGCGCTAATCCACTGCGTTTCAGGCATTTACGACCTGTCAAAAAAAGAGGTGATTTAGCGTAAATTATCTTGAAAGTGTGTTTACGTTGTCAAACCAAGGAGTTGAGGTGCGTTCCTCGTATTTAAAAATAAGTTGGTTTGCACTAATACTTGTAATTGTAAAGGTGTCACCGTCAAATTTTAATTCGTTTTCTGAGATCAATTCATAGGGTACATTATCTGTTTGGCCTCCTATTTTTATATCTGCAGTGTTGTCTCCTTTAAAGTTTATGTAGTCACCTGCAATGGTAGATGTATCATTATAATCTGGCGCAGTGCTTGCGCCTACATAATTATAATCTATGTTAAAATCCCAATCCCATTGGTTTTGTAAAAAGTTAAGTGCAGCTGCTTTTGGGTCTAAAGAATCTTTGACATCGTCAATTTTATTACAAGAAGTAATAGCTAAAAATATAATAAAAAGAAGGGGTAATATATTTTTCATATAACTAAAGTACTTTACAATGGCGATGCTTTTGTATTAGTGATTGTCAAATCTCTGTAAAATAATATTTTCTTAATGCAGTGTTTAAATACATACTTATTCTCATACACTTTATCGCTTTTCTAAACTACATTGAATTTGCTCTTTGCTGAAAATCATTAATTGTTTGAAAGTATTCTAGGCCATGTTATACACTACTTTTCTGAATAACATCTAAAACTCACAAGTTCTTCAGCTAAATTCAACCCCCTAACGTACTTCTTAACCATAATCCACTACTTATATAACCAATTCACAGCCAGTGCACAGTTTATACAGCATATTTTGCATATAAAGCCGTATAATTGCCCTTGAGCCCTTTATTATCAGTAGTTAAGAGTAGTTTAACTTTTGTGGATAAGAACAGTATACCATTATAGGGTATTAAAGTGGGAAATTGTGTTACTTTGTGGAACTAAATGTTTCATTAGAACACATGCAGGGTTTATTAGGAGAATATCAGATTAATTTGGACGCTAAAGGGCGACTAAAGCTACCTGTGGGTTATTTAAAACAACTCAATGCAGGAGAGGATGCTGAATTTGTACTAAGTCGTGGATTTGAAAAGTGTCTTTCGTTTTATACAATAAGCCAGTGGGAGGTGGTAGCGGCAGATATTGCTCGTATACCACAGTATACACCAGAAGGCAGAAAACTAAAACGCATGTTGATGAATGGAGCTACCAAACTTAGCCCGGATAGTGCAGGTCGTATTTTATTACCAAAGCAAATGATAGGACACGCCGGCATGAAAAAGGAAATTGTTTTTTCAGCACAGATGGATAAGGTGGAGATATGGGATCAAGCTACTTATGATGAGGTAAGCAGTTTTGATGCAGATGAAATGAGTGAGTTGGCAAGTAAGGTTTTAGGAAGTGATTTTACGTCTGGCGCAAGCGAGACTGAGAATATAGATAAATAGAAGAATATAGATAAATAGATGAACGAAAGAACGACAGATGAAAGATGATAAGAAGACGAACCTTTATCATACTTCTGTTCTTTTACAAGAGAGTATTGACGTATTAAACATCAATCCTAATGGAAACTATCTCGACGCAACTTTTGGTGGTGGCGGTCATAGTGCTGAGATTTTAAAACAATTAGACAATGGAAAGCTAATTGCTTTTGATCAGGATAAAGATGCGGTGCAGAATATACCCCAAAATGAAAACTTAATTTTCGTAGGTGAAAATTTTAAGTACGCTAATCGTTTTGTGCGATTGCACAATTGCTTGCCACTCCATGGTGTGTTGGCAGATTTGGGAGTTAGTTCGCATCAGTTTGATACAGCCGATCGAGGTTTTTCAATCCGTTTTGACGGAGACCTAGATATGCGTATGGATACTCGGCAGCCCTTTACAGCGGCTCATGTAGTGAATAAATATGATGAGGAGCAACTTCATAAGCTCTTTGAACAATATGGTCAAGTTACCAATGCTAAGACATTAGCCAGGCGCATAGCGCAAGAGCGAAAGTCTGTACCGCTGCGTACTACACAGGATTTAGTTAACTTAATTATGCCTATCATTCGCGGTAAGCAAAATACGTATCTCGCTAAGCTTTTTCAAGCAATACGTATTGAAGTGAATAATGAAATTGGAGTAATTAAAGATTTGCTTAGAGGCGTGATACCGCAACTGGCAATTGGTGGCAGGGTATGCATTGTCACATTTCATTCATTAGAAGATCAAGCAGTGAAAGAAGTCTTCCGAGAATTTACAGAAGAAGAAATGACGCCTGAAGAAAAGCTATTGGGTAGAAAAATAAGCAAGAATCAAAATGCATTTAAACTAAAAGTTTTTAAACCAATAAAACCCACGACCATAGAACTCAAAGAAAATAATAGATCGCGTAGTGCGAAAATTCGCTCCGCAGAAAGAATAAATTAAAAAAAAGAATAAACAATAAAGTGAATAAAAGGAAAAACATATCAAACTGGCAGGCAACACTTGAGGAGTGGGGGATGCAAGGTTTAGTAAATAACATTCCACTTATACTAGTAGTAATGGGCTTTTTTATTCTTAACATTTTTGTTGTGCATTATACTGAAAACACAATCCGTGATTTGAATAAAAAAAGTGTTGAGCTAAAACAATTGCGTTGGAATTATATAGATCAGAAGTCAAAGCTAATGTCTATGACTAAAGAAAGTGAATTGGCAAAGCATGCGGTCCAGCAAGGATTGGATGTACTGACATCGCCACCAAGTAAAATTGAATTAACGGTAGAAAATAAGACGAATTAATGAGCGCAGATAAAGTAATTAGACTAAGGGTGTATTTATGTTTTATGGGGATGTGTCTTTTTGCGCTAGCTATTTTAGTTAAGGGTAGTTTCGTTATTTTCAAAGAAGGGCCTCAGCTAAAAGCATATGCCGATAGTTTATATACCGATGTACAAGTATTACAACCTGAGCGCGGAAATATTTATACCGAGGATGGTAGTTTGCTTTCTTCTTCAATTCCTGAGTTTGATATTCGTTTGGATTTGGTAACCTTACCAAAAGATACTTTTAAGAAATATATTAATCCTTTATCAAGCAGCTTAGCTGAGATATTATATGATAAAGGAAAGTCTGCCACAGATTATAAGCTTACACTTAAAAAGCAACAGAAAAAAGGCAATCGATATTATTTGCTTGCACGAAAAGTGAGCTATTCACAATATTTAAAAATAAAAAAATTACAGCCTTTTATAAAAGGTGCCAATAGAGGTGGTTTTATGACCGAGTCGCATATTAAACGTAGTAATCCATTTGGAATTTTGGCAAATCGTACAGTGGGTATTTGGCGTGAGAACGCTCAAAAAGTTGGTTTAGAAGATGCTTTTAATACTGAGCTTAAAGGTGAAGAAGGGCGACGAATTGTACGCAAAATTGCAGGTGGTGCTTACATGCCAATTGATGGTAGCGAAGTAGAGCCTGTAAATGGTAAAGATGTAGTAACAACCTTGGATATGAATATTCAAGACGTTGCGGAGAATGCATTGATGAAGCAGCTCAAAATTGATAATGCAACCTATGGTACCTGTGTTGTAATGGAAACAAAAACAGGAAAGATAAAAGCCTTAGCTAATTTGGGTCGCCAAAAAGATGGCTCGTATTATGAAGATAAAAATTATGCTTTGGTTGGTATTGAACCAGGTTCTACTTGTAAAGTGATTTCTCTGATTTCTTTATTAAATGATAAAAAAACAGAAATAGATAAATCAATTAATTGTAGCAATACAGCATCTTACAGAATAGGCAAAAGAAGAATTACAGATAGCCATCCTGTAGGTACTGTTTCGGTAAAAAAAGCATTAGCGCAATCTTCTAATATTGGGTTTTTTAAAATGATTTATCATAATTATAAAAATGATAAAAACGCCTATATCAATAATTTGAAAAAATTAAATCTTCACCTTCCAACGGGAATCGAAATAAATGGTGAGAGCAAAACAAATTTGAATGAGACGCGTGTGCATGATGAGGAGTATTTAATTGGCTCCATGGGTTATGGGTATGGTATGAAGCTTACACCTATGCACTTGTGTATGGTGTACAATGCAATTGCTAATAATGGCAAAATGATGAAGCCCTATTTAGTAAATGCTGTAAAAGAGTATGGTCAAACCATTCAAAAGTTTGAGCCGGTTGTTCTCAATGAAAAGGCAGTAATTCCAAGTGCGGTAGAAGATATTAAAGATGCAATGCATGAGGTAGTGCAAAGTGGAACAGGTAAAAAATTAAGAAATCCATATTATAATATTTGTGGTAAAACAGGTACTGCAAGACATGCCGAGGGAAAGAAAGGGTATAACGGATTGTACCATGCCTCTTTTATTGGTTTCTTTCCTAAAGAAGATCCGCAATATACTATTGCGGTAGTGGTGCGCACTAGTAGAAATTCTAAAAATTATTATGGCGGCTTGCTTGCATTGCCTGTTTTTCAAGAAGTGGCAAATAGATTGTATGCTACACACGTAGTTACACCTAAAACTTATGTAAATACTGATTCTTTACACAGAACACCTGAGTTAAAAAAATTACATGCTACTCAATTTTCTACCATAGCAAGTGCACTTGGTATGGAAACAAGAAATAAGGTAGTCACAGGTTGGTTGCAATCGGCAAAAGAATCTGAAGATAAAAAGTGGGATACGCAGGGAGTGCAGTTTGGCAATAAAGATGTGCCAAATGTAAAGGGTATGGGATTGCGTAATGCTATGACTGTATTGGAAAGTAGAGGTTTGAGAGTAATACCCGTTGGAAAAGGAAAGGTGGCAAGGCAATCGGTAGAGCCAGGAGTAACAATTAAAAAAGGACAAACAATAACGATACACTTAAGCTAGTGCAAAAGTTAAACGACATATTAAATGGAGTATCTGTTCTTTCCCAAACGGGAGAGCAAGATATGGCTGTTCCTAATTTGCAACTCGATTCACGAGCTTGCAAGGAAGGGGATTTGTTTTTTGCTATCAAAGGTTTTCAAACTGATGGGCATATGTTTATTAAGAAGGCAATTAAGCAAGGTGCTAAAATTGTTATTTGTGAAACATTGCCTGAGGAAATTAATGAAGATGTAAACTACGTGCAAGTTGAAAATTCTACTCGCGCTTGTGGTATAATGGCTTCAAATTTTTACTGTAATCCTTCCCAAAAATTGCAGCTAGTAGGTATTACTGGTACAAATGGAAAGTCAACTTGCGTGCACTTATTGTATCGTTTGTTTACTTCTATGAATATAAAAGTTGGGCAAATTTCTACCATAGAAAATTGTATTGCTGATAAAGTTATTCAAAGCACGCATACTACGCCAAATGCAATAGAGTTGCAAAAGCTACTAGCGCAAATGGTTGAGGCGGAGTGTAAGTATGCTTTTATGGAGGTGAGTTCTCATGCCGTGCATCAGGAGCGTATTGCAGGTGCAGTTTTTGCGGGAGGTTTATTTACAAATATTTCGCATGATCATTTGGATTATCACAATGACTTTAATGAATATATTTCAGTAAAGAAAAAATTCTTTGATGACTTGCCAAAAACAGCTTTTGCAATTAGCAACTTAGATGATAAGCGCGGGGGCGTAATGTTGCAAAATACAAATGCCAGAAAGCAAACCTTTAGTTTAAAAACAATTGCTGATTTTAAAGCAAAGATTCTCGAAAATAATTTGAGTGGCCTGGTATTGTCAATTGATAATGAAGAGGTGCACTTTAAATTAATTGGAGAGTTTAATGCTTACAATATCCTTTCGGTTTATGCAATTGCAAGAATGCTTGACTATGATAAGATTGAAACCCTGCAGCACTTAAGTATGCTTACAGGTGCACAAGGTCGTTTTGAAACTATTGCATCTACTAAAGAAAATATATTAGGGATTGTAGATTATGCTCATACTCCTGATGCATTAATTAATGTATTGGCTACAATAAATAAGTTACGCACAGGAGGCGAAACCTTACACTCTATTGTAGGATGCGGTGGAGATAGAGATAAAACCAAACGTCCTTTAATGGCACATGTTGCTTGTGAGCATTCTGATAAAGTAATTTTCACATCAGATAATCCTCGTACTGAAAATCCTGACAAAATATTAGAAGATATGGAAGCAGGTGTGCCGGTTCATTTAAAAAAGAAATACCTAAAAATATCCAATAGAAAAGAAGCGATTAAGGCGGCTTGCGGTTTTGCGCAAGAGGGAGATATTATTTTGGTAGCGGGCAAAGGTCATGAGACTTATCAAGAAATTAATGGTGAGCGATTAGACTTTGATGATAAAAAAATATTACAGGACTGTTTAAATCTATTAGAAAAATAACATGCTATATTACTTATTTCAATATCTACAAGAGAATTTTAATCTACCAGGAGCAGGTGTTTTTCAGTTTATCTCTTTTCGTGTAGCCATTGCTTTGATTTTCTCCCTGTTGATTTCATTAGTTTATGGTAAGCGTATTATTCGTTTGCTACAAAAGAAGCAAATGGGTGAGCAAATTCGTGAGCTTGGACTTGCCGGCGAAAAGGTTAAGGCAGGTACGCCAACAATGGGCGGTATTATAATTATTCTAGCCTTGGTGATTCCTACAATTCTTTTAACTGATGTTAAAAATGTATATATCATTCTTATGTTGCTTTGCACACTTTGGTTAGGCGCCATTGGTTTCTTGGATGATTATCTAAAAAAGTTTAGAAAAAATAAAGATGGTTTAGCGGGGAAGTATAAAGTAGTTGGACAATTAGGGCTTGGTATTATCATTGGTGCTACAATGTACTTCAGTGATAATGTAAATATTGTACGTGAAACAACTGGAGGAGTTTCGCCTATTTATAGTAGTGAAGATAAGGTGATTGGAGAAGAGTATACGCGCATAGAGAATGGTAAAACAGCGAGTTTTGTAAAAGTTCGTTCCGCAGTAACAACTATTCCTTTTGCAAAAGACCATGAATTGAGTTACGCAAAAATTGCTTCATTTTTTGGAGAAGGAGCTGTGAAATACTTAACCCCTTTATTTTATATTCTTTTAGTCACTTTTATAATTATTGCGGTTTCCAATGGTGCAAATTTGACCGATGGAATAGATGGACTCGCCACAGGCACGAGTGCCATAATGGGAATCTGTCTCGGGGTATTCGTTTATGTTTCGGGGAATTATTATTTCTCAGAGTATTTAAATATTATGTATATCCCTAACCTAGGCGAGGTGTCGATTTTTGTAGCTGCCTTTGTTGGAGCTTGTATTGGTTTCTTATGGTATAATAGTTTTCCTGCGCAAGTTTTTATGGGCGATACAGGAAGCTTGGCACTAGGAGGAATAATTGCAACACTAGCGGTAATTGTTCGTAAGGAATTATTGGTACCTATTATCTGCGGTATTTTCTTAATTGAGAATGTAAGTGTGATGATTCAAGTAGGTGTGTTTAAGTACACCAAGAAAAAGTATGGTGAAGGTCGAAGAGTGTTTTTAATGACACCATTGCATCACCATTATCAAAAATTAGGTTATCACGAAAGTAAAATATCAACTCGTTTTTGGATAGTAGGTATCCTACTGGCCGTATTAAGCATTGTAACATTAAAACTACAGTAAGAAGAAATTGAATTATGATATCGTCATATTAGGAAGTGGAGAAAGTGGCACCGGTGCCGCACTCTTGGCGCATCAGCAAGGTTTAAAAACCTTTGTAAGTGATAGTGGTAAAATTCCTTTGCGCTATAAAGATGAGCTAGAAAAAGCTCAGATTCCGTTTGAAGAGTCTATGCATACGTTGGATATTATTCTTTCTGCTAAAGAGGTTGTAAAAAGCCCTGGCATACCGGATACTGTACCTGTAATGCAAGAGGTGATTAATAAAAAAATTAATGTGATGAGCGAAATAGAGTTTGCTTATCGCTATAAAGCTGATAGTAAGATTGTGGCCATTACGGGCACAAATGGTAAAACCACAACCGCCACGCTTACCTATCACTTATTTAAAAAAGCGGATTACGATGTTTCCTTGGTAGGGAATGTTGGATTCAGCTTTGCTAGACAAATAGCTACACAACCAACGGCCTGGTATGTGATGGAGATCAGCAGTTTTCAGTTAGATGATATTAAAATATTTAGACCCGATGTAGCCGTGATATTAAATATTACTGCCGATCACTTAGATCGATACGATTATAAGCTAGATAATTATATACAAGCAAAATTTAAAATAACAACAGCTCAAACTAAAGAGGATGTTTTGGTACTCAATCTTGATGATCAAAACATAAAGAACAATTTAAACTATATAACAACCAACCCAAAAATTCAATACATTTCAATGGAAGAACAAAAGAGTAAAACAGGAGCATTTATTAGTGAAAATGAAATGGTACTATCGCAAGAAAGCGAGCGTGTAACAATTTCAAAAGATAAAATTTCTTTAAACGGAAAGCATAATCAATACAATACCATGGCAGCTTGCATATCTGCAAGAGTGGCTGAGGTGCGAGCAGAAAAAATTAGAGAGAGTTTGCAGTCTTTTCAATCATTGGAACATCGCATGGAAACAGTAGTGAGTATCCGTGGTGTAGAGTTTATTAATGATAGTAAGGCTACAAATTTAAATAGTGTTTGGTATGCATTGGAGAGTATGAAAAAGAAAACGGTGCTTATACTAGGTGGCGTTGACAAAGGCAATGACTACAGCGAAATTGCAGAACTTGTACAAGATAAGGTAAAAGCAATCGTTGCATTGGGTGTAGATACAAAAGCTATTCAAGAGCATTTTAGAACAATGGTTCCTGTTTTAGAAGCAGGTTCCATGGAAGAAGCAGTAGCATCTTCTTATGAGTTGGCTGCTAAGGGAGAGTGTGTATTGCTTTCTCCGGCATGTGCAAGTTTTGACTTGTTTAAAAATTACGAAGATCGTGGCGAACAATTTA
The DNA here is from genome assembly GCA_937981995.1 of uncultured Chitinophagaceae bacterium. Classification (GTDB taxonomy): domain Bacteria; phylum Bacteroidota; class Bacteroidia; order Chitinophagales; family Chitinophagaceae; genus JAGNRR01. The sequence goes on from CALJNC010000012.1 coordinate 88,208, forward strand.
AAGTTGCTGTAAAAAATCTATAAGATATGAGTTTGCTACAAAAAATAAATATCAAACCAATTTTTAATGATCGCTTTAAAGGCGATGCAATTATATGGGCCATCGTTATTGTTTTGGCTTTGATTAGTTTAATTGCTATTTATAGTAGTACAGGTTCTTTGGCCTACAGAATGAAAGATGGTCATGCTGAGGTTTATTTGATCAAGCGATTATTTATTGTAGCCATAGGGCTGCTCATAATGTTTGTAGCACACAATATAAATTATACTTTGTACAAAAAATTTGCATTTGTTTCCCTTATAGTGGGTATTGCCTTGTTGGCTTATACTTTACTTAGTGGTGGAGTTACTTTAAATAGTGCCGCACGATGGATCGCAGTGCCTTTTATAAATGTAACTTTCCAGGCATCAGATTTTGCCAAGCTTGCGCTCTTTGTTTTTCTTGCAGCGCAGTTATCTAAGATGCAAACGGTACAAGGGGATTTTAAGAAAATTATATTTCGAGTATTCCTTCCTGTAGGAATTGTTTGTTTTTTAATTGCCATGGCTAATATGTCTACGGCTCTGGTAATTGGAGTTTGTTGCGGTATTATGTTTTTTATTGGTCGTATTCAATGGAAATACATTTTTGGATTAATTGGTGTTTTGGTACTAGTTGTAGGTACAGCAGTTATGTTTTCTGAACGTGCAACAACTTGGAAAAATCGTTTAACCAATTTTGCAGGTGGTGCAGAAACTGAAGAAAGTTATCAAGTAACACAAGCAAAAATTGCAATTGCAAAAGGCGGCCTGTTTGGAAAAGGTCCTGGTAATAGTACGCAACGTAACTTTTTGCCTCACTCATATTCTGATTTTATTTATAGCATTATTATAGAAGAGTATGGTTTGTTATTAGGTGGCATAGGAATGATTTTTCTGTATCTATTATTTCTTTGGAGGAGTATTATAATATTTCGAAAGTGCCCCTATGCGTTTGGGTCCTTCCTAGCTGTGGGTCTGAGCTTTAGCTTAGTATTTCAGGCATTTGTAAATATGGCGGTGAACGTAAACTTATTCCCCGTTACCGGTTTGACTTTGCCTTTAGTAAGTAAAGGGGGATCATCAGTTTGGTTTACTTGTCTCACGATTGGTATCATATTAAGTGTAAGCAAGTTTGTAGAAGAAAATTATAAAGAGAATAAATTATAAAGAGTGAGTAAAAGAATCATCATAGCAGGAGGCGGTACTGGCGGGCATATTTTCCCCGCGGTGGCTATCGCAAACGCGCTTAAGAAATTAAGTAGTGATGTGGAGATTCTATTTGTAGGAGCGAATGGCAAAATGGAAATGGAAAAAGTTCCTAAAGAAGGCTATGAAATTATAGGTTTAGATATTGCTGGGATGAATCGTAGTAATATGCTAAAAAATATAACCTTGCCTGTTAAATTATTGAAGAGTATGTCACAAGCTAAAAAAGTTATTAAAGACTTTAAGCCTGATGTATGTGTAGGAGTAGGAGGTTATGCAAGTTTTCCAATTTTACGTGCTGCTCAAAAGCAAAATATACCTACTGTACTCCAAGAGCAAAATTCATTTGCAGGAAAGAGTAATAAAATATTGGGTAAAAAAGCCAAAGCAATATTTACTGGCTATGAAGGAATGGAAGCCTTTTTTCCTAAAGATAAAATTGTTTATACAGGTAATCCTGTGCGTTCAGTTATTCAGGATATGAATGTAAACAAAGAGGAAGCATATTCGTTCTTTGGATTAGATGCTACTAAGAAAACATTATTTGTTTTTGGCGGAAGCCTTGGAGCGCAAAGTATAAATGCTGCTTTGCTTTCTTGTATTAGAAAAATTGCGGAGCATGATATTCAAATCATTTGGCAAACGGGTAAAACATTTGCTGCAGAAGCCAAAGAGGAGACATCGAGCTTGTCTAATGTAATAGTATTTGATTTTCTGCGCGAGATGGAAAAAGCTTATGCTGTAGCTGATGTAATTGTAAGTAGAGCCGGCGCTTTATCTATAGCGGAGCTAAGTATTGTAGGTAAGCCAGTAATATTTGTGCCCTACCCTCATGCAGCAGAAGATCACCAAACACATAATGCGATGGCTTTAGTAAATAAGAAAGCTGCGCATATTATTAAAGATAGTGAAGTAAACAAAAAATTATTGTCAGAAATTATGGAGCTTTTTGATAAAGAGCAAATTCAAAATGAGCTGGCTAAAAATATAAAACCTTTTGCACGTAAAAATGCAGATGAAGTAATTGCAACTAAAATATTAGAACTAGCATAGTGATAAAATTAAATGACATATCGCGAGTTTATCTCATAGGAATCGGTGGCATTGGCATGAGTGCCTTGGCTCGTTATTTCCAATCTTCAGGTTGTAAGGTGAGTGGTTATGACAAAACGCCTTCTCGTTTAACTAAAGAGTTAGAAGCTGAAGGGATTGAAATTCATTTCGAAGAAAATCTTGATGCAATTGATAAAGACGTGCAACTTGTAATTTATACTCCGGCTATTCCTGCTGAGCATAAGGAGCTAGTTTGGTATCAAGAAAACAAATACCCTTTATTAAAAAGGAGTGATGTGCTTCAGTTACTTACTAAAAATCAGCGTGCAATTTGTGTAGCAGGAACCCATGGTAAAACCACGGTAAGTTCTATGATTTCTCATTTGCTTACACAAGAAGGTTTTGGTTGTAACGCATTCCTAGGTGGCGTAGCGGCTAACTATGATACCAATTATATTAAAAGTGAAAATGATTGCGTGGTTGTAGAAGCTGATGAGTATGATCGTAGTTTCTTAAAATTATTTCCAGATATATCTGTAGTAACATCAATGGACGCTGATCATTTAGATATTTATGGAACGGCAGAGGAAATGGAAAAGGCCTATTATCAATTTGTAAATAGCAGCACAGAAGTTGTGTTTTACAAGCATGGTTTAAAACAGGCTTCTAACTTTAAAGTAAAAGAAGAGATTACCTATAGTGCGCAAAACGATGCAGCTACTTATTATGCTTCAAATGTAATGAGCAAAAAAGGGAGTTATAATTTTGATATTTGTACAGCCGGTGAAGTGTTGGTAAATGTAAACTTGAATATGGGCGGCATGCACAATGTTGAAAATTGTGTCGTTGCTTTTGCTGTAGCACATTATATAGGATTAGATGTGCCTAAATTACAATCGGCTATTGAAAGTTTTAAAGGCGTACGCAGAAGGTTTGAATATGTAATTAAAAATGACAATCAAGTTTATATTGATGATTATGCGCATCATCCTGAAGAGCTAAATCAACTTATAAAAAGCACGAGCTCACTTTTTAGAAATGAAAAGATCGCCGTTGTATTTCAGCCGCATTTATTTTCTCGTACGCAGGATCATGCTAAGGGCTTTGCCCGTTCGTTAGATCTAGCCGACGAGGTGATTTTGTTGGATGTATACCCAGCAAGAGAGTTGCCTATAGAGGGTGTAAGTAGCCAATTGATATTAGATCATATGGCTATTGATAATAAGCATCTATTATCTAAAGAAGGTGTAGTAGAGTGGGCTAAAAGCAAAAAACCAAGAGTTTTAATTACAGCAGGTGCTGGAGATATAGATCAAATAGTTGAACCCATTAAAAACGCATTATCATGAGTATAAAAGCTAAAAACATATTACGCAATATTGGATTTTTACTTTCAATTCCTATTCTGATTGGTGCATTTGTTTTTGCCGTAGCCGAGGATAGAACTTCTCAGGTAAAAGCAATAGAAGTGGATATATTAAATCCTGAGTTTGGATTTGTCTCTGCAAAAGATATTGAGCGGTCATTGTTAGATGAAAATATTGTTTTGGATCATAGTGCTATCGAGTTATTAGATGTTAGCGCTTTAGAAGAAAAAATTAATTCTAATCCATGGGTCGAGTCGGCTGATGTTTTTGTTACTTCAGCGCAAAGCGTAAAAGTAAAATTGATACAAGTAACTCCTAAGTTGCGCGTGCAACGATTGGATAGTACCGGTAATGGGTACTACTTAGATGAAAAAGGGTATATGATTCCTTTGTCAAGAAAATACGCTGCTGATTTGCCAATACTTACCGCCGAGCGCTCTATTACTACTGTAGATCAGCGAAAAGAACTTGTAAACTTTGCACAATTCATTGAGCAAGATACGTTTTGGCATGCCGCTATTTCTCAAGTTAATTTAGACGAGAATAATGATATTGAATTAAGTAGTTTAATTGGCAATGCTAATATTCGTTTTGGGTCAACGGATAATATGGAGGATAAATTCTTCAGATTATTTCAGTTTTATAAAAAAGGGATTAATAGAATTAATTGGTCTAATGTAAAGGAATTGGATTTGCGTTTTGATAAGCAATTGGTTTGTCGCAGATATCATAAAGAAAAACACATTGAAGAAAGAAGAGCACCTAAGCTATATGTAAAGCAAAAAACAAAACCTGCTGAGCCAAGAAGTATAAAGAGAGCAGTTGCAGCCAAAAGAATATTGCCAGTGCAAAAGTCATCGTCAGTTGAGCAAGTTGCTGTAAGACGTGGCATTGAAGTGCCAAAGAGACGTAAAGTTGTCTCCAAAAAAGTTTGGGAGCAAGACGATATAGAAAAAAAGCCAAATCGTATTTCAGCTAAGAAAAAGGTAGCGAAGAAAACTCCTCGTAAAACAACTAAAAAGGTAGCAAAGAAAACAACATCGACTAAGAAGGCGACCAAGAAAACTAAAAAGGTTGTAGCTAAGAAGAAGGTGGTAGTAAAAAAGGCAAAAAAAGTAGTGGCTAAGAAAAAAGCTGTTGCAAAACCTAAAGTGCGCACGGCGAGTAAAGCGTCTAAGCCCAAACCAAGAAAGAAAAAAAGAGAAATAATAATAAATACTGAACCTGTAACGAAAAAATAAGCAACGAAAATGAACACAGAAAACAACAACCCAATTATTGTAGGACTTGATATTGGTACAACCAAAATTGTAGCGATTGCTGGCCGAAGAAACGAATATGACAAGATAGAAATTCTTGGCAGTGGATTTAGTAATAGTAGTGGTGTGAATCACGGTATGGTATTAAACATTGAAGAGTGTAATAAGTGTATCGAAGCCGCTTTGGACGATTGTAAAACAAATAACCCCTATTTAGAGATAAAGGAGGTGTATGTAGGAGTTGCGGGTCATCACATCAAAAGCATACAAACGCAAGGGAAGCGTGTTATACAAAATGAAGACGATGTAGTAGCTCGTAAAGATGTAGAAATGCTTATAAAAGAGCAGTTTAAAACATCTATTCACCCTGGTGATCAAATTATTGATGTAATTCCTCAAGAGTTTATGGTGGATAGCCATGGTCCTTTTTTGAGAGATAATGTGGTGGGTATGAGTGCTAATAATTTACGTGCAAATTTTCATATTATTACGGCAGATAAGGATGCGATAAAAAATATCAATCGCGCTGTTACACGTTCAAGTTTAGGAATTAAAGATTTTGAGTTGCAGCCATTAGCTTCTGCGGCCGCAGTAATGAGTCCTGAGGATATTGAAATGGGCGTTGCCATTATTGATATAGGAGGAGGTACTACTGACTTAGCAGTATTTCATGATGGTATTATAAAGCATACTGCAGTTATACCACGTGCAGGTGTAAATATTACACAAGATATTAAAAGCGGTTTGGGTGTATTAAAATCTCAGGCTGAACAAATGAAAAAGAAGTTTGGTGTAGCACTTTCAGATGAGGTGAATAGCAATACGTTTATTTCTATTCCAAGTATACGAGGGCATAAGCCAAAAGAAATTTCTGCTAAAAACTTAGCAAAAATAATTCAATCTCGCATGGAAGAAATTTTAGACCATGTGCAGCATCACTTACGTCAGTTAAACTTGGAGGATAAATTACATGGTGGTGTAATCCTTACAGGAGGCGGGTCGCAGTTGAAGCACTTAAAGCAATTAACTGAGTTTAAATTAGGCTTACCGGCTCGTATTGGTTTTCCTAATCAGCATATTGCTGGTAATGAAGCTACTAAATTAAATCAGCCAATGTTTGCAACCTGTATAGGTTTAATACTTCGTGGCTATGATGATGTAGATAATAAACGCTTTACAAACTTTGATGCCAATACAATTTACGAACAATCAACAGGAGCGGCTACTACTGAAGTTGCTGAGCAAACTGCGCTTGTGCAAACGGAGCTAGAAAGCCTTTTCCCTGTAGAAGAAGAAACCGTTGTTGAAGAAGTTGTAGAAAATTCGATAACAGAGGAAGCAATTGATCCAATTGTTGATGATAACAATGATCACTTGGCTCAAGACTTAGAAAACTTTTTCAAATTAGAAGGAGAAGAAATTCCTGAAGATGCAAATGCTGTACCAGAACAAAAAGAAATTCCTCGTGAAAAAAGAACCAATGGATTGAAAAAAGTTTTCAGTGCGATTGGTAAAAACATCATGCAAATATTTGATGACGAAGAAGACGAAAAATTAAACTAATAATCAAATTTAAAAAATACCATAAAATTCAAAACCCATAAATCATGATCGAATTCGAATTACCACAAAACAATGAAAGTATAATTAAAGTCGTTGGCGTAGGAGGCGGTGGCGGAAATGCTGTAAATCACATGTACTCACTAGGCATAGATGACGTTGACTTTATACTGTGTAATACAGATATGAAGGCACTTAGTCAAAGCCCAGTGCCTACTAAAGTGCAACTAGGCCCTAACCTTACACAAGGTTTAGGAGCAGGCGCAAAACCAGACGTAGGACGCGAAGCAAGCTGCGAAAGTTTGGAAGAAATTAAAAAAGCATTTGGAGAAAACACTCAAATGGTTTTTGTAACTGCTGGTATGGGCGGAGGAACAGGTACAGGTGGAGCACCTATCGTAGCTAAATTAGCTAAGGAGTCCGGAGCCTTAACTGTAGGAATTGTTACTACGCCTTTTTCCTATGAGGGACGAAAAAGAAAATTATATGCAGAAGAAGGCATAAAAGAATTACAAGAAAATGTAGATACGCTTTTAGTTATATCTAATGATAAAGTGCGTCAGCATTTTGGAAATGTTGCTATCTCAGAAGCCTTTGCTAAGGCTGATGATATTTTAGCAACTGCAGCTAAATGTATTACAGACGTAATTTCCTCTAAAGGGCATATCGTTGTAGATTTTGCCGATGTGTGTACTGTAATGCGCGATGGAGGAAGTGCTATTTTGGGTAGCGCAAGTGCAAGTGGTGAGGATAGAGCCTCAGTAGCTGTGCAGGAAGCATTGAGTTCTCCTTTATTAAATGATAGAGATATCAAAGGAGCACAATGGATTTTATTAAATGTAAATTCAAGCCAAGGTGAGCATGAGCATACATTAGATGAAATGGAAATGATTCAAGCCTTTGTGCAAGAGCAAGCAGGGGAGGATTGTGACTTGATATTAGGTATGGGCTATGATGAGGATCTTGGAGAAGATATCAGCATCACAGTAATAGCTACAGGTTTTAAAACAAATGAAACAAAAGGAGCTTTTGAAGATTTAAATAAAGAAAAAAATAAGGTTGTTGTTTCTTTAGATACTGCTGAGAGAAAACCAGAAGAAGTATCACCACGAGCGCAAGAGGTTTCTAACAAAGCAAAAGGAATTATTGATTCCTTAGATTTGACTCCGACTTCTTTTGAAGTTGAACCACCTGCGATTCCTAATATGTCTGCCATTAAGCATGGCTTTGGAAATGTAAGAGAGGAGGCTCTTGAGCCAGAGCAAAAAGAGATAGTAGAATTGTCATCTAATGATATGCAAGAAGAAGCATTAAGTTTTGAGCCTTCATTAGAAGAAATGGAAATGGCTATGCCAATACTTGAAGAAGTAACAGAAGAGCATGTTATGGAAATAGTTTCTAATGAAACAGAAACAGTTAAAGAAGAGTTGAGCGAAGCTTTTGAGCAAACGCAAATTACTCCTGAGGTTACCGAAGAAATAGTAGTAAAGGATGAGCAGATTGCAGAAGAGGTAGTTGAAGAAATTACGTTGATAGAAAAGGAAGAAGCGATTGAAGAAGACGAAATTATTTTTGAAGTAACCAATCCATTGCCAATGACAGAAACGGTACAAGAAACTGTTGCTGAAGAGCCTGCTCAAGAAATGCCAGCAGCGCAGGAGGATGATCTTCAAAATGATTTTGTAACAATACACGGTATAACACTAGCACGTAAAAAGGGGAGTAGAATCTTAACCGATTATGAGTTAGAGCAAGAAGCTAACTTTGAATTGCAAAAGCGTGCGTTTGATGAGCGTGCTTCTAAATTGCGTTCATTAAGCTTTAATGTAAATCAGCCAGAGGAACAGCAAGAAGATGAGGAGGTGCCAGCTTATAAGCGTAATAATGTAGATTTAGACGAGCATCCAAACTCAGAAGATGAGCATATCTCAGGTACGCAAATAAGCGATAAGAAAAATTCATTGGATAGCAATATTAGCACCTTGAATAATTTTTTACACGGAGATTTTCCTGACTAGGAATAATTTTGATTTTTTTATGGTTAAAAAGCGACTCACGAAAGTAAGTCGCTTTTTGGTTTTGGAACTTATCTTTAAATTATGCGAGCTGTTTTTGTTTATATAATTTTCTTTCTATTTTTTTTAGAGGATATACAAGCTCAAAAAGTCATTAATCCCAATTGGAAATCCCACATTAAAATAAACCCTGTACGCATTGGTTTTGATCAACTTCAAATTTTTTATGAAGTTGAACTTGCTGAGAATAAAAGCATAGAGGCAAAAATTGGTTATGTATACCCAAGCCAGTTTTTAAATACTATAGGATATTATGGTGGGTTTATTTTAGATGCGGATGATGATGGTTCAGAAGAGGTACTTATAGGAAACTACTATGGAGCTAGCTTGTCCTTGGGGATAAGAAATTATTACAAAAAGGGTAAGAGGAATAACAGACGTTACTACCAACTTAATGGGGAGGTGAAATTTTCATTGGATAATGATTTAGATCTTGCGTATAAAATAGATTTTGGCTACCAGTCTTATCCTGTAAATATTGATAGAGTAACTGTTAAGCCAAATATTCTTATTGGTACGCAGCATAATGAACGTATATCTTTTGATACCTATATGGGTTGTGGATTGGCTTTACGATTTACGGGCATTAAGTGCAATACGGATTGCAACCTAGAAGAGATTAAAAAGAATTTTAACTCGACAAACTTTTTGACAATATGGCCAACTATTCATATTGGTACAAAATTAGGAATTGGTGTAAAACGAAGATAGTTTACCCTTGAATATGCAAACTCAAAATAATCATTCGTGTATTTAATCGTTCGATTGCTTTTGCGGTTTGCAAGTCGGTGGTTTCTTTATCAATAATATTGATAAGACCTTGAGAGAATTTAATCTCAGGTGCCAAAATAAAATTAGGGAAATAAAATTCAAAACCAAGGCCAGCATTTGCCCCAAGGTCCCAAGGTTTTACATGTAGTAAATCACTTGTTCTTCTTTTGCGTACGCTAGAATTAAAATCATAATCTATTTTACCACCTAGCAATGCATAAAATCTAAAGTTGGTTTGTCTGTCACTTTTAAATTTTGCCTCAAACGGCCAGTGGAAAAGGATAGACTCAAAGGTTGATGTTTGATAAATATCTTGAGTAAGATCGTTTTTATCCTTTAACCTAAAGCGTACTGATTTTTCACGCAGTACAAAAGATGGTATGGTACGAATGTCAATAAAACTATTCAGACGCATATTGCCCATGATGCCTAGTTGTAAACCTGGCTTCCATAATGGAGTCACTTCGGTTACACTATCATGATCTATAAACCATTTATCATGTGTTATTTTATATTGCGAAGTATTAAATCCTATAGATATTCCAAAGTAGAATTTTTTAGAATCATGTAAGGTATTGTTCATATTTACATCCTGCGCCAGCGCGTATTGCGTTGAAATCCCAAATAGTATAACTAAAGCAAAAATTACTTTTCGCAATAATAAATACTGGCTACGCCGAATGTTAGTGGTTTGCATACTACTTTTTTAAAACCTATTTTTTCTAAAATTAAACACATTTCTTCACCTTCTGGGAAAACGGCCACACTATTTGGCAAATAGCTGTAGGCCTCCTTGCTTTGATTTAGCAATTTACCCATTGTTGGAATTATATAACGTGAATAGAAAGCATATAATTGCTTGAATGGGAAAGATTTAACTTTTGAAAACTCAAGGATTACAAAGGGTTTGTCGGCTTTGAGTACTCTGTATATTTCGCCTAATCCTTTTCCAAGGTTTTCAAAATTGCGCACGCCAAAAGAAACTGCTATGGCATCAAATGTATTTTGATCAAAGGGTAAATTTTCGCTATCCCCTTTTTGCATACGTATCATATGCTCTAGCTTTTTAGCTTTTATTTTTTTTTCTCCATAACCCAGCATTTCAGCAGATAAGTCTAAGCCTATAATTTCTTGAGGCTTTAGTTTGCTCAGTTCAATAGCTAAATCGCCTGTACCAGTAGCAATATCTAGTATTTTGTTTGGAGTGTGTGGCGCAATCAATTTTCGTACGCGCTTACGCCATAGGGTATCTATACGCAAGGATAAAATACGATTGAGTAAATCATAGCGCGGTGCTATGTCGTCAAACATATTTTCGACTTGCTTTTTTTTAGAGTCAGATGATGAGGCGTTAGGTACTACTTGCATTGTTAGGCGTACAAAGATAAACTTGTAAACTATCAAAAAGGTGAAATGAATACTGAATAATGAGTGCGATTCATGACATGCTATTTTCAATTAATGTAATTTGCACCTTGATAGTTATGTTAGTAAAACAAGCCAATTATTTAATTAGTAGTCCTAGGGTAGAGCAATGTCCTGTACCTGATAGACCTGAGTTTGCTTTTATAGGAAGAAGTAATGTAGGCAAGAGTAGTTTGATTAACATGTTGGCTAATCAAAAAGATCTTGCCAAAACGTCAAGTTCACCGGGTAAAACTCAAATGATTAATCATTTTGAGATAAATAGAAAGGAGCAGTATTGGGTGGATTTACCCGGATATGGTTACGCCAAGGTTTCAAAAAAACAACGGCAATCTTTCCATAGTATGATATGGAATTATTTAGAAGGGCGCGAAAACTTAGTAAACTTATTTGCATTAATTGATAGCCGCCATAAACCACAACAGATTGATTTAGAGTTTATAAATGACTTAGGTGCAAGAAACATTCCGTTTGCTATTGTTTTTACAAAGTCTGATAAAAGCAAACAATCTGATGTAATGAAAAATGTAAACGCTTTTAATGCTGAATTGATGAAGCGTTGGGAGGAGCTGCCACCAATGTTTTTGACCTCGGCCGTTAAGAAGCGTGGAGGTGAACAGATGCTTGAGTTTATGACTGAACTGTTGACGAAATAAAAAAAGAGACCATCTTGACAGATGGTCTCTTTTTTATTTTAGTATGTTTTAATTAAAACAATTTATTAGAATAAGAATTAAAGTCAAACTGTTTACCGTTTTTAGCTACAAAACCAATTACGTCACGAACAGTTCCCATGTTCTTATAATTTGATTCTACTTTAGTTTGAGGGATACCATATGTATTTGTAAGCATGTTTTTAAACGTACTTACACTTTGACTCGTATTTAAAAGTGAACTCAAAGAAGAGCGCAATAAAGGTTTTCCTTTGAAGGAAGTAAGTCCCTTGCCTATTACGTTTTTGCTAATGTTTGAGATTACTGATCGAGCTACTTTTTTTACAAAAGGGTTAGCACTTAATTGAGCTACATTTTTAGCGCTATTGATACTGTGGTACGTATTACATGAGCTAAATGCAAGTGTAAAAAGAGCGATAGCCACTAGTAGGAGTGAGTTTTTCATCATAATTAAAAAATTTAGCTAACGAATATAACAATTTTTTTAAAGTGCAACTTTGTAATTAACAGGGTATTTATAAAAAGATAATTATATTAATATTTTTTATAATATTTATCTATCACTTTCTCTTTGTCTTTCTTGGTTTTTTCGCTGTTATAATTATTCCAGTTTTTTTCTTTATCGCTTTTGTAATAGCGCTTTCGTTGCCAATTATAGGTATTGCAACTACTCAAAAATGCTACTAATACTAAAATGGATAGGAGTTGGATGCCTTTTTTGCTGCCTTTCATACTAAGCGCTAATTTACTATTTTATTGGCACAACTGCTACTTGCAAATGCTTCAGGTTTGGCTTTAAAAGCAAAACCCATACCTAAGATATAACCCGTGGCTTCGCTCAAGGCAACATTACTTTTAAATTGCGGGTTTGTATTTATATCGGCATGTACTTCCATTTCCACATTGTACTTATTAAATAGCCCACATAATTTATATGCTATTTCTATACTCTTGGCCACTTCAAGGAGCATACGTTCTTTTATAGAAATTTTTCGATCATTTTTTTCATTATGAATATACATAAAACCTCCGCGCCCTTCGCGCAGAAAAACAATGACTGTTGCATATTCTGTTTCAGCACCTTTTTGTTGAGAATCCGTACCAATACAAACTTTAAGATTATGACCTGCAGCTGATTCTTCAATAATCGCTTTTTCTACTGCGTCATAAATATCAAGCTTTATATTGTCTCCATTAAAGTGTCTCCAATTTTTCATGCTGCCCTAAGATAAGGACTTTCTATCATTTTTAAATGAAATGTTTTTGTAAGGACTGTGGAAAATATTAGAGCATACCTACTGCACTCATTGCAATTGTACAACAGCTAATAATATTTATCTTTTTGTTTTCTGCCATTTGTATCAGTTCTGGATTTTCGGTTCCAGGATTAAAAATGATACTAGTTGGATTTAAATTTAATATATACTCGTAGTATTTTTTTTGTCTTTCCGGTTTAAGGAATATGGTAATGGCATCAACCTTATTGTTAATTGTAGTTGGAATTTCATTTGAAATATTTAGCTGATCTATTTTACCAGTTTTGTTTCCAATTGCTTTTACATTATATCCTTTTTGTAAAAGAACTTTTGCTGCTAAGTAACTTGTGCGACTCGGGTTAGGAGAGGCGCCTAGGACGATTATGGAATTTTGGTTTTTCATTCTATTCGTATCATTCGTTATACTAACAATACATAGGCAAAAGGCGTGCCAAAAAATACTGCATTACAACCTAATACACATGTTATAAAGTGTAATATAATAGTGGGGATATCGTATAATATGAGTTAAATCATACTAAATACCTAGTCCAATGGTCTGATGCATTTCAGGAATTACGACATCTTGGAAACCTTTTTTACTTAGTTTGCGAGCAAACTCTTTTTGTACATCATACTCACCATGCACAAGGAATAGCTTACTTACCTGACGCGGATTTTGACAAGAAAGGAATTGACATAAATCATCATAATCAGCATGGGCACTCATACTACGTATGCTGGCAACTTTTGCTTTTACCTGATACTCATCTCTAAAAATTCTTACTTTTTCCTCTCCACGAGCAAGCCTTGCACCCAAGGAGTTTGGCTCACAATAACCTACAATCAAAACCATATTTTTTTCATCGCTAATCGCATTTGCAATATGATGTTTTACTCGTCCGGCATCTGCCATTCCACTAGCAGATATAATAACCATTGGGTTTTTGCGACTATTAAGTGCTTTGGAATCTTCTACTTTAGTAATAAACTTTAGTCCCTTAAAGCCAAAAGGATCACTATCTCGCTTTAGTATTTCTTGCACTCGTTTGTTATAACAATCTGGGTGTGCTTTTATTACGGCAGTTGCTCTATTTGATAATGGGCTATCTACAAAATAATCAACATCAGGAAGTCGGTTTTCTAACTCCAACATATTTAAGTCATATAAAATTTCTTGCGTACGGCCTACACTAAAAGCGGGTATGATTATTTTACCTCCTTTTTTAACGCACACTTCTTCAATATGATTTAGTAACTCTTCATTAGCTGGTCTAAAATTGGCATGTAACGAATTACCGTAGGTGCTTTCTAAAATAATATAATCAGCTTGTGGGAATTTACTTGGAGATTTTAAAATGATATCTCTATATCTACCCACGTCTCCACTAAAAGTAATGCGCACGGGTTTATTGTTTTCCTTGATGGTAAGATGCACGCAGGCACTGCCTAAAATATGGCCGGCATCTGTAAGCATGAGTTCAATATCCTCATCAATTTTTATTTTTTTGTCATAGGCCAAGGTGCTAAACATTGGGTACACAATTTCGGCATCCGAGGCGGTATATATAGGTGACAGATAATTAAGACCTTGTTTGGATCTTTTTTTATTTACATAAGAGACATCAGCTTCCTGTATATAGGCCGAGTCAGATAATAATATTTTGGCTAAATCTGCTGTAGCATGTGTACACCAAATTTTACCACGAAAACCATCTTTAGCCAACTTGGGCAATAGACCCGAATGATCAATATGAGCATGCGATAAAATAACATGATCAATTTCTTTGGCATCAAAACCTAACTCACTATTGTATTCTCTTGTTTTTTCTCGTAAGCCTTGAAATAAACCACAATCTAGGAGTATTTTTTTACCATTGTTAAGGTGGATAATATGTTTTGAACCTGTTACTGTACGGGCAGCCCCATGAAAAGAAATCTTCATACTTTATCAACGATTAGCTACAAATTTGCGTCTATTCTTATGATAAAACTATTTTCTACCTTTAAAAAGTGATTAAGTGTCCAATTTATGTATTATTTTCACTTATCAATCACACTAGTTAATTATATGATGATAAAACGTTATTTAGTATGGATATGCCTGATTATAGTAGTTGGGTTTTCTGCTTGTGAGAAAATCAATCAAATTGATAATACAGGTGTTGTGCGAACTCCTTATGTAATGTATTTAGGAGGTTTGCTAGGTGATGTTCACAAAACGAATGACGATAAATTTTATAGTCCGTTACATTATTTTGATGACGTAGCTGTAAGACAAATAATTACGGCTGATACTAATATACTTTATTTAAAAGGGAATTGTTATGTAAGCGATGATAATGGTCGTGCATTCAACGTTTCTAATACAAATGCGCGTCCGTATGAAGACGAGCCCTTGTACCAAAAATACTTTGTACCACATCAAATGCTTTATGATGAATCTATAAAGAGAGTTTACCTATGTGTAAATGGAGGCCTAGAACAAAGCGATGATTTGGGTAAAACATTTGCTAATTCTGGTTTGGCAGCCTCGCCAACCTCGGTGGCTGAGTTAGATAACAATAATATATATGCTATACAGGATGATGCTAGTATTTTTGTAAGAACAGGTGGCGTTGGTGGATGGACACCAGTGGCACCAGGTGCAAGTACTTTATCAGCTGGTTCAAATTACTTTTTAACTAGTATGGGTAATACCTTAATAGCCACAGATTATGATGGTACATTAGGTTGTGCATTCAGTACAAATGGAGGTGCAGATTGGACAAAGTATGGCGGCGTATCTGCTAATGGTAAAAATATTCTTTTTGTAAATGCTGTTGAGAATATGGATGGCGGAATGGATTTGTTTATGGGCAGAGACAGTATGGGCTTATTCAAATTAAATCCTGTAAGCGGCTCTTTTGAAGCTAGTAGTACAGGTATTCCTTGGTTTGCTAAGGTTCAGTACCTCGAAAGCAAAAAGGTTGTTTATAGAACAGGTGTTGAGCGAATCTTTTATTATTGCGCTACGGATCAAGGACTTTATAAAAGTGAAGAACAATCAGCTGGTGCAGATTGGATCCTAGATTATCCGGGTAAATACTCGACCTTACAATAACTTTATGTGTAATCTTTAGGCGGCTAGCTCGTCAATTGTTATTTTGAACTCATGCGGTTTCTTTTAGTTTATTGCTTATTTTCTTTTACAAGTATAGGCTTGTTTGCAATTGACTATAGTTTTACGTTAAAGAAGCAAATTCCTGTAAAAAAAGGATATTTTACAACTGATCCAATAGGAAACCTTTATGTGGTACGTGATAATAATTTTATTGTAAAGTATAATAATCAAGGTGATAGCCTTGCAGTATTTAATGATGTAAACTCAGGCGCTGTAACGCTCATTGATGCAACCAATCCGTTGCGTGTTTTGGTTTTTTATTCAGGCTTTAGCCAAATAAAAATATTAGACAATATGCTCAGCCTAAAAAATGAAATTGATTTATCCAAGATAGGTTTATTTAATGTGCCGGCTATTGCCAATAGTATGGATGGTAATATTTGGGTGTTTGATCCGTCGGGTAATCTTTTAAAAATCAATGAACAAATAGAAGTACAGTATTCCTATCCTTTAAGAAATATGATAGACTTTGCTGTAAGTCCTAGTCATATGGTGGAGCGGGACAGAACACTTTATATGACCGATACCACCGAGGGTATTTTACAGTTTGATCGATTTGGGTTTTATAGAACGATCTATAGGTTTCATACTAATGAGAGCAATGTATTGAACAATTATATTGTGTATTATAAAAATGGTAAGCTCAACTCATATAACACTAAGTCTTTGCAATCATCTGAAATAGATTTACCGCATCCTGAAAATATTTTGAACGCACGTATTGAAAAAAATCAGGTGTACGTTTTGCGGTCTGACCAAATTGATATTTATACTTTTAAAGAAAGTAAATGAAACTAGTAAGCTCAATTCTTGTAATAATTTTATGGTGTGTTGGGTTTCAAAATGCGAAAGGGCAGGAGGGGAGTGATGAATTAATTATTAGAAAGATACTTTTTAAAGGAAATAAAACGACGAAGGAATTCGTAATTCGTAGAGAGCTTAATATTAAAGAAGGCCATCGAATTAATAATGAGAAGTTGAATGAGGTCGTAGAGTTTAACAGACAGAGAATTCTAAATGCAAAATTATTTATTACAGCAGAAGCTGCCATACTTAATAAAGTCAATGATAGTATTGATATAGAATACACCCTGAAAGAATTATTTTATTGGAATGCGCATCCTTATGTAACGCTGGCGGATAGAAACTTTAATGTTTGGTGGACGCAGTTTAACCGAAAGCTAGATCGTTTAAACATAGGTGCCGATATAAATCGTAAAAATTTTAGAGGGCGTAATGAAGAAATAGGTGTAGAAGTACAGGCGGGATTTAATAAACATATTTATATGTATTACTCGAACCCGTTTATTGATAAAAGTCTTAAAAGTGGTATCCGTACAAGTCTAGCTTTAAATACCGGGAAGGAAATACACTCTGGTACAGATAGTAATCGTCAAGTATTTTTTAGAGATGAAAGCGAAAACCCGTACCGATGGTTGCGAGCGGAGTTTGCATACTTATATCGTCCTAATTATGCAGCTACGCATGAGTTGCGTTTTTCTTTTTATCATTTAGGTCTTTCTGATAGTATGATGCGCGATGTGCCCGAATTTTTAGGAGGGCGCACTAAAATTAATATACCCGAAATAAGATATCGATATCAATATAATAATACAGATGATAGAAATTACCCCACAAGCGGTTGGGAAATAGATGGATTTGCTGAGCAAAAAGGATTAGGCTTAGTAAAAGATTTTAATCAATGGCAAGCTTATTTGCACCTTGCAAATTACCAGTCAATTACTAGTAAATTGTCTACGGCTATTCACATCAGAGGTAGATTATCAGGTCCTGATGAGCAGCCCTATTTTAATTATAGAGCTATGGGCTTTAAAAATGACTTTGTAAGAGGATTTGAATATTATATAATTGATGGAAGTCACTATGGTTTAATGCGGGCAGATTTGCGATATAAATTGTTTAGTTATGATTTAAGACAAAAAATACTTCCTATACTAAGACAATTACCAATTGATGTATATGCTAAATCTTATGTTGATGGTGGCTATGTACATTCTAATAATTTTGGAAATAGTTTTTTGAATAATAAAATGCTGTATGGCTATGGTTTGGGTTTAGATCTTGTTTTTTCTTATTATTTAAAAGCTAGAATTGAGTATAGTTTTAATAGCTTAAGCGAAAAAGGCCTATTTTTAAATTTAAGAAACGAATAATCAACCTATGCTCATTGCGATTTATAATAGAGTCTTTGACGATGATGACCTTGAAGTATTAAGTCAAATTTTTAAATCTCTTAAGGAGTATAAATGTGACTTAATCATTTTTGAAGGAATGGTACCGCATTTAAAATTGCATGATTTATTGCCCAAAACATTTCGAACGTTTTCAAAAGAAGATCCTTTAACCAAGGATGTAAGATGCTTATTAAGTTTAGGAGGCGATGGCACAATTTTAGATACGGTAACTTATGTAGGTGATAAAGGGATTCCTATTTTAGGTATTAATATGGGTAGATTAGGTTTTTTAGCTGGTACGGGTGTGACTGAGGTAGAGTCAGCCTTGCAGCAACTACAAAGCAATAATTTTATAATAGATAAAAGGAGTTTGGTTCATCTTGATTCAAGTGATCCACTTTTTGCCGATGCGCCCTATGCGTTAAATGAATTTACATTGCATAGAAAAGATAGCTCGAGCATGATTATTATTCATACTTATATCAATGGCGAGTTTTTATGTACTTATTGGGCTGATGGTATTATTGTTTCTACCCCAACAGGATCTACAGGTTATTCTCTAAGTTGTGGAGGTCCTGTAATTTTCCCGCAGGCTAATAATTTTGTAATAACACCGGTAGCCCCGCATAATTTAAATGTACGACCAGTCGTTGTGCCAGATGATCAAATAATCTCTTTTGAAATAGAAGGGAGGGCCAAGCAGTTTTTATGCACCTTGGACGCACGATCGGCTCCTATTAGTACAGATGTATCACTTGCTGTTAAGAAAGAAAAATTTGATATTAATTTAGTGCGATTAGAAGGTCAAAACTTCCTACAAACACTCCGCAATAAAATGTATTGGGGCATTGATAGAAGGAACTAATTAAGCCTCTTTAAGCTCATAGCTATACTCTTCCATTACAGCATTGTGCAATAATTTAGAACAAGCCTCTTCTATTTGCGCTTTTGCAGCAGCTTCGTCTGCAGCTTCAACCTCCATAGTTATCTCTTTACCTATGCGCACATTGTTAATCCCAGAAAGTCCTATATTATGCAAACTTGCATTTACTGCTTTTCCTTGAGGATCTAATAAACCTTTAATTGGCATTACTTGTATTGAGGCTTTGAATAACATCTATCGTAGTTTTGAAGAGCGAAAATAACTATTTTCTTTTTATGCAATGGCTTACAGCAGATATTGTTTTTGACGGATATAAATTTCATAGCAATTTGTACTTACAAGTTGATGCTAGTGGTGAAATTGTACAACTAAAGGATAGTACACCCAATGAGGCTTATAAAAAGCATAACGGCCTTCTCATGCCGGGTATGATTAATGCTCATTGTCACTTAGAGCTAAGCCATACCAAAGGCTTGATTGAAGAAAAAACCGGTTTGAGTACCTTCTTACAAAACGTAAGCAAAAAAATGCTGCAAAAGGTTGAAGACACGCTTATCCAAAAAGCCCAGCAAGTGGCAGATGCTCAAATGTGTAAGAATGGAATTGTTGCCGTAGGAGATATTTGCAATACAACCAAAAGTATAGAGGTCAAGCAAGCAAGTAAAATCAAGTATTTCAATTTTATTGAGTGCATAGCTATACGCGAAACAGATAGTGTAAAGCGCTTTGCTGATTATAAAAAAGTGTTTGATGAGTTTAGAAAAGCAGCGCTGCCTGCATCCCTAGTATTGCATACGCCTTATACTTGTAATGAAGGAATGTATAAGCTAGTCAATGAGCATTCTAATTTTATAAGTATTCACAATCAAGAAAGTGAAGCTGAGAATTTATTGTTTGAAAGAAAGGAAGGCAGTTTTGATGCATTTTATGAGTATTTTGGTTTAGATAAGAACGAAATAATCCAAAAAAAAAGCTGTAAATCAAGTTTTGAGAATTCAAAACGTTTATTAAGTGCGGGGTCAAAAAAACTATTTGTTCATAATACGTTTACGCGCAAAGATGATTTTACTTTTATTGATAAAAACGATTGGTTTTGTTTTTGCCCTAAAGCCAATTTATACATAGAAGATCAACTACCAGATATTTTACTCTTCACTCATATCCAGGAGCGTTTGGTTTTAGGTACTGATAGTCTTGCATCTAACGATAGCTTAAATATTTTGGCCGAAGCAAAATCTATACAAGATAATTTTCCAGATATTCCTTTGAATAAAATATTACAATGGGCCACGAGTAATGGAGCTAAACTTTTTGGCCTAGAGGATACCTTAGGAAGTTTTGAAGTTGGCAAATCACCCAGCTTTGTAGTTGTTGAGGATTTTGATTTGAAGAACGAGCGCTTGTTGGGTACCGATGTTTTGGTGGTATAAATACAAATTATCTTAAATAAAATGCCTTCTCTATAAAAGAGAAGGCTATAGAAAATTTAGTGTCGATTAGCGTCTTCCGCACTGTCTTGTAGCTCGGGTGCCGCAAGAACGACCGCCGCGATTAGGAGATACATAGTGTACAAAACGTCCATGGGGATTGCGCGTAATCACTTTAGTGCGACCACGACGGTGCTTTTTTACAATTACGGTTCTGCCTTTATTAGGTCCACGTTTTACGTAAACTACTTTTTTAGTTTTTTTACCACGAATTGTCTTTGCTGTAGCTTCTGAGCTAAAAGTGAATAAGGCTATACATATAACGAGCACACTTAATAAAATTTTGTTTTTCATGTCTTTCAATTTTAATGTTTGAATCTTTGACACGATTAGAATGGAAGAAGTTTAATCTGAGATAAAAATTAGTACTTATTTATACAACAATTTTACTTGTCAAGAAAAGAGAATGCCAATATGAAAAAGCGGCATGCAACGAAAAATTAAAAATTCAACATTCTTTACCCCAAATACTTCCCAACAATAGGCATCCGTCTACCAACACCAAATGACTTAAAGGACACACGAATAATTGGGCAGAACTGATTGCGCTTGTATTCATTTCTGTTTACCATTTTTAAAATTCGGCTCACCAATGCTTCATCGTAACCCATAGCCATAATTTCTTTAGGCCCTTTTCTTAACTCAATATATTGGTATAGTATGGTATCTAAATCCATATACTCCGGTAAGGAATCGCTATCTTTTTGATCAGGGCGTAATTCAGCCGAAGGAGCTTTGTCAATTATATTTTGTGGTATAATTTCTTTTCCTGCTTTCTCGTTTATGTATTCGCACAATCTGTACGCTTGCATTTTATATACATCACCTATGACTGATATGCCACCTGCCATGTCGCCATAGAGTGTTCCGTAACCAACGGCCAATTCACTTTTGTTTGATGTGTTCAATAAAATATAGCCAAATTTATTGGCTAAGGCCATTAATAGATTTCCTCTGCTACGGGCTTGAATATTTTCCTCGGCTACATTAAAAGGAAGGTCCTTAAAATGAGGCTTAAGCTGTTGCATAAAGGCATCATAAATAGGCTCAATTGCAATAGTGTCATATGGATTGCCTAAGTTGATAGAAAGTTGCTCAGCATCACGCACACTATGGTCACTTGAAAACTGTGAAGGCATAAGTATGGCATGCACATTTTCCTTACCAAGTGCAGCAACGGCCAATGCTTGAGTCAGTGCACTATCTACCCCACCACTTGCGCCAAGCGTTGCTTTTTTAAAACCTAGTTTAGTAAAGTAATCTTTGATGCCCATTACCAAGGCATCATAAATTCTATCAATGTTTAAATTTGGATCATAATGCGGTGGTGTTAATTCTTCACTTGGTACATCTCTTTCTGATTGTAATATACCTTCAGTAAACTCTCCAGTTTCTGTAAGATGTACTTCTATAAAATCTTCCTCAAAATACTTTCCTTCTTTTATAAGATTTGCATTTTTATCAAAAACTAAACTGCCTCCATCAAATACAACTTCGGTTTGAGAACCTACTCCGTTGCAATAAAGCATGGGGAGCTGGTATTTTTTTACATTCGCTTTTACAATGGCCATTCGGTCTTCGGCATGCGTATAATCAAAAGGCGAAGCACTTAAGTTTATCATGATATCAGGTGATTGTTTAATCAACTCATCCATTGGCGATACGCGATACATTGGATTGTAAGGCATGTCTTTATTGGCAGTATGCAAGTTCCAAATATCCTCGCATACAGTTACTGCAAGTTTTTTTCCTTTAAATTCTAATACACTTAAATCATATGATGGTTCAAAATAGCGGTACTCATCAAAAATATCGTAGGTGGGTAAAAGCGTTTTTCGTGCTTTGCCTTTAATCGCACCTTCGTGCAAAAGATAAGCCGCATTAAATAAATCTTTTCCTTCTTCTTTAGGATTTATTTCGGGTACGCCTATAAGGATACCTATTTTTTGAGACAAAGGGAGTAGCTCATTTATGGCAGCATTACATCGAGATATAAAATCATGAAACTCTAAAAAATCTCTTGGTGGATAACCACAAATACACAACTCAGAAAATACGATAAGCTCACCCTTGGCTTCAATTGCTTTTTCAATCGCTGCTTTGATTTTAGAAAGGTTAAAATCAAAATCGCCAATAATGTAATTTTGTTGTGATAGAATAATTTTCATGCCTCACAAAGGTAAAATAAAAAAAGCCTTCCACGCTTAGCGTAGAAGGCTTTTGATTATGTTTAAAATAGTTTCTAGAAGAAGTATCCTATGCGAATAGCAAATGAGTTTGATCTTACATTTCCATCATCATACTTATATCCATCCTTGTTAGATCCAGGAGAAGTATAATCAATAATACCATTGCGGTATAGTAATGAAAGGTAAGCAGCACTGCCATTGTTTAGTATATATTCTGCTCCAGCACCTATATGCCATCCAAAATTAAGTGGAGTAGTTGTTCCGTAGTCATTAAGTTTTACTACTTCTGTTTCAGTAAGTGTAGTTGAATCGTTAGCCATTATGCTATAGGTACCGCGTTGGCTAAGTAATAAAGATAATTCAACACCTGTTTGTGCAAAAATCTTTACATCACCTAATTCCGCAGCATACATTTTAATGCCTAAAGGAATAGAAAGATATTGATTTTTATAATCAACTGTTGCAGATCTAGCATATTCCGCTTCTAATGGTTTAGTGATATCTCTTTCAACACTCATAGTACCACCATTCCAATCTAAACCAATACCTGAGTATACAGTATATTTTTCATTTAGATTTAATTCCATGTTTAATCCAGCACTAAAACTTGTATGGCCCTTGCCGTTGATTACGCCGTAGGCATTTTCATCGCCGCCTGCTTCAGAAGCAGTAGATTTTAAAGAATTAAAAGTTGGTCCTACATAAAGTCCAAAACGATATTTCTTGAATACGTCTTCTACTTTAGAGTCTTGTGCAAATGAGCTTGATGCCATTACACAGCTTACAATGGTTAATAAGATTAGTTTTTTCATATTTTTAAATTTTATAGTCGCCCTTTTTTCGTTTATTTGTTTTCTAATAAAAAAGAACTTTGCAAAAATACTTCACTACAAGCCGTACAGTTGTTTCTAGGGTTATAATAATTTGTTATTTAGGAATAACGATGATTTCATCTTGTGATACTAAAAATACGCGCCAACCCTTAGACACTAAGTCAATTGAATTAGGTTATAAGTCAATACGTTATGACCAATTGTTTTACGCTATTGATTCAAATAATATTTACCCTAATTTAGATGCACTAGGTAAGAAACACCCTGATTTTACTAATTTGTATGTTTCTACTTTGGCAGGTTTTGGCGAAAGCGGGACGGGTCGCTTTGATACGTCAATCCGTCAGTTTTTGACCTTGGCGGATTACAGAAACTTATATGATACGGTACAAGCGCATTTTCCTGATACGGATGATATCGATAAAGAACTAGAAGTAACTTTTAAGAATATCAATTATTTTTTTCCTGAAGAGAAAATTAGCAAGGTATACTATTTTATGTCGGGATTAAATTTGTGGAGCGCTATTACAGTTGATAATGCAGTAGGGGTAGGTTTAGATATGTATCTTGGTGAGCAATTTCCTTTTTATGGCTCAGTACAAATTCCTGCTTACGAAGTAAAAAACCGCAAGCCAGAGCGCATTTCAGTTGAAATTGCTAAAGCTATTTTTGAAGCAAAGTTTCCGTTTAAGTACGAAGGCAAAACCTTACTGGAAATGATCCTTTACAAAGGCAAGGAACTTTACTTTGTAGAGCAAGTATGCCGTACAAAAACGGATGATTTAATAATTGGGTATTCTGCTAAGCAAGAGAAGTGGTGCGACGATAATGAGCAAGGTGTTTATTTTTTCTTTGCCAAAAAGGAAATGTTTTATTCCAGTACTTGGCAGGATATAATGCCTTATGTAAATGATGGACCTAGCACGGCGGGTATGCCGCCAGAATCGCCAGGAAATATTGGATCATGGCTCGGGTGGCAAATTGTACGAAAGTATATGAGCGAGCATCCTAAAGAGGATATGCAAGGTCTAATGGATAATAAGCTTACTGCTCAGCAATTCTTGCGAGAAGCAAAATATAAGCCATAAAAAAACATCCCTTTTATAGGGATGTTTCATTATATTTTATAAAGTTTTTTATTCTATAACTGTTCCGTCTTCGGCTATGCGAGGAGCTTTTTCAGTAGAAACTTTTGTACCAGCACTTGCATGTGCTTTACTTTTACAACAAGCTTTTTTACCTGCAGTTTTGCTACAAGTAGATTTTGCAGCTGTTTTACTTTTACAACAAGCTTTTGTTGCCGCAGTTTTGCTACAAGTAGATTTAGCTGCTGTTTTACTACAACAAGCTTTTTTCGCAGCCGTTTTGCTACAGCTTTTTTTAGCACATGCAGTTTTAGAACATTTCGCTTTGTTTTTACAACATTTTTTGTCTGCCATTACTACACCTGCCGAAAGCATTACAGTAAGAGCTAATAAAATAAACTTTTTCATTTTTTAATATTTTTATAATTAGCGTAAAGATAAGGAAAACCTCACATGAAGTTTATAAATTTTTGTATTCAAGCTTTATTTTAACATTTATAAATAAGGGGTTTATTGATACAAATAATTGACATTTGCCGCATCTTGTCAATTGAACAGCGCAGCGCATATTGGGCCTTAGCTACCATCTCCCTTTTTTGGGGAGGCTCATGGTTTGTGTCAAAGCTTGCTATAGCTCACTTTTCGCCGCTTTTCTTGAGTGGTTTTCGTAATGTGGTGGCTGGCTTGGTACTTGTTGTTTTCTTTTTTATAAAAAATAATTATCGTCCAACTTGGCGTGAGCTAGGTATGAATTGTATCCTGGGTTTGCTCATTTTTACAGGTGCCAATGGGCTTACAACCTGGGCTATTAAGTTTATACCATCCGGTCTGGGAGCCTTGCTAGGGTGTTTGTTTCCTTTTTTTCTTATAGTTTTAAACGCAATTTTATATAAAGAGAAAATCAATCCAAAATCTACAATAGGCTTGTTTATTGGTTTTGGGGGAGTTGGATTAATATTCTATAGCTATCTCTCTGATTTTTTTAAGGGTGATTTTCTTTTTGGAATCTTGCTTTGTCTTACGGGTGTGCTATGTTGGACGGTAGGCACGTTAGTTTCTTCACGCTTGGTGCTCAAAGGCAAAAGTTTATCAGGTATAGGGTATCAAATGCTTTTTGGCGGATTACAATTGTTCCTGTTTTCGGCCATTGTAGGCGAAAATTGGGATGTAAGTCAATTATCTTTTTCAGCTTGGAGTTATATGGCTTATTTAATTTTTATAGGTTCCATTTTATGCTTTCTGTGTTATATGTACGTATTGCAGCATTTGCCCACAGATATATCAGGTGTTTACGCTTATATCAATCCTATTGTGGCACTTGCCTTAGGTATACTGTTTTTAAATGAACCTTTTACCTGGAATTTGACTCTAGGCACTATTGTAACCTTCTTTGGGGTTTATTTAGTGAAAAAATTCAGCCAAACTGCCAAAAGATAATTATTTCGAATTTTAGCTTGCAATAATGTCCTACTTTTGGCGGCCTCAGAGGGGATTCTGCAATAATGACGGATGTATATTTTATTGGCACATTCTGTGATTAGAATAGAAGTATGAAATCATTCCGGCTTTTGAGGCAGGACATTAATTTTTAAATAAAAAAACGAAGAACTATTATGGCAAAAAAAGTAAACATTACACCGCTTCACGATCGTGTATTGGTAGAAGCAGCAGAAGCTGAAACAACATCAGCAGGAGGAATTATTATACCAGATACAGCTACAGAAAAACCACAGCGCGGTAAAATTATAGCTGTTGGAAATGGTAAACCAGATGAGCCAATGACAGTAAAAGTTGGTAATACTGTACTTTATGGAAAGTATGCTGGTACGGAACTAAACGTAGACGGAACAGATTATTTAATCATGCGCGAGAGCGATATACTAGCAATTGTATAATGATTGCAAATGTCAAAAAATAAAATTCCAAATGTCTAATCTGGTTTGGTAAACTATCAGAGGCATTAAAAGTTAAAAACTAAAAATTAAACATTAATATAAGATGGCAAAACAAATAAAATTTAACCTAGACGCTCGTAACAAAATGAAAGCGGGTGTAGACAAATTAGCTGACGCAGTAAAAGTTACTTTAGGACCAAAGGGTCGTAATGTAGTAATAGAGAAAAAATTTGGTGCTCCGCAAATCACTAAAGATGGTGTAACAGTAGCTAAAGAAATAGAGCTAGAAGATGCATTTGAAAACATGGGTGCACAAATGGCTAAAGAGGTAGCTTCTAAAACTGCTGATGTAGCGGGAGATGGAACAACTACTGCAACCGTATTAGCACAAGCTTTTATCAAAGAAGGATTGCGTAATGTAGCTGCAGGAGCTAACCCAATGGACTTGAAAAGAGGGATTGACAAAGCAGTACAAGTTGTAGTATCTAACCTAGCGAAGCAAAGTCAAAAAGTAGGTAGCGATACAGAAAAAATTAAACAGGTAGGAACAATCTCTGCAAACAATGATGCCGAAATTGGAACCTTGATTGCTCAAGCAATGCAAAAAGTAGGTACTTCTGGTGTAATTACGGTTGAAGAAGCTAAAGGCACTGATACAACGGTTGACGTTGTGGAAGGTATGCAATTTGATAGAGGGTATTTATCTCCATACTTCGTAACGAATAGCGAGAAGATGAATACGGAATTAGAAAATCCTTATATCTTGATTTGTGATAAAAAGATTTCTACTATGAAAGAAATCCTTCACATTTTAGAAAAAGTTGCTCAAACTGGAAAAGCATTAGTTATCATAGCTGAAGATTTAGAAGGTGAAGCATTAGCTACTTTGGTAGTGAACAAATTACGTGGTACAATCAAAATCGCGGCTGTAAAAGCGCCTGGTTTTGGTGATCGTCGTAAAGAAATGTTAGCTGATATTGCAATCCTTACGGGAGGTACAGTAATCAGTGAAGAAACGGGTCATAACTTAGAAGCAGCTGATATGGATGCTTTAGGAACTTGTGAAAGCATGACAATTGATAAAGACAATACAACAATTGTTGGCGGTAAAGGAAAAGGTGCAGCTATCAAAGCGCGTATCAAACAAATAGAAACGCAAATAGGAACTTCTACAAGTGACTACGATAAAGAAAAACTACAAGAGCGTTTGGCTAAGCTAAGCGGAGGTGTAGCCGTATTATATGTAGGTGCAGCTACCGAAGTAGAAATGAAAGAAAAGAAAGATAGAGTAGATGACGCCTTACATGCAACACGTGCAGCTGTAGAAGAAGGAATTGTACCAGGAGGTGGAACAGCCTTTATACGTGCAATAAAATCTTTAGCTAAGGTAGAGGGTGAAAACGAAGACGAAACTACAGGTGTAGCCATCGTACGCCGTGCATTGGAAGAACCATTGCGTCAGATTGTAGCAAATGCTGGTTTAGAAGGTAGCATTATTGTACAGCAAGTACGTGAAGCAAAAGGCTGGAATGGTTTTAATGCTCGTACCGAAAAGTACCAAGACTTACAAAAAGCAGGTGTTTTAGATCCAACTAAAGTAAGTCGTGTAGCATTAGAAAACGCGGCTTCTATAGCAGGTATGCTGTTAACCACGGAGTGTGTAATAGCTGATCAACCTGAGCCAGAAGCTCCGCATAGCCATGGTCCAGAAATGGGTGGCATGCCGGGTATGATGTAATTCATTTAATTTTAAGTAATAGAGGCCTCCCTTTTTATTTAGGGAGGCTTTTTTATAAATCATATTTTATTTTTTTAAATATTAGAAGTAAATTGCGCCATGGATTTCCCCAATATTTTTACAGCCGAAGAAAGTCAAAATTTAATTGATAGAATAAATAAACTAAGCCCCAAATCGCAGCCGCAATGGGGTAAAATGAACGTAGCTCAAATGCTCAAGCATTGTAATGTGCCTTATGAAATGGTTTACAAGCCTTCCAATTTTCGAAAACCTGGAGGCTTAGCCAAAATGATGATTAAATTGTTTGCTAAAAAAACAGTGGTTGGCATAAAACCTTATGCTAAGAATGGCAGAACGGCACCAGACTTTATTGTGCCGGCTGAGCAAGATTTTGATAAACAGAAAAATGATATTGTAAATCATATTTGGCAAGTGCAAAAAGATGGAGCGTCTATTTTCGATGGTAAAGAGTCTCATGCTCTGGGAAACCTTACAGCGAATGAATGGAATACGATGTTTTATAAACATCTGAATCATCATTTGGAGCAGTTTGGAGTATAGACCATGTGAAGAGCGCAATCTCCTAAATAAAAGAAAGATGGGCAGTCTAAAAAATATAGAAAATCCTTATTCTCTATTCATGCATCCCTAATGCCTAAATAGTACATTTACACTCTCATGAAATTCCACAGAGGAAATCGTTCAGACGAAGAGTTATATGATATTTATAACCAACTTGTATATCCACGATATATAGAAGAGAAAATGTTGAAGCTTCTGCGTCAGGGACGTGTAAGTAAATGGTTTAGCGGTATAGGGCAAGAGGCGATAGCCGTAGGGTCTACTTTGGCATTAGATGCGGATGAATGGATGATGACGATGCATCGTAATCTTGGTGTTTTTACTACTCGTAATGTTTCTTTTGAAAAACTTTTTTTGCAATGGCAAGGAAAAAAAGAAGGCTTTACTAGAGGCAGAGATCGTAGTTTTCATTTTGGAAGTACGGAGCATCATATCTGTGGTATGATTTCGCATTTAGGTCCGCAACTTTCTGTAGCCGGAGGGTCTGCATTAGCTAAAAAATTAAAAGGTGAAAAGAAAGTTGCACTTGCTTTTACAGGAGAGGGTGGTACAAGTCAAGGAGAATTTCATGAAGCATTAAATGTTGCCGCAGTTTGGAGATTACCTGTGATTTTTGTTATTGAGAATAATGGATACGGCTTAAGTACACCTTCCAGTGAGCAATATGTCTGTGAAAACTTAGCTGACCGCGGAGTGGGGTATGGAATGGCTTCTAAAGTAATAGATGGTAATAATATCTTGGAAGTGTTGGATGAAATATCAGCCGCTAAAAAATATTGTGTTGAAGAACAAAAACCTATGCTGATAGAATGTAAAACATTCAGAATGCGTGGGCATGAAGAAGCAAGTGGAACAAAGTATGTACCGCAAGATTTATTTGACTATTGGGAGAAAAAAGATCCCATTAAAAACTTTGAGAATTATTTAATTGAAGAAGGAATTCTTACTAAAGAAAAAGTTGAAAATCTTCATGCTTCATTTGTTGAATCTATTAATAAAGATGTGGTTTTAGGTTTAGATGCTGCACCATTAGATGTAGATACTGAATTAGAAAAAAGAGAAGTTTTTGCAGAACATACTAGTGTAACCACTTCAACTGAAGGAGTAGATACCGAGGATATGAAAATTATTCATGCTGTGAAAGATGCATTGCATATTAGTATGAAGAAGCATGATAAGTTAATACTCATGGGGCAGGATATTGCTGAGTATGGCGGCGTGTTTAAGGCTACAGAAGGCTTTGTGGAAGAGTTTGGCAAAGCACGAGTACGCAATACGCCATTATGTGAGAGCGCTATTTTAGGAGCTGCCGTAGGCCTTTCGTTAGAAGGTTATAAAGCCATGGTCGAAATGCAATTCTCAGATTTTGTGAGTTGTGGTATGACACAAATCATAAATAATTTTGCTAAGCTACATTACCGTTGGGGACAGAATGTAGATGTGGTGGTACGTATGCCTACGGGCGCTGGAGTAGCGGCAGGTCCTTACCATTCTCAAAGTACCGAGACGTGGTTTACGCATACTGCCGGTTTGAAAGTTGTTTATCCTAGTACGCCAGAAGAAGCAAAGGGCTTATTGATTAGTGCAATCGATGATCCAAATCCTGTATTATTTTTTGAGCATAAAGCATTGTATCGAAGTATTGATGGCCATGTGCCAGTGGGTGAATATAGTATTGAAATAGGCAAAGCCAATAAAGTACAAAGTGGAGATGACTTTTCAATAATTACCTACGGAGCAGGAGTGCATTGGGCCAAAGAATATGCTCAGTTACATCCTGAGCTTTCATTTACAATTTTGGATTTACGTACACTCTCACCGTTGGACTATAATGCTATTCGAGAAGTAGTAAAAGAAACGAATAAAGTTTTAATCCTACACGAGGATAATTTGTTTGGTGGCTTAGGCGGTGAAATATCTGCCTGGATTATGGAAAATTGTTTTGAAGATTTAGATGCTCCTGTTTTTCGATGTGCTAGTATGGATACGCCCATTCCATTCGCTAAAGAATTAGAAGATAATTTTTTAGCTAAGAAGTATTTAGATGTAAAAGTGCAAGAGCTTTTAGCTTACTAAATCTAGTAAAGCATTTTTAAGTTCTGAAAACTTAAATTCAAAACCTGTTTCTACAATTTTATTACTAGAAACTCGACTGCCTTCTAAAACAATACCTGCCATTTCGCCTAAAGCCAATTTTAGTATAACGCTTGGTGCTCCTACTGGAATAAATATTCTCTTTTTTACTGCACAAAGAGTTTTTATGAAGTCCTTATTATTCACATGTTCCGGTGCTGCGCTATTATATGCGCCTTGCATATTTGGGTCTTCAATTGCTTTTACAAAAATGGAAACTATATCATCAATATGAATCCATGGAATGTATTGCTTTCCACTTCCAATAGGCGTGCCAAAACCAAACTTTAATGGCATAGCCATTTTAGGTAAAGCACCATCTTCCTTTGCTAAAACCACTCCTACACGCAGGGCCACTGATCTAATCTCCAGTGCTTTTGTTTTTTCTAAAACGGACTCCCAGGCTTTGCCTACTTCTCCAAAAAAATCAGTAGCTGCGGGATCGGTTTCTTTAAATATTTTTTTGCTAGTCAATAGGCCATAATAACCAACTGCTGAAGCTGTAATAAAAGTCGCCGGTTTTGAATTTGATTTATGAATCCTATCTAATAATAAATCGGCCGAGTCTACTCGGCTATTAATTATAGCTTGCTTACGTTCCGCTGTCCATTTTTGACTTCCTACATTGGCACCTGCCAAGTGAATGATAGTATCCGCCTTGTCAATTGCTTCTTGAGGTAAGATACCCTTAGCAATATCCCACTGATAGCAATCTACCTGATCTATTTCTTGCTTTGATCTACTGAGGATAGAAACTTGATAGCCCTTAGCCTGTAAGGCGGGAACTAATTGGCTCCCAATTAATCCTGTGGCTCCTGTGATTAAAATATTTTTATTGTTCATCAATTACAAATGAGTTTTTAAATTCTGACAACATAAGAATGTCATCTTTAATTTTTTGTGTATCTAACAATATTGTTGTAGTTATGAAGTACGTTTTTTTATTCATGTTTTTATGAAATACCTCACTTACGCCTTCACCATTTTCCGAGGTGAAAGAAACTTTTATTTTGTCAAAAAATTGATTATTAAGTTGAACATTTCTTGAGGTGTCTATTTTTACATTCTTCCAATCATTCAGGGATGAAATTGATTTTTTCTGTATGTCAATAAATTCTGCAAAGTCTATAATTCCTAGCATTTCTGCAATAACAACTATTCCATGATTCTCCTCTCTCTTGTGCTCAATACTTAATGTTCGAGCACCATCACTATCAATTTCTTCTTGCACCATCCAGTTTTTGGGATAAGTAAAATGGATTTCCTCAGAATTAAATTTGCTCTCGGTGCATGAGAATAGGAATAAACAAAATATTGAGAGATAAACAAATTTCATTCTTTACGTAAATAAATACTCAATATCCTCACGGCTTAAGTTCTTCACGAACTTGGTATCGTCGCTAATGATATCTTTTACTAGTGAGTTCTTTTTCTCTTTCAGCTTCATGATTTTTTCTTCTACCGTGTCCTTACAAATGTAGCGGTATGCAAAAATATTTTTCTTTTGTCCAATACGGTGTGTACGATCAATTGCTTGTTGCTCCACAGCCGGGTTCCACCAAGGATCCATTAAGTATACATAATCTGCGGCAGTTAAATTCAGTCCCATACCACCGGCTTTTAATGAAATTACAAATACCCTTGTTTCTTCATCTTCTTGGAAGTTTTTAATCGCTGATTGACGTTGGGTTGTAGTAGAGCTACCATCAAAGTATTCAAATTTGATATTTTCCTTAGTTAGCTTATCCTTGATTAAAGAAAGCATGCCTAAGAATTGCGAGAAGATTAATACCTTATGCTCACCTACAACTGATTGTAATTGAGATGTAAGTTCATCTAACTTAACCGAATGTGGCTCGCTGCTTTCAGCTCCTTTAATAATTGAAGGGCTATCGCAAATTTGACGCAGACGCATTAAGCCTTGCAAAATAGAGAACTGAGATTTGTTCAGTCCTTTGGTATCTAACTCGCCCAAAATCTTAGAGCGATATAAATTTCTATATTGCTCGTAAATTTTCTTTTGTTCTTTACCCATTTCACAGGTAAGCGTAATTTCTGTTTTCTTTGGTAAGTCTTTTGCTACTTGTTCCTTAGTTCGGCGTAGCAGGAAAGGATAAATTAATTTTTTAAGATGCGCTTTTGTTTCTGCTTCCTGATATTTATCAATTGGCACGGCAAATTGCTCCTTAAAAAATTCTTTGCTACCAAGCATACCAGGATTTAAGAAGTGCATTTGACTGTAAATATCAAACGTATTATTTTGCATAGGCGTACCACTTAAGGCAACTCTATTTTTACCTTGTAAAATCATAGCCGCTTTAGCGGTTTTAGAAGTTGGGTTTTTTATAGCCTGACTTTCATCTAGTACTATGTAATCAAATTCATTTTTATTTAAAAAGGCAATATCACTTCGTAGCGTACCGTAAGTTGTAATAATTATATCATGAGCATCTATTACTTCATACTTTGACGTACGGCTTGAGCCATGATGAATATAATATGTAAGGCCAGGTGTGAATTTTTCAATCTCTTCTTTCCAGTTGTACAATAGAGTAGTAGGGCATACGATGATTGCTTTTAAAGTTTCATTTTTATTTTTAAAATTCTGCAGGACCGTTAATGATTGGATTGTTTTACCCAGTCCCATATCATCGGCTAGTAAGCCGCCCCAGTTTACATCTTGGAGGTAATTTAACCATCTAAAACCTGACTTTTGATAAGGTCTTAGATCCGCTTTTACATCATCAGGTATGATTATTTCACCTTCCTTAGGCAAATCAGTACGCAACAACATTTTTTTCTTTTGATCTAATTCCGCTTTTACATCCTCTTGATCAATATTGTCATATAGCTCATCAATAATATGAAAGTTTACCTTGCTTACTTTTAGTTTATTTTCTTTGATGTCTGCCATTTTAAACAGCAGCGAATATTTTTTAATCCACTCATCGGGCAATAATCCCAATGAACCATCTTTTAGTTTTACAAAGTTTTGCTTTGTACGGATAGATTTTTGAATTTCTTTTAAATCAGCTTGCTCGCCAGCAAAGTCCAATTCTATTTCAGTATCAAACCAATCAATATTAGAGGTTACACTCAAATGGGTTTTTGGCTTGATTTTCTTAAACTTAAATTGTTTTAAATTATCGTAACCAAACAATTGAATTTTACCCTGTTTCATTTTTTGGAAAAAGGTGTACATCCAGTTTTCGCTTAATGCATATTTAGATTCTAGTATATACGCATTCCCAGCAGTATTTTTTTTCATGCGTTGGTGCAAGGCTTCAATTTTTTCCATAAAAGCGAGCTCACCTTCCTTGTCACGTTGAATCATAACAATTTGACCACCTTCAATGCTAGGAAACTGTTTTTCATCGCTATACTCAAGTTCGCTTTCGCCGTAAAGAAAAATAGGCTTAAGAATAAACATATTGCCACGCTCGTTTAACAAAAGTCCCAATGTAGGAGCTTGCACTGGTGCTGTTTTTACCAAGCTCTTATCTAAGTCCATGTTTTTAGTGCGGCTATAAGGTAGCACTACTTTTTCCATATATTCATCCCACTCCTTTGCTTTGGTAGGGAAATTGTTATACAGCCTATCGCTGCAATTAGCATCTAAGCCTTTCTTAGGCAAGAAGATTAAATCTTCTGTAAGGAAAAAAGTAAATCCTGGGAACAGGTTCTCTTCTTGCTTAAAGTGATTTCTACCAATACCGTATTGAATAGACAATTTGGTTTTAGGTGTTTTCCCTTTTAGTACATATTTCATTTCAATGTCAGCATACGAGACATTGATTTTATTTAAGTTAGCAATTTTTAATGCTTTACTTTTTGGTAAAATGTATAAAGGCGTTTGGTCTCCAATTAATCCAAATAATTTATGCAATCGAGGAAGAGCATATTCATAATACAGTTTCTTATTATCCTCAGTCCAATCTTCATCGCTTTTTAGGCTTTCCCATAAGTCGCCAAACGGAGAATTTTTACTAATAAATTTATTTACATCTGCATCCTGCAATTTTTTTGCAGCGTTTACTACCGCACGGTCATCGGGCGCATACGGATTTAGGTTTACGTACTTTGTGGTATCTAGCTCAGTAACCTTTGATTTAAATTCATTTGCTTCTTTTGCTTTTTTACCTTCAATTACGTTTAGTTTAAAATAAGGGAACGACTCTTGATTTAAGTTTATTACAACACCTATTGAATTAGTATAATCCTCAGGACCCGTAATGCTTTCTTCAGTTTTTTGAAAATGAGCAGGGCGTACTTTTTCTGTTTGGTTAACTTTTTTAATTGTCTTGTCAAGGACTTTTAAGAATGGCTTACTTTCTTTATAATAAAATTCAAATTTGTCAGTTAAGTCATCTTCTAATGAGTAGCCGTATAGTCCTAGGAGCACATTTTTTTGTTTATCCCAATTGCGTATCGTGTCAAAGTATTGTGTGCCATAATTATTTAGTAGTTGCAAAAGCAAGGCTGACTTATGTACGCAAAGCGGATAGTGCTTTTCTTCACAGTTACACGACGTATTAATTGTTCCATTGTCGTTTCGCTGAATTTTCATTTCATAGGTCTTGCCATTGTATGGCAAGTCGGCTTCTATATACTCATTAGCCGCTGTAAAAATTTTTGCTTTATTTAGTTTAGCAATATTACCTGCTTCCGTAAAGTTTTCATCAGAAGTGTATAAGCGCAATAACTTTAATTCAAGATTGCGCATTTTAATTACCGTATTTTTTTGATCAAAAGAGTTGTCCTTACTATCCAGTGAATTTGTAATGATTAATTCATTTAAGAAATAAAGAGCAGCGGCTTCATGCCTGCATACATCACCCATATTGTAAGGGCACTTACAAAACACCTCCATTTTTTCTTCATCGGTATATCGATTAATGGTAACGTTATAATAATTTTTATAAATATCATTTCGTACTCGAAACGTGAGCTGTTGTATTACATCATCGTTATGAATCAGTCGTACACCTTCGGTTAAGAAAATTTTCTTTCCTCTAATAATCGCTTCTTCGCTTCCGGTTTTATAGATATGTTTGGTAATATGTGGTAATGACATAGTATGTAAAAAGTAGCCTTCAAATTTA
This sequence comes from uncultured Chitinophagaceae bacterium, assembly GCA_937981995.1. Classification (GTDB taxonomy): domain Bacteria; phylum Bacteroidota; class Bacteroidia; order Chitinophagales; family Chitinophagaceae; genus JAGNRR01. Next base: position 124,159 of record CALJNC010000012.1, read on the forward strand.
CAAGAAAAACAGCGCCTTAGCTAATTTGCCAAAGCGTTAATTTGTTGATTTTGCTATGTTTAGCATATTATTTTATTTTTTATAAATTGATAATAGGAATTGAAAGTTGAGAATGATTTTAGGCCTATTTTTGTCCTTGTGAAAAAGTACATTTTTTCCATATTAGCCATTTTCTTCCAACTTTCTTCTTTTGCTCAATGTGCCATGTGTACCAAAACTGCAGCAGGTTTAGGTGACGATGCAGCGGAGGGATTAAATAATGGGATTATCTTTCTAGCTTTTACACCGTTAGCTATTTTATTATTGTTAGGTTTTCTTTGGTATAAAAAAAATAAGCATGAGTTTGCTTAGATGATCCTGTACTTGAATTCTTTGTTACAATTCCTTTGTCCGTTTCAATATTCAAAAAGTATAATCCATTAAATAGTTGCCAAGCAATTACTAATGAGATTAAATTCTTACCTTAAGATGTCGCTATTGAATATCATTCAACATCGCTTTAATTTGTTCATTAGCTGGATAAAGCCGCGATGCTTTTTTGAGCGTTTGTTTTACTTTTTCTAATCGGTTCAATTTATAATTGGCCACAGCCAAGTTTATGTAAGCTTGCTCATTTATAGGGTTTAATGCAATGGCTTTTTCCGTAGACTTTATAGAGGCGTCTAATTTATTCTCAGTCAAATAAATGTATCCTAGCGCTTTATGGGCTTCCTCGTATCTATCATTCTCTTTGAGTATAAAAGTCAATTCTACTTTGGCCTCCGATAGGTTTTCGTTTTTAATCAGCGCATTGATAAGTTTCATTCTAAAATCTAAACCATAGGGCATAAGTTTTACCGCTTGTTTATGATATAAAATGGCGCTTTTTACATCACCTCCTTGAAACTGACTTTCACCAATTCTGTAAGCTGTCCATGCATCATTAATCGTTGCTGGTTTTTCTTTTGCAGAAAGTTCAATGATTTTTTTATAATCTTTTTTTAAGAAGTATGTGCGAAGTACATCTTTATCCAAGCTACCATTATTACCATTAGAAAGATACTCCAAAGCGGTATCCAATAACAACGGATTGGGTTCATAGCGCTCATAAAATTCAAGAAAGGCACGTGCTTGAATGCGCTTACTTGGGTTTTCATTATTGTAAGAGGTTAATCCTATAAACTTACGAATAGCCTCTTCGTTTTCTATGGTAGGTGTCCTTCTAATAAAATGATCGGTTACCGCTACATGCGGAATGTCAATACTTTCATTTTTTGCCATATGGCAGCTTGAGCAATTGTCATTTTTACTTTGTCGTACACTAAGTTTCTCGGTACAAGTATTACTTGTGTTATGACAACTTTTACAGGCTGTATTATATTGTGCTACCGGCGTTGCTTCGATGCTTATATGTGGGTTATGGCATGTAATACAACTCATTTTACCACTATTTACATAACAGTTACTCATTTTCATACGCTCCACATGGCTTGCCATAATCATATGTTTTTGGATACCACTAAAACTTGGCATAAATACACTCATGGTATTTTTGAGCTCTTGCGTTGGTAAGAAATCAAAGAAATTTTTTCCATCATTTAAAACTGCAATTCCTTGTAGGTGGCATCGCTGGCAAAGGTTATTTTGCTGTTCGGTTGTAAGGCGTTTAGGATTTACAATTGAGTAGTCGGGTCCTTTAGAAGTATCTATAATTTTGCCTACTTTTTTTTCAGCTACATGTATACTTCCCGGCCCATGACAACGCTCGCAATCAATGCCTTGTTTTACTTCGGCATATTTATTGAGGCTTCCTTCAATATGCTCAGGGTATCCATTGTGGCACGTAATACATTCCGTTTGTATTTTTCTACTAAAACGCATATTCTGACCATCTTCATAACCCGGGGCTAAATCCCACTTGCCTTTTTGAGTATAAAACGTAATGGGTGCTTGGTGCAAATAACCATTCATATCTATAATATGAGAATTAGTATGTTGTCCGCTTCCTACTACATAACTAATTTTCTCCTCGCGGTAATGACTGGTGTCGCCTTTGTATAATCTGTATTCTTTTATATAGAGCTCTTCGCCTTTCCAAAATGCTTTATAATACAGGTCTAAATTTTTATCATAAATTGGAGCATGCTTTGCACTAAAGTCGGCCGAACTTTTATCTTTAGTAGCTAAGCCCCAAGATTGTCCCATGCCGGTTTGCATGTAGGTTTTGTAAATTGGTTCATGACAATTGCGGCATTCGCTCATGCCTTCGTAATGCGCTTCTTCCTCTTTATTAATATTTCGGAATGGAGATTTAGCTTTCTGTCCGCCACAATTAAATAGCAGAACGCCCGTAAGTACGATAAAAAGAAAAGCAAGAATGTATCTTCGCATTGTTCTTCTCAAAATTAGTAAGAAGAGCTTAGAAAAATGGGTTTAAGCATGGAGCAAAAAATAATTGTTGTTACGGGAGTAGAAAGTACGGGTAAAAGTACGCTAGCTACAACCTTAGCCTCACAAATGGATCAAGCTTACATTCCTGAATATGCGCGCCAATACTTAGAAAATAGAAACGGAAATTATACTTACCATGATTTAGAGGAAATTGCTCGCTTACAATTAATGGCAATAGAAAACGCTAGTAGCGAATATGTAATTGTAGATACTGCTTTTCTTGTATTAAAAATATGGAGCGAAGAAAAGTATGGCAAATGCGCTCGCTTTATTTTAAATGCGCTTTCAAGCTTTAAACCAGCACTTTATTTGCTTTGTGATATTGATATTCCTTGGGAAAATGATACCCTAAGAGAACATCCTAATCAAAAGGATCGTGAGCGATTGCATAAGACCTACTTGGCTCATTTGCAAGAAATGCCAAGTATATATAAAGTATTGTCAGGGCAAAAAAAAGAGCGACTTGATAAAGCCGCTCAATTCATTAATAATTTGTAGTTCTTATAAAGAATCAATTTCTCCGTTAATCCATTGTTTTACCATGCGGGTAGAAACAGATTTTGGTCTTTCAAGAGGCATGCCTAATGCACGGTCCCAACACATACCTGCTAAGATTCCTAAGGCACGAGAAACACCAAATAGTACAGTGTAAAACTCTTCTTCTACCAAACCATAGTGTTGTAACAAAGCACCAGAGTGGGAGTCAACATTAGGCCAAGGGTTTTTAATTTTTCCAATAGAACCTAAAATTTCAGGTACTACTTCATAAATATTCCAAACCGTATTTATCGTAGAATCGTCTTTGATATATTGTTTTGCAAATTCCATTTGAGCCGTGAAACGTGGATCTGTTTTTCGCAATACAGCATGACCATAACCAGGGATTACTTTACCAGCATCTAAGGTATCTTGTACATACTTTGCAATTTGTTCCTTGCTAGGCTCCGTAGTGTTTAATTCACTTATCATTTCCTTAATCCAACGGATTACTTCTTGATTAGCCAAGCCATGTAAAGGACCAGCCAAACCATTCATACCCGCAGCAAACGATAAATAAGGATCACTTAAAGCTGAGCTTACAACATGCGATGTGTGCGCACTAATGTTTCCACCTTCATGATCAGCGTGTATACATAGGTACAAGCGCATTAACTCATGAAACTCAGGATCATCATAGCCTAACATATGAGCAAAGTTAGCTGCCCAATCAAGCATACCATCTGGGTGGATATGCTCATCATTTTTATATTTTCTTCTGTAGATATAAGCTGCTATGCGCGGCAATCTTGCAGTAAGGTTTAAACAATCTTCAAAAGTTGCATCCCAATATTCTGATTTTGAAACACCCTCTTTATAAGCTTTGGCAAATACACTTTCAGTTTGCATAGCCATAATTCCAATACTAAGCATAGTCATTGGATGAGTATGCAAAGGAAGTTTATTAATCGCTTCAAAAACGTGATTTGGTACATGAGAACGGCGTCCCCATGCTGCAGAAATTTCATCTGCATCTGCATCAGCTGGAAGCTCTCCTATAAGCATAAGGTAAAACAAACCTTCAGGTAAGGGTTGTGAACCGCCCTCGGCTTTAGGTAATTTTTCTACTAATTGAGGAATAGAGTAACCCTTAAAATGGATACCTTCTTCCTTATCAAGCAGTGATGTTTCACAAACAAGTCCAATCATTCCGCGCATTCCACCATAAATTTGTTTCAAGGTGGTTTCTTGAACCTTTTTATCGCCGTGCTCCTTAAGCATAGCTTTAATCTCGATTCCCAGTTCAGTGGCGTTTTTATTGAATTTTTGCTTTAAATTGTTCATAGTTCGTGCTAGAAATTGTTATTGAAACGAGTGCGAAATTACAAAAAAATGAGGAGAATTAGGCCTTCAGACGGCTATAATCTTATAAAGTATCCTTAAATGTTACTTTGGTAGAGTCTGAGGTTTCAGAAATGCTGTCCTTTGCGATTTCTTTTCGTATACTTAATACTTCTAATACGTTTTCGTATACCTTATCAAACTCTAAAGGATGTTTTTTATACCATCCAAGAGCTTGGTTAAAAGTAGATGTATCCATGTCATGTTTTTTATAAATATGACCATATAATATTTTTAGCGTATCAATGTTTTTACTCATATAGCCTCCATTATCCTTGGGTACTAATTGTGCGTAGGCTTCTGCCATATGCAAATCGCTTAAAATGTTGGCCATTTTATCCGAAGGCAATGGGGCTACTTCATTTTGGCAACTAATTGCAAATAACAGAATAAAAAGGAGGAAATAATAAAACTTCATTATCTCATGAGTTTAAAATAGCGTTGCGCATTACGCACATCTATGCTTGAGCAAATAGGAATAATTAATTCCTTTTCATTTCGTGCAGCGTTTTTTATAAAATTCATAAACTCATCACTTTTGGCATTAAAGAAAAACTGTAACAATACCGATGAAGGGTTTTCTTGATTTATTCTTTTTAAATCATAGAAAATTTTATTCATGTTTTTTCTAGCCTTTGCAGGATCAGCTATCATATTATCTAAGCCTTTGCGGTGGTACGTATAAAATGAGGTACGGAATTTTGAAAATCGGTTATTCAATATTTGATCTACAAGCCAATAGCGGTTTCTTCTTTTAGATTCACTAGCTTTCCAGCCAGAGATATATCTATTTTCAGGAGAATTGTTCACTACATTCAAAGCTTTATTAAAGTAAGTAGTGCCTCCTTTTAATGAAAAACTATCATAATCTAAACCAATAACCATGTAGGTATAATAAGCTAGCAATGCGGTAAGGTTAGAGGCTAATGCATCTGAGCCAGTAACTCTATTATCATTAAAATCAAGTGCCTGAAATTGTATGTATTTAATTGATACTGCTTTATCTACATAGTTAACCGTAGAGGATGAATAGTTGGAGTTAAAAATTGGACGACTTGCTTGGATTGAAAGACTACCTCCGTAACCACCTTCTACACCTTCAATTTTTTGACTTAGTACTAAGGAGAAAACAACATCAATTTTTTCGCTAGGTTCATAGGTGTCAGTTGTCCATTTTCTTGAATTTATAAAGTTTTCGATTGCTTGTTCTAGTGTTTTAAAAACCTTTTTATCTACACCCTGGATTTGACCTGCGTTTACAATTGCCTTGCAGCGCATTTCTTGGGCATGACTGCCTAAGAATATAAATAAGGATACTATCGCAAGTAAAATGTTTTTCATTCTATTTAAATTAATTCTATTATTTGTTCTACAATATCAACGGCCACTAATTTTTTAGTTTTTAGTTCGTATGCAGTATGCTCGCCGTTTTTATTAAAAATGGTCACCTTATTTGTATCTTTTTTAAATCCTGCACCTTTATCCTTTATTGAATTAAGTACAATAAGATCGGCATTTTTTTCTTTTAATTTCTTTTTAGCGTAGGCTTCTTCATTTTGACTTTCAAGCGCAAAACCAACTAGTATTTGATTTTCTTTTTTGCGCTTGCCTAGTGTTTTTAAAATGTCTGTTGTCCTTTCTAACTCAATAGATAAATCACCGTCTTTTTTCTTTACTTTTTCTGTAGCTTGATGTTTGGGTCGATAGTCTGCAACAGCCGCGCTCATCACAGCAATATCCATAGAATCAAAAAGTCCATCGCAGGTTTCAAACATTTCATGCGCTGATTGTACATTAATTTGATTAATTAAAGGATGCGTTGCTTTTAAAACACTGGGCCCCATAACTAGCTGCACCTCTACACCTTCATGCGCTAAAGCATTGGCTAGCGCCAATCCCATTTTGCCGCTGGAATGATTTCCTATAAAGCGTACAGGGTCTATACTTTCAAAAGTAGGTCCTGCTGTAAGCAAGGCTTTTTTGTTGGTTAGTCTTGGTTTGTGATGAATCACTTGTTCAATATGAGTAAATATTTCTTCTACTTCAGCCATACGCCCCATACCTATTAAACCACTGGCGAGCTCACCATGGTTTGAGTTAATCATTACATTGCCGTAGGATTGTAATGTTTTACAATTTTCGGTAAAGCTAGGGTGATGGTACATGTCCTCATCCATTGCTGGTGCAAAATGTACTGGACAGGTTGCTGATAAATAGGCTGCGAGTAATAAGTTATCACCTTCTCCATGAGCCATTTTTGCAATTGTATTAGCAGATGCTGGTGCAATTAGCATAATATCTGCCCATCGGCCGAGCATTACATGGTTTTCCCATGAGTGGTCATTGCTTAATTGTAAGCTTACTTTGTTTTTGGATAAGGTACTTAGAACTAAAGGAGACACAAATTCTGCAGCTGCATCAGTCATTACAACTTTAACAATAGCACCAGCTTTTATAAATAATCTTACTAAAAGAGGGATTTTGTAGGCTGCAATGCTTCCTGTAACACCAATAAGGATTTTTTTTCCTTTCACAAGGTAAAAATAACCTATTTAACGGTGTCAACTAGGCTTTTAGAAATTTTTAGGTATTCTGGCTTCACTGTAACAAACCATTCAAATTGACCTTTGAAAACAATTGCATCATTCTCATTATAAATATTAGCTTGTAAGTCTAAGGTCCCTTTTCCTGAAGCATACAACCTTTCAAGAAATTCTTCTTTGGTTTCGTTAAGAATAGATACTTTGGAGAATAATTTGCCTTTAGAGGGTGATGAGTATTTGACATTGGCCCTTCTAACTACCGGGATGGTAGTTTCAGATTCTTCTTTAAAATTCTGCTCTAGAAATACGCCTGAACTAATCTCGGCAAATCCAAAAATTACTGAAGCGTGGAATGTATTTAAGTGATTTCGCAGGTTGTCTGAGAACGAAGTTTCTAAGATAAACTTTTCATTATTTGATTCTATGATACCTAAAAAACGAGCCAGTGGCATGTCTAGTATGGACTGTAATGTAGTATTGGTCAAGTTTTGGTAGTAGTTCGAGGGTGTGCTAGTAAGGGAGATTACAATTCAATCTCAGGTTTTTTGTAATAAATCTTTTCGTCAAGAAATTCGTTAGTCGCTTGGATTGCAGGATTTGCCATTCTTTCGTAAAAACGAGAGATTTCAATCTGCTCTTTATTTTCAGAAATCTCTTCTAAATTGTCAGTATGACTACCAAACTCCTCTAATTTCTTGATTAATTCATCCTTAATCTTAGTATTGATTTGATTAGCACGTTTGCTTATAATTACAAGAGACTCATACAGGTTCCCTGTTGGAGACTTGATAGTTTCTACATTACGCGCCTCTATAGAAGGGTTTGTAGTGTTTATAAGAAGCTTTTTGCCTTGTTGCATCATAACTATTTAATTTTAGATAGGGCTTGCGAAGATAAGGATTTAATGCCTTCGATATCCTTTTGGAAGCGATTATTTGGATTAATATTTTTGAAATAAGCATAATCTTCTAAAACTTGCTTAAATCGTTCTTTTTGCTTTTTAGCAATACTTTGCTTGGCATAGTTGTACCTGCATTGTAGTACTTTGTATTGGTAATAGTCTATATCCTTTGAGTCTGGGTACTTATTTATTATTTGCTCAAAATAGATAGCGGCTGCTCTATACCTTGATACTTTGAAATATAATTCCGCTGCATACTTTTCTTTAGACTCTAAATTTACCCGCGAGGCATCAATCATAAGATTAGCATCTTTTACCCTTTTAGACTTAGGATACATATTGATGAAATTCTGTAATTCTTCAATCGTCTTTTTAGTGCCTGCTTGATCTAAGGTATAATCCTTGGTATTTTCATAAAGGCTTTTACTGTGCAAAAAACTCGTTTCTTCTCTTCGTTTTGAACTAGGAAAAAGATCAGAGAAATTCTTGAAGTGATAAGAAGCCGAAAGGTAGGTACCTTGCTTGTAATAGCTCATAGCGTATTTATAATAAATATCTTCAAAACGCTTGGTACCCTTAAATATAGTTAGGAGCTCTTCATATAGAATAATAGCCTTGCCATATTGAGCTTTGTCATAATATTCATTAGCTTTTTGAAGCTTCAACTCTGTATTACTAGATTTCTGAATCTTTTCTAATTCATTGCAGGACGTAAATCCTACTAATAATAACAACAAAATACCGAAAGTGACTCTCATAATTGCGCGGCAAATATAGGGGATTGCACTCTACTGAGTCCCAAAAATTATGTTATAGCTTTTGAGAACGAAATTATTTATTCATAGGCCTTTATCCAATCAAGGAATTCAGTCTTTGTCATTTTGCCTCGGTGAAACTGAAGTAAGTTCCCATCCTTATCAAAAACGGCTGATATTGGGTGGCCTGAGAAATTATTTTGCTCAAAAATTTCTTTTCCAACACCATTTTCACTGTCAAGCGTTACCGGTACAAAATTTGCCTCTACATAGGCTTCTACCTCTGTTTCATTCAAAACATCACTTTTAAACTCAGCACAAAGTGAGCACCATTCAGCATAAAAATGAACGTAAATATTTCGATCGTAATCTTTAGCTGCTGCAAGGGGTTCATCCCAAGTTTCTTCAAAATAGCCATCAGGTAAGGGTACCTTACTTACTTTATCTTTAGTACAAGACGCGAAATTGGTAAGAATGGCCAAAGCAAAAATTATTTGAAATGCATACTTCATAAGTACAAATATACTGCCTATGATATAATATTGATGAGTTATAAATTTTATGACTATTCTATGATAATACAATGGCTTAGGTTCTTTTTGAGATTAACTTTGCGATAATGGAAATTCGTCCAAACGCGCAACAAATGTTGCCGCCTGTTGTTAAAAACCTTTTGATAATTAATGCCATTGTTTTTTTTGGTGTTCAAGTTATAGGAGACAGTTTGCCCTTCAATCCTATTGAGCAATTGGCTATGTTTTATTATGAGTCTCCGTTTTTTAAACCTTGGCAGGTGCTTACGCATATGTTTATGCATGGGAGTATCATGCATATACTTTTTAATATGTTTGGTCTTTGGATGTTTGGTACAATTATAGAAAAACGTTTAGGGTCAAAACGTTTTCTTCAATTTTATATTCTTTGCGGTATCGGAGCAGCTATTAGCCATCAATTAGTTCAATTTATTGAAGTAGAATATTTTGCTGCTGATATATTAGGTGTGCCTACCGTTGGAGCGTCTGGAGCGGTCATGGGAATATTTTTAGCATTTGGCTACCTGTTTCCTAATGCTATCTTGCATCTGTATTTTGCCATTCCTGTAAAAGCAAAATATGCAATTGCGGGTTTTGCGGCTATTGATTTATTTGGAGGGATAAGTAACAACCCTGGAGATAATGTAGCGCACTTTGCTCACTTAGGTGGAATGCTTGCCGGCTTTATTATATTTAAGTTTTGGAAAATAAATTATAATTCAGGTTAAAATTATGAGTGGATTTCAAGGACGTTCAATATTTAAAAATGCATATCGTAGTGATATTATAAGGCTAGTAATAGTATGTGGTGGCCTATATGCTTTACTTTATTTTATTGAAATAACTTTTTTGCAAACAAAAGCCGGTACTGGTTTTTTTATAGAAAATATTAAAAATAAAGTGCTGCTTCCTTTGGATATAAATACTTTTTTTAAGCAGCCTTGGAGCTTGCTTAGCTTTGGCTTTTTAGATTTAAGTTTTTGGACGTTGTTTACAAATTTAATTTGGCTTTGGTTGTTTGGTAGCATTATAGAAGACCTAAAAGGGACCAATCGAGTGTTTCCTATTTTTTGGTTTGGATTTATTTTTGGTGGCTTGGTGCTACTTCTGGTTCATGCATTTGGCTTATCTAGCCAAGCCTTGTTTGCATCTACTTTAGGCGGAGTATCTGCCGTAGCGTTTGCGTCCGTTGCATATAGGCCTAAAGCCATTGTGTATTCAATTTTTAATAAAGGCGTACCCGTTTATATTTTTGGAATTGTTTTTTTAGCTATTTCTATTTATTTTAATATGCATAGTGTGCCTACTTTGGTTCTCTTTTTTGCAGGAGGATTGTTAGGTTTTTTGTCACAAAATGTTTTGCATTCTTTCTTCGAAAAAGTACGTACTCTTTTTACAAATGCTCGATCTTATTTTTCAAGCAATGATAATTTTATAAAGGAAAAAACTAGAAAGCAATCATCAAGATTAGACGCACTTAATATTAAGATAAATGAAATAACTGATAAATTAAATGCGAATGGCCTTGAGAATTTATCAAAAGAAGAGATAGAAATTCTTAAGTTTCATAATAAGTTATAATGCGTAAACTACTACTTAGAATATTATATGTACCGCAGCTTTTGTTGCTGGTATTTCTTGTATTGATACGCTATATTCCCTCCATAAGCCCTGCTGATTATCAAATCATGGGGGTGCTAGGTTTACTTACCCCTTTACTAGCTATTTTAAATATTGTTTTTCTGTTCTTTTGGGTACTTACCAAAAAGTATACCATGGCAGGTATTGCTTTGTTAGGAATTGTTGTTTCATGGAATGTGCTTTGTGTATGTTTTGCTTTTAATTTTTTAAAAAAGAATGATTTAAATAAATCAAACCATGAGTTTACAGTAATGAGTTACAATGTGCGGCTGCTGGATTTATATGACTGGACGGGAGACAAAAACAACCGTAAAAAACTGTTATCTTTTATTAAAGAAAAATCACCGGATGTTCTTTGCCTTCAGGAGTTTTATACCAAGGATGGAACCGGGTTAGATAATATTAGTGCCATTAAAAAAATAGGCAATTATCCCTACGCAGAAACCTGTGCCTTGAAACGTCACCAAAACCGGCAGTGGGGTAGTGTTGTTTTTTCTAAATTTCCTATCGTTAAAAATACAAATGTGATTATAAATGAAGAGGATAAAAATCTAATTCAAGAAACGATTATTGAAAAGGATAGTCAGAAAGTTCGAATTTATAATGTGCATTTGCATTCCAATAAACTGTCGCCCAAAGATATAGCCTGGGATAAAAATGACGATGTGTTAGAAACCGCAAAAGCGGCATTGAAAAATTCAAAATCAGTTTATACTAAATTATTAAGAGCCTATAAACAAAGAGGTAAAGAAGCAAATTTATCGGCTTTTGTGATAGAAGAAAACACTTTGTATCCTACCATAGTTTGTGGTGATTTAAATGATTTGCCTAGCTCGTATAGCTACTTTAATATACGCGGTAAGCTAAAAGATGCTTTCCTTGAGCGAGGTTCTGGTATTGGACCCACTTATAATGGTAAGATTTCTTTTTTGAGGATTGACTATATGTTTTTTAGTGAGAAGCTGCGCTTAAAAGGTTTTGATAAAATGCAAGTTTCATACTCTGATCACTATCCCTTATTAGGCAAGTTTGAACTTCTTTAATTTGTTTCGTCTATACGGCTTACTTTATGCACACCGGAAACTTTTTCTATTTTCTCAATTAGCTTTTTAAGCTCCTTCTTTTCTTTTACAAATACTTTAATGCGTCCTTCAAAAAGACCTTCAGAACTATCAATACTCATACTGCGCATATTGATTTTAAGTTGACCTGATATGATATTGGTAATGCTATTTATAATACCTACATCGTCAATACCAGTGATTCTAATGGTGGTAAGAAAAGAGATATCTTTATTATTAGCCCATTTAGCTTTTACAACTCTATGGCTATACTGTGCTAGTAGTGATGCCGCATTGGGACAATTATTTGTATGAATTTTCATTCCTTCGCCCGTGGTAACAAAACCAAATACATCATCGCCTTGAATTGGCTTGCAGCAATTAGCCAATGTATAATGAATTTTATCAGATGATTCACTTCCAAAAAGTACTAGTTCAAACTCTTTGGATGACAGTTTTTTCTTAAGCTGTTTTTCTTCTTTTTCCTTTTTCTTTTCTGTCTTTGGTGCCTTGCTTTTTTTAGGCGCTACTAGGTGTCCGTTTTTATTTTCAAATGTTTTTAAAATTTTAAAATCAAAACTCTGTTGTGCCATGTCATAATACATGTCTGTGTGTGAGTCATAATTTAAATAATTCATAATCACCATCGCATTGTGGTCATGTAACTCAATGCTCAGATTTTTTAGCTTGCGTTTAAGAGCAGCTTTACCTTCATCAGCAATTTTTCTTTTCTCTTCTTTTAAATAGTATTTAATCCTTGATTTTGCTTTCCCAGTTTTTACTATTGATAGCCAGTCACTGCTAGGTTTTTGTTTTTTTGAGGTAATAATCTCTAACTGGTCTCCATTTTTTATTTCTTCACTTATAGGTACAAGTTTATAATTAATTTTAGCACCAATGCAGGTTTTACCTAATTCAGAATGTATTTCAAATGCAAAGTCTAAAGCCGTTGCCCCTTTGGGTAAGTTGATCACTTTACCTTTAGGAGAATAACAGAATATTTCATCTTTAAATAAATCCGTTTTAATATCTGATATTAACTCAAACGCATTTTTATCAGGATCTTGGAGTGTCTCTCGAATATTTTTTAACCACAAATCAATCTTACTATCTTTTTGATTTCCTTCTTTATACTTCCAGTGAGCTGCCAATCCTTTCTCGGCAATTTCGTTCATTCGTTTAGATCGAATTTGAACCTCAACCCATTTACCTTTTGGACTCATTACTGTAGTATGTAAGGCTTCATAACCATTACTTTTTGGCGCACTCAACCAATCGCGCATGCGATCTGAGTTTTGATGATACAAGGAGGTAATAATAGAGAAAGCTTTCCAACAATCATTATTTTCATCGGCTTCAGAAGAGTTGATAATAATACGAATTGCAAAAAGGTCAAACACCTCTTCAAAGGCAACATGTTTTGTTTCCATTTTATTCCAAATGGAATGAATGGATTTAGAGCGCCCAGCAATTTCAAAATCAAAACCACTAGATTGTAATTCTTCTTTTACTGGTTTAATAAATTCTCTAATATATTTATTTCGTTCCTTTTTTGTATTGGCTAATTTTGCCTTTAGGTCAAAGTACACTTCGGGCTGAGTATAACGCAAGCTCAAATCTTCAAGCTCTGATTTTATTTCATACAAGCCTAATCGATGCGCAATAGGCGCGTATATATACGATGTTTCTGATGCTATTTTTAGTTGCTTATCCTTGCGCATGCTATCAAGGGTGCGCATATTGTGCAATCGATCCGCAATTTTTATAAGTATAACCCTTGGGTCATCAGCTAAGGTTAAAAGTATTTTTCTAAAATTCTCAGCTTGTAAGGAGCTGTCTTGGCCTGCTGCTACAGTTGATATTTTTGTAAGACCATCAATAATATCTCGAGCTGTATTTCCAAAATCAAATTGAATATCATCCAAGGTCATTTCGGTATCTTCTACCGTATCATGCAGTAAGGCACAAATTATAGAAGTGGTACCCAAGTACATTTCTGTAGCCACAATTTTTGCCACGGCAATCGGGTGCAGAATATAGGGCTCGCCACTTTTGCGCCGCATATGTTTGTGCGCCTCTGCTGCCACTTCAAAAGCTTGGCGAATTCTTTTTTTACCGTCTTTATTTACATTGGTACCAATAGATCTTAGCAGCGAACGATACGCCCTCAAGATGACTTTTTTGTCTTCTTCTTCACTCTCGGTATATGATGATAAAAGTTTGGCCATTGTTTGAATTACTAAATTAATACAATAATCAATCCAAGTATGAAAAAGCTCCTCAAATTAAAATTCAAAAGTGTTACTTTGTAAAATATAAAATGAAACTAACATTAGTACCTACTCCTATTGGTAATTTAGAAGACATAACGCTGCGTGCATTAAATGTGTTGAAGGATTCTGATATTATTTTGGCTGAGGATACGCGCACATCTGGTAAACTGCTTAAGTATTTTGAGATAAGCACAAAATGTTGGTCTTATCATATGCATAATGAGCATGCGGCAGTTGAAAGTATTATCAATGAAATAAAATCGGGCAAGCAAATTGCCTTGATTAGTGATGCCGGAACACCAGCCATTTCTGATCCTGGTTTTTTACTTGTGCGGGAATGTATAGCCAATGATATTGTGGTAGAATGTTTGCCAGGTGCAACAGCTTTTGTGCCTGCGATTGTTTGTAGTGGTTTTCCGTGCAATGAATTTTTGTTTTTAGGATTTCCACCAGTTAAAAAAGGTCGTAAAACTTTCTTTGAAAAACTAAAAGAAGAAAAACGAACCATTGTTTTATATGAAAGCCCACATCGTATTACCAAGACCTTGGGTATGCTCAAAGAAAATTTGGGAGAAGAAATTCAAGTTTCCTTATCCCGAGAAATTAGTAAAAAATTTGAACAGCATATTCGTGGAAGTGTTGCGGAAGTACTTGCTCAGTTAGAGGTGAAGCCTGCTAAGGGGGAGATGGTATTGGTGATTGATAATAAATAAATCTACTCTTTTAAAATTCTAATAGTTTCATTTAAGGTTGTTAGCCAATCAATAGAAATGCCCTTATCATTATTATACTTCTCAGAATTTATTTCTAAAAGTGGGATGAAATCTTTGTACTTCAATTCCTGAATAATATCCAAGAGTTGTGTTCCAAATTTTCCTGATTCCAATATTTTGATAATAACATTTTTAACTTCAGGAATATTTCTGTTTACAAGCCCCGCAATAGCCTCGACCCTCACTTCTTCAACTGAATCTTCAGTTCTTTGCCAAAGCGCTTCTAGTATTTCGGGAGATGAAACATCTAACTGCGAACCTAAACCAAAAGTTGCCCAATCTCTAATGCTATCTTCTGAGTCATTGGTTAAATTAATTAATACTTCAATTGCTTTTGGATTATTGATTCCTGATATTGCACTTAATAACGCCTGACGAACTTCAGTAATTTCATTACTAGCAAATTTTATAATTGAATCTATTTGATTTGTAGACAAGTTCGAATTGTTATGACCAATTCCATAAAGGATATCTTCAATGACCTTATAATCTTGTTTTTTATTTAATAATTCAAAATATAAATTAACTGTTTTGCTTTGATTAAATCTTGGTTTAAATCCTAGTTGAGCAAGAATCAGTATTCCAATTGATTTATGACTTGGATTATAAGCTTTGGTGAGTTCAACAGCTTTTTTATAAACTTCATCTGATGGTCTTGAGCGTAATTCTCTTATGTTCGCCCAATAAACATCTTCTTCAAGAGTATTGTCAATTAGGTTCGTAAAAAGTTTATCGTTTGACCAGTCCTTGTAAGTCATGATTTTTTTTAATTAAAAAACCTTCCATGTCTATCTAATAAAAGGCAATAGACATGGAAGGTTTAAGTTAGTTTGAGATTTACTCAGCCGCTACTTCTTCCTCCTCGGGTAATTCCATTACCTCTTCAGCACCCGCAATTTTTTGGCGTACTTTATTTTCTATTTCGTCGCTTAGTTCTGGATTGTCGATTAAGAGTTGTTTTACGGAGTCGCGCCCTTGGCCTAATTTATTTTCGCCATAGCTATACCAGCTTCCGCTTTTCTTCACGATATCGTGCTCTACGCCTAGGTCCACAATTTCACCTGCTTTACTTATTCCTTGTCCGTACATAATGTCAAATTCTGTTTTACGGAAAGGAGGCGCCACTTTATTTTTCACCACGCGTACTCTGGTACGATTACCAATTACTTCATCACCATCTTTTATTTGCGTACTTCTACGAATGTCTAAGCGCACCGAAGAATAGAATTTTAAGGCATTACCACCGGTCGTAGTTTCAGGGTTACCGAACATAACACCAATTTTTTCGCGCAGCTGATTAATGAAAATACAGCAACAACCCGTTTTATTAATCGTAGCCGTCAGCTTACGCAAAGCCTGACTCATGAGTCTTGCTTGCAAGCCCATTTTGCTATCACCCATTTCGCCTTCCAGTTCTGATTTAGGCACTAAGGCTGCAACGGAATCTATCACTACTAAATCCAGCGCGCCTGATAAAATCAAACGATCTGCAATTTCCAATGCTTGCTCTCCATAATCTGGCTGCGAGATTAAAAG
>CALJNC010000013.1 GCA_937981995.1 uncultured Chitinophagaceae bacterium
GTATAACCGTAACGGCAGGAGGAGGCACACCAACATATCAATACAGCATAGGTGGACCAAACCAAGGGAGTAATGTATTTAATAATGTAGGTAGTGGAGTTTATACCGTAACGGTAACCGATGCAAATAATTGTACAGCCACCACGAGTGTAAATATTGTAACCGCTAATTCTCCCTTAGTATCAAATATTGTTACAACACCAGCATCATGTGTGCCGGGTAATGATGGTACGATTACGGTTATTGCAATAAATGGTTCAGCTCCTTATCAATATTCAAATGGAGGCCCAAATCAAGCTAGTAATTTAATTAGTAATGTATCAGCCGGATCTTATACGATAACTGTAACAGATGCAAATGGATGTACAGGAACTAGTTTGACGAATGTACAAACTCAACCATCACCAAGTATCAACTCAATAAACGTTACAACGGCTAGTTGTATACCGGGTTGTGATGGTTCGGCAACTATAAATGCAACTGGTGGTACAAATCCAGTCTATACATATAGTATTGGTGCAGGATTTCAGACTCCTAATTTATTTAATAATTTATGTGTAAATACTTATTTGGCAACAGTGCAAGATGGTAACGGTTGTACAGATACAATGTCATTTGTGATTAGTACAGCAAATGGACCATCTATTACATCTACGGTAGTTGATAGCGTCGATTGTTTTGGTGGTAATGATGGGAGTATTTCTGTTTCATCTACTGGTGGTACTTCACCAATAAGTTATAATTTAATGCCTGGTAATATAACAAATACTTCTGGCTTGTTCCAAAATCTAACAGCTAACAATTACTCTGTAACTGTTACTGATGCAAATGGGTGTACTGTATCTGTAGTTACAGATGTTTTTGAACCCTTACCTGTTCAGTTTGATTCAGTTTCAGGTAGCAGCAGTTCGTGCAGTGGTTCTAGCAACGGAACAATATTTGTTTCGAATATAGGTGGTACTGGTTCATTTAATTATGGCATTAGCCCGAACGCTAATTTTACTCCTCCAGGAACATTTAGCGGTTTACTTGGTAATACTACTTATACTATTACCGCTACTGATGCTAATGGTTGTAGTCTAACTACCACCGTATTTATTTCTTCGCCATCTGCAATGGCCATTAGTTCTGTTACATCAACTGATGTTACTTGTAATGGACTGAATGATGGTACGGCGCAAGTTGCAGTCACAGGAGGTACAATGCCTTATACGTTTAATTCCATGCCTAATAATGTAACAAATGCTACAGGTAACTTTACAAATCTTGGAGGGATTGCTTATGCTATAACGGTAACGGATGCTAATAATTGTACGTTAACTACAAGCGTAACTATTAATGAACCTGCGGCTATTCAGGTGAACGGTTTAACCGTAACAGATGTTGTATGTTTTGATGATAGTAATGGAACAATACAAATTAATGCCACGGGAGGTGTCCCTAATTTGAGTTATAATTTGATGCCAGGAAATATTACGAATGGTACAGGTTCATATTCAAACCTTACAGGCTCTAATTATACCATCACTATAACCGATGCTAATAATTGTACATTTACAACAGTTGCCGTAGTAAATGAGCCTAATCAATTATC
This sequence comes from uncultured Chitinophagaceae bacterium, assembly GCA_937981995.1. GTDB lineage: Bacteria > Bacteroidota > Bacteroidia > Chitinophagales > Chitinophagaceae > JAGNRR01. The sequence continues at coordinate 1,595 of CALJNC010000013.1, forward strand.
TATTGATTCGCTTATTCCAATTCAAGTAAGTTGCTCAGGTGCAGATGATGGTCAGATAACTGTTTATTCAAGCGGTGGTAATGGTGGAAATAATTTCTATCTACAACCAACTAATATTAATAATACCACCGGTGTATTTACAAATTTAGTTGCGCAGCAATACGTAGTTACTTTGATAGATACGAATAATTGTACAGCACAAGATTCTATTTTAATTGTTGAACCTAATCCGCTTACAGCATATCATATTAGCACAAATGTTAGTTGTAATGGTGGGAATAATGGCACCATTAATGTTGTGCCTACTGGTGGAACACCCAATTTTATATTTACATTGATGCCAGGAAATATTAGCAATGTATCTGGCAATTTTACTGGACTTACTGCCGGCACGTATACTGTAACAGTTGTAGATGCGAATAATTGTTCTACTTCTATCGTTAATATGGAAATAACTCAACCACCTATAATATCAATAACCAATGTTGTGATTGAAGATGTAGTTTGCTATGGTGATCAAACCGGTAGTATAGCAGTAACTGCGAATGGTGGTTTTCCTAACTTACAATATAGTCTTTCTCCTGCGGGAGGGCCTCAAAGTAATCCAGGTGTCTTTACTAATTTATACGCAGGCATTTATACGATAATAGTAACCGATGCTAATAATTGTACAGTGACTTCTATTGCACAAATTGATCAAAATCCTGAGATTGTTTTTGATAGTATTATTATTACAAACCCTCTTTGTCACGGAGATGATAATGGTACGTTTGAAGTATCAGCAAGTGGAGGAGTTGGTCAACTGCTATACGCAGTTAATAATGGACCAGCTACTTTGAAAAATAGGTATACTAATCTTTACGCAGGGTTCTATTTAGTTTCTGTATATGACTCATTAAACTGTAGAGCTGATTCAGGAGTTGTTTTAGTACAACCTGATCCTGTTGAAATATCTGATATAGATGTTACGCATTTAACTTGTGAAGATGTAGAAGATGGAACTGCGATTATAACATCAATTGGTGGTGTAGGTTATCATACTTATTATGTAAGACCGGGTATACAATTTAACCGCACGGGATCCTTTACCGATTTAAAAGAAGGATTTTATACCATAACCGTTATAGATACCAATCAATGTGAAGCAGACTCTTTCTTTACGATACTTAAAAATCCGAACCCGATGTTTACAACCACCGCGAGGAAAGATTTACAATGTAAAGGTTACGGGAATGAAGGAGAGGCTGAAGTATCTGTTTTGGGTGGAATAGAACCATTAACTTATTTATGGAGCACTACGCCGCCTGAGCAAACACCAAAAATTACAAGTTTACGTTTTGGTTGGTACTACGTAGAAGTAGTAGATGCGCAGGGTTGTAAAGTGTATGATAGTGTTTATGTAAATCCAAGCGATTGCTGTACTGAGCTATTTATGCCCAATGCATTTAGCCCGAATGGAGATGGCAACAATGATTTATTTAAAGTAGTCACGGCCGCTGGTGTAGAATTAAAACAGTTTGAAATATTTAACCGTTGGGGACAGAAAGTTTGGGATACCTATACTTACTTCGATGGCTGGGATGGTACGCATGCTGGAGAGGAATCTGCTTCGGGTACGTATTACTATGTCTATAGATATAGATGTTTAACTGATGGTAAACTCTATATTAAAAAAGGCGATATAATTCTAGTTCGATAAGATTAGGAAAGGGTATTTTCAATAAGTTGATGATACTCTTTACCTATTTGTTTATAGTTCCAAAAAGATTGATTGTCGTTTGCTATCTCTTCTTGATTATACCCCGCGTAGTTTTTAATCATGTTGATCATGGCATTTGCTAGTCCTTCTTCGTCTTTACAGTTTACTAGTAAGCTATTTGAAGTATTTAAGTGTTCTTCTATGCCTCCCGCTTTTGAGCTGATAACAGGAGTGCCTGTACAAAGTGCTTCTAAACTAATACAAGATTGACTTTCGGTATTGCTAAACATAAGTAAGGCATGACTTTCTTGAAGTACGCTTGCCACTTTATCATAGGAAACTGCATTTTTAAAAAACACGGTTTTGTTTTTTAGGTTCAATTTTTCTGCCAAAGCTTGATGGTCTTTATTATCTCCTCCTATCAAGTTTAGTTTGAAGTCTATTTCTTTATCAGCAAGAATTTTTGCTGCATGAATCATACCAGTAATATTTTTAACCGGTATCATATTTGATAGGTGACAAAATATAAATGGCTTGACATCAGTTTTTGTTTTATACTTAAATAAATTAGTGTCTACCACATTGGATAGTTTAGAGTACTCTTTTTTAGTAACCATTTGATTAATATCCGATGCCAACGCATGACTCACCGTAATGAGTTTTTTAGAATTTGTAATAATTCGTTTTACTATGTATTTGTAAATGCTGGAGCGTGTATTAAAGTTTGCTTCATAGCGATTGTTGTAAATGCCATAGTGCTCAGTAAGTATATAATCTATTCCATATCTTTTTTTCCAGTATAAGGCTATAATGCCTGCGTTATAGGGTACCTGTACTAATATAGTTTTGGGTTTTCCGTAACTCTTTATATGATTTTTAAGAAACGCATTGTGTTTTTTAAAAAATGTCCAATAGTTTTTAATGCTATAAATTACTCCTGTGCCACCACTATTGGTATAATGGATATGTTCCTCTAGTGCTCCTTTGGCATTTATGGTTTCGGTATTTTTAAATTGCTCTTTAGCATGTTTTTTTACATGAAATAAATGGACCGGACGATAAATCGATAAGGCTTGTAATTTTCTTTGAATAAAATCTCCTTCAAAATGATCTATCTCATTGGGATACCAAGATGCAAGACATATGATAGGAGTTTTTTTCAAATTATTTATTTATTCTGCAATGTAGAAAAACAGTTTTTAAGAATTGGCAAAACGATTTCGGCCATCTTATTTTCACTATCTAAGGTTGGATTTATTTCAGTTACTTCAAAGCAGTTTATCTTTTCGCTTTTTAGCAATCCTATTAGTAGTTCGTCTAGTTCTTTATCATTTAATCCTGCAGGTACGGGTGTACCTGTGCCTTTGGATATTGAACTGTCAATACTATCTACATCATAGGATATATAAATATGATCGCACTTGCTTAGATAATCTAGTGAATTAGCAATGGTGTTTTGTATCCCACCTTCTCTAGCTTCGTCAACAGTAATTACTTTGATATTGTTTTTATCAATAAGGTGTTTTTCAGGTGCTTCAAAATCTCGTAAGGCAATAAATACGATATCCTCTGGTAAAATTTTAGGTGCAATTCCTCCTAAGTTTTTCATTTCGTTCCAACAGTTAATTGTCTTTTCGTTGGGCAAGTTTATTTGGCAATCTAAATTATCATCATTTAAACTACAGGCTAATGGCATACCATGTACATTTCCTGATGGACTAGTATAAGGTGAGTGTAAATCTGCATGAGCGTCTACCCAAATGATACCTAGTTTTTTGTCAGGATGTGCCATTTTTATTCCCGCAATAGTTGCACCAGCTGTGCTATGATCACCTGCTAAAATAAATGGGATATTACCAGCTAAAATACTTTCCTTAATTGCTTGGGCCTGATTAGCATATACCGCTGCTATTCCTTCTATACGTAATGCTTTAGGCGTATCAATTTCTTTATATAAATATTCATTATGTACTGCTACTTCTTTAGATTTTACATCCTTAAAAAAAGCCTTGTCTGTATTTTGATCGGCCACTTTTAGTGCGGCTATCCCCATACTTGCACCTCTTGTACCAGCACCTAATTCGCTTGGAATTTCTATAATCTCCAATTTTCTCATTCGCCATCAAAGGTAATAAAATCAGTCCATTAGCCGAAAAAGTCTTACATATCGTCTGCCTTTTATAAAAAGTTGTCATTTTGTCTATTTCAAAGGCTTTGGCAATACTTTTGACCTATAATTCTTATAACAAAATTGATTGAAATGTCTGAAGATAAAAAGCAAGAAGTAAGCGAAGAGGAGATAAAAACCGAAGCAACATCAGATACGCAAGAAGTTGAGGGTGGAAATGATGCGGAAGCGCAAAATCATCCAACCGAAGAAGCTTGCGCTGAAGGGCAAGCTGAGCCAAAAGCAGTAGATGAACTAGCGGTAATGACTGATAAATACATGCGCTTAAATGCTGAGTTTGATAATGTAAGAAAACGAAATGCACGCGAACGTGTTGAGCTAATTCAAACGGCTAGTAAGGAGGTTATCATGGATTTGTTAGACGTATTAGATGATTGTAATCGAACGGAGGAATTATTGCAGAATGATGATATAGAAGTAAAAGCGTTGAAAGAAGGTGTACAGCTTGTTTTTAATAAATTAAGAAAAACATTGGAGAATAAAGGACTAAGCGCGTTTGATAGTAAAGGTGAAGTTTTTGATGTAGAGTTACATGAAGCTTTAACTGAAATACCAGCACCGAAGAAAAAATTAAAAGGCAAGGTGGTTGATGAAATTCAAAAAGGGTATAACCTGAATGGAAAATTGATTAGACACGCCAAAGTAGTAGTGGGAAAATAAGATAGCATGAGCAAAAGAGATTATTACGAGGTATTGGGTGTTTCAAAAAGTGCCTCAGCGGCTGAGATTAAAAAGGCGTACCGTAAGGTAGCTATGAAATTTCATCCGGACAGAAACCCTGATGATGCAGCTGCCGAAAAGAAATTTAAAGAAGCAGCAGAAGCTTATGACGTATTGAGTGGTGATAAAAAGGCACAATATGATCGTTATGGTCATGCGGGCATGCAAGGCGCTGCCGGTGGCGGAGGTTTTGGCGGAGGCGGTATGAATATGGATGACATATTCTCTCATTTCGGCGATATTTTTGGCAACCAAGGTGGTGGCGGAGATGGTGGTTTTGGTAGTTTCTTTGGTGGTGGCCGAGGAGGACAATCACAGGGGAGAGGTAGACGTGGGAGTAACCTTCGTGTAAAAATGAAGCTTACCTATGAGGATATTGTAAACGGTGTACATAAAACAATTAAGGTAAAAAAATATGTAGGTTGTACTACCTGCGATGGCAATGGAGCCAAGGATAAAAAAAGTATACAAACCTGCACTACCTGCTCAGGTAGTGGTCAAGTGCGTCGAGTGAGCAATACCTTTTTGGGCCAAATGCAAACAGTAACGACCTGTCCTACTTGTAACGGAGATGGTACTAGTATCCTTAATAATTGTACAAGTTGTAAAGGTGATGGAAGAGTATATGCCGAAGAGAAAATAGAAATTGATATACCAGCCGGTGTACAAGAGGGTATGCAACTAAACGTAAGCGGCCAAGGAAATGCTGGTGAGCGTGGTGGTCCTGCTGGAGACTTACTTGTAGTAATAGAAGAAAAAAAGCATGAGTCTTTAATAAGAGAGGGCTTAAGTGTTTTGTTTGAATTGTACATTTCTTTCCCTAATGCAGTTTTAGGTACTGAGGTTGAAGTGCCAACCATTAACGGTAAAGCAAAAATAAAAATACCAGCAGGCACGCAAGCGGGTAAAGTATTTAGATTAAAAGGAAAAGGTTTTCCATCAGTAAATTCATATGAGAAAGGTGACCAACTGATTAATGTAAATGTATGGACTCCACAAGAATTAACTTCTGAAGAAAAAAAGAGTATGGAAAAACTCAGAGATGCAGAAAACTTTAAACCGGGTAAGGTAAAAAGTAATAAAAACTTCTTTGATAAAATGAAGGATATGTTTAGTTAAATATAAAGGAATAGTATTCTATACCTTTTAGCTAGATTACAATTTTTAAGAATATTGGTTTAAAATTTTAATTCTTTAAACAACGTTTAAATTCCGTTGTTTATTTAGCTCCAAATTTTTCTTGGTAATCACCTATACTCTTGGCAATAATTTTTTTAGCTACCTCATTATCCTGAAAATCCTCAACGACAACTGATTTATTCTCTAGTTTTTTATAGTCTTCAAAAAAACTTCGTAATTCTTTTATCCAATGTACGGGTAGTTCAGAGATATCATTAAAATGATTTACACTCATATCATTATTGGCAACAGCAATAATTTTATCATCCATTTCACCACCATCCATCATACGCATTACACCTATCACTTTTGATTCAACTAGGCACATAGGTACAATTTCTATTTGAGATAATACTAAAATATCCAATGGGTCATCGTCATCACAGTAGGTGCGCGGAATAAAACCATAATTAGCCGGGTAATTGATAGAAGAATATAAAACTCTATCTAAAATAAGCATTCCAGACTCCTTGTCAAGTTCATATTTGGCTCTACAATTTTTAGGAATTTCAATTATTCCTGTTACTTTATCAGGAGCATTATCGCCGTAGGATACATCGTGCCAAGGGTTTCCGTTCATGTATTTTTTTATTTACTTCTTCTATTATTCAGGATTTTCCTCTTCCATATCAGCCATTTGAATTTTAAAGGCTTTTAGGAATAAAGCTCCCATATTCTTATGCGGAGGCACATAATCATTGTATAAATCTTTATGCTTTTTAGATTTCATAAGGCCACCTAGTTTTTTCCATATTGGAAGCCACTCAACACCATTACCTGCGCTTAATCTGTCATTAATAATTTTAATGAATGGATCATTTACATGCATTGTACCGGTTTGTTTACTTGAAATAATATGTGCATCTTCACTTTGATCAAGTATCGTAGATAGGTTATGATACCCACCACAAGAACCTAGGATTACAATTTTATGATTGGGGCCAATATATTTTAATGTACCCGGTAAGTGATAACTATGTCCCCTGTGCACAATAATACTTGGCTTTATACCTTGCTCTATCAAATGATTATTTAAAGCTAATTGCGCTTCTTCATCTTTTGGTTCGTCAAGTGGTTGATTGGCATATATAACAATAGGCTTACCACTCTTAGATTTTATTTTTATCCATTGCTTACTTTTTGCAATTGACCATTTGGTGCTAGGGAAACGCGCTAAAAAGCTACGAAGACTGCTTCGCCCATCTTCATCTCCATAAAAGAAATGATGCTGGTATACCGTACCACTATCATCTACAAGTGATGTATAGGGAACCTTGGTTATAGGTGGTATTTTAAGAGCTTGCTGTAGTTTATCTGTAGTATCGTTAGGGTTTAATATCGCATTTGATATCGTGTGTAGTAAAAAGTATATTACTAATCCACGTTTGTTGTTTTCCTCATAGGTGCGCTCGTAGTCTTTCTTTAATTCGCCACGTAAAAATTTAAGTGTTTTTTCATCATTGATACTAGCTAGTGCATCTGCCACATCTACGGCATCTTCTAAATCAGTCTCAGTATTTTTATCAATATCATGTACAAAGGATGCCATGAGGTCATTCTTTTCTACTTCAGTCATGGTACGTAAAAAAGTATCTAGTACGTTATAACCGGCACTCATCCTTATAAAGGTTCTAAATTTATCTTTATTTAATGAATCCAAAAAGTCATTTCCTTTTTGAGGTTTCATACGAGTAAGCAAGCGGTCATACAATCCAGTAAAAGAACTTGTATAAATTTCATCGCTACACAATACCATTAAGTAATAAATCTCAGTGGCAGATAAGTCATCGGTTACTTTAAATCGTACTGAGTTTGGTTTGTCATGTAACTCATTTACTTGTCTTATATATGTTTTTAATGCTTCATGTTTTATCTCACGATTTAATACATGCGCACCAATTGTTGGCTTATTGATTTTAGACTTTACAAGTAGTTTATAATAACCTTGAGAAGTAGCAATTGCTTTATTCACCTCAGCATAGGTTAATTTTTTTTCATAAATATCATTTATAAATGGTAACGCTTTTAAGGAGTTAGATGTATTGGTAGCCAAGCCAGTAATAGCTTGTACTAGTGGGTCCTTGCTGCGCATAACAATATCGCGCTCCACCGAAGTACTCTTGGCATAAGACAATATTACATTAGGTTTTTTTGCTGCCGTTTTGGTAATTAAATTATCAGCTGCTTCCGTATTGGCAAATTCACGCAGCTTATAAAGCATTTTGCCAGGATAGCGATCCACCATTTTTTTATATAAAAGATTAACTGCTTCCTGATTGTCTTTAAACATATGAAGATTGCTATACACGCCCAGGTTAAAGTTTTTATTTACATAAGCTGTCATAGCCTTAGGATCTTTTTTCTGTATTTCAATGCGCATGATGTCCTTAAAAGAAGTCATCATGTTTTTGTATTTATCTACATCGATATTTGCACCAAGCATTTTAAATTCAGTATTGAAAGCTTTAAGGTTCGTATTTAGCTCACGCAGATAAAGCAGTTTGTTTCTGTTATCCAGCGGTAAATTTTCAATAATGATTTGTAGCTCATTAGGCATTTCTATAATTGCCTTTGAAAGCTTTTTAGTTTTAGTAGCTGAGTTATTTATTAAAACAGATTCATCTCTAAAGCCATCTTTTTCATCTGCTTCTACCTGAGATTTATCTACATAAGAATGAAAACCTTGGCGTGTAATAGGAATGGCTTCCCACACTTTTTTTGATTTAAAAGGGTCTTTTTTTACTATTTTCTTTTTCTTCTTATCCTTGTCTTTCCCTTTTTGGGCATAAGCCATTTGACTTGGGATAATACATAGGAACAACAATACAATTAAAAGCAATTTCTGCATGCAACAAAAGTACAAAAAAGGTCGGTCGAATGGACTTAAATAAGTGTTAGTAGATTTAGGCAGTTCCTAATCTTTTCAGAAAACGAATGTGGCTCACAAATGCTTGCCAAAAGGTAGGGAAGGCATGATATTTAATTTCAAGCTCCTCACAAGTTTCCTGTACAATTTTACTAATATTAGGGTAGTGAATGTGAGATATTCTTGGATATAAATGGTGCTCTATTTGATAGTTTAAACCACCTACAAACCAAGAGATTGCTTTGTTTTTCATTGCAAAATTAGCTGTTGTAGCCACTTGATGCGCAGCCCACTCATTTTCTATTCTATTGGTACTTTCATCTGGCACAGGAAAATCAGTATGCTCCACGATGTGCGCCATTTGAAACACAACAGCTAAGGTTACTCCTAAAGTAGCATGCATTACTAAATAACCTACCAATGCAATTTGCCAAGGTAAAAAAATGAATGGTACAACAATAAATACGCTAATATTTAAAAGTTTACCAAATACAAACCAAAAGCGATCCTTAGCCTTGATAGTGGTAATAGGCGTTGTATTAATTTTTTTTCTTAAAAGTTTAAACCAATCATCGGCTACGATCCAATTTAACGATAGTAAGCTGTATAAAGGCACACCGTACAACCATTGATATTTATGAAACCATTTTGGCTCTTGCTCAGGGCTTAACCTAAAGGTTGGGTATTTTGCAATATCATCATCAATTCCATCAATATTAGTAAATGTATGATGGAGAATGTTGTGTTTTATTTTCCAAAAGAAGGTACTACCACCTATAAAATCTCCGCCCATAAAAGCAATAAAATTATTAAGCTTAAGATTGCGGCTATAGCTACCATGGGCCGCATCGTGCATTACATTAAAACCTATAGATGCTTTTACAAATCCTATAAAAGCAAAAGGAACTAATAACCACCAAGTTTGCGGTAGAAAAAATACGGTAGAAAAATATGTTGCCAGTAGAAGCGTAAAAAGTATAATCGTTTTGGAATAAAGTGTCCAATTTCCCTTTTCAGGAATTTGAGCTGTTTTAAAATACTCCTTAATACGCTCGTCTAATAAATCACGTAACGGCTTAACCTTATTATTAAATTTTACTTTATGCATAGGAAACCGCAAAGATAACCACAGATAATGACAAGTGGTAGCCTAAGTCATTGGATTAGTTGATTAAGGCTGCTGCACCTAGTATGGCCGCGGTATTATTGGGTAATTTAGACTGCTCTATACTTACTTTGTTTTGATAAATTTTGAGTAAATTCTCTTCAAAATACTTGCGGGTAGGTGTAAGGATATAATTACCGGATAGGGCCAAGCCTCCAAAAAGTATAATCATTTTAGGAGATGTAATAGCCACAGCATCAGCTAAGGCTTGTCCTAAAATTTTACCTGTAAAATCAAATATTTCCAAAGCTGTTTTGTCTCCTTCCTTAGCCGCCAAAAATATTTTATGACTATTAAGGTTTACTTCATTTGCCAGGGGAGAATCTGTTTTGTTTTTAGAAAGGAACTCCTCAGCTGTGCGTACGATCCCCGTTGCAGAAGTATAGGTTTCGAGACAGCCTTTTCTACCACAGCCGCAGGGTCTTCCATCTCGTACTGCAATTACATGACCTAGTTCGCCTGCCAAGCCATCGTGCCCGTAAATTAATTGCCCATTGCTTACAAAACCACTTCCTACTCCTGTTCCAAGGGTTACCATTATAAAATTATCGATTCCTTGAGCTGCACCAAATTCTTTTTCACCCATAGCCGCTGCATTGGCATCGTTAGTTACCAGAACGTTGGTGTCAAACTGTTGCGCCATTTTAGTTGCTAAGGGTAAAACACCTTTCCATGGTAAATTGGGCGCAAATTCAATTTGACCCGTATGTACATTACCATTAGGGGCACCTATTCCTATGCCTTTTAGCGCAGTTAATTGTTCTTTACTTACTTTTTTCTTTATGCTATTAGCTAATGAAAGGATGTAGTCCTCAAAGTGTTGTTCACCTTTGGTAAGTACTTTGCCCTGCGCAATAATTTCTGCTTTATCATTAATAAGGCCCCAGCTACTATTTGTGCCTCCTATATCAATTCCTATCTTCATTAATCCTAGCTTACTTTATTATCGTAATCAATCCCTTGTTTTTGTAATAGTCCTTTTACTAAGAATGCAAATAAAGCTAAATAAGCAAAGCAAATAACGGGTATCCAGTAAGATTGGTGAATTCCAATAATATCTGATAGTTTACCCTGTATAGGTGGGATAATGGCCCCTCCTAATATCATCATTACTAAAAAAGCCGAACCTTGTGTTGTAAATTTCCCCAGACCAGCTAAGGAAAGAGTAAAAATACAAGGCCACATAATTGAGCAGAATAAACCACCACTTAAAAAAGCATATGTTGCTACAGTGCCTGTAGTAAATAATCCCACAAGCATGGCAGCAATTCCACAAATACTAAACACCAATAAAGTTTTGGCTGGTTTGTCTTGTGTTAGATAAAATGCTCCTACTAATACTAGCACACATAGTACATACCAGTACAAAGGTTTCATATCATTCATTGCAATCGTATTAATAAGTATCAATACGCCAAATGCAGCCAAAGGCACAATAAGTAGAAGCAGATTTTTAAGGTTTTTATTAGGTTTAAATACATTAATTGCACCTGCCCAACGGCCTATCATTAAGCTACCCCAATACATTGAAATATAAGCTGCTGCTTTAGAAGTAGGGATTTCTCCAAAAGCTTTTTGACCAAGCAAATCACCTAAATTACTACCAATGGCAACTTCTACACCTACATATATAAATATGGCAAGCATACCTAAAATGAGCTGTGGGTATTTCATAGCGCCCCAACCGTCTTGATTTTTATTTGCTGATTTATAAGAGAAAACTAAGGTGCCAATGATAGAGAGTAGCGCAACTAAAAGCCAAATAAAACGTTTATTTTCAATTGCAGCTTTTACGGCTTCATTACCTTCATCTAAAGTGTAAGTATAAAAAACTATGGAAAAGGCAATAGCCAATAATCCAGTCATTACTAGTAAAGCCGTTTGAGCTTTACCCGCTTTTTCAACTGTTGCTTCTTCTATACCGCTAGGTACTTTCTTAGAAAAATAAAATAAGGCGGCTGCAGCAACGAATAAACCACAAACTAAACCATATAGTATACTTACTTTATCTAAACTTAAACCCGCAATTTGATCGTCGCTTGCTTTGGTTACACCAAAAAGTGCTAATGCAACTATAATAGGTCCTGCAAAGGTTCCAAATGAATTTACACTACCTCCAAGGTTAATTCTATTGGCTCCTGTAGCAGGATCTCCAAGTGTCATTGCAAAAGGATTGGCAGCGGTTTGTTGTAATGAAAACCCAAAAGCTACCATGAAAAAACCAACTAACATTCCAGCATAGGTATTAGCCAATACAGCAATAATCATTATAACCGCACCTAAAGCCGAGAGTAAAAGCCCATAGACTATACTTCGTTTATATCCCCAAAAAGCAACAAGATCTTTGCGTTTAACATTGGCGTATATAAATAGAAGTAATGCGCCGACAAAGTAAGCAAAGTAAAAAGCAAAGTCAATTAGCTGCGATTGAAATTGGTCTAAGCCAAAGTAGTTTTTACAAAATGGGATAAAGACTGAATTACCTGCCGCAATAAACCCCCAGAAAAAGAATACGACAACAAGAGTTGCTAGTGCCGGATAATTTGTAGGTATAATAGAGCCATTTTGGTTTTCTGTATTCTTAGAAATTGGAGCTGATGTTGCCATAGATTCAAAATAAAAATTTAAAGTACGTAATTTTAGCCGTTTTGCCATAATATGTTTTTCACCCTTTGTCACTAGTTTTCTTCCGTTCGTAATTCATGACTTATTACAATAAAAATTGCCGAGTATATTTGAACTTACAAATTCTTCAATTATGCTTAAAATCAATCAACTTGTAAAAAGATACCACCAGCAGTTAGCTGTGGATCATGTAAGCTTTCAGGTAAAACCCGGTAGAATATTTGGTTTGCTGGGTCCTAATGGTGCAGGTAAATCAAGTTTACTACGTATGATTACCGGGATTACCTTACCTGATGAGGGCGAAGTTTTTATAGGTGAGGAATCATTTAATTCTAAAGTCCATTTGGGTCAGATTGGTTATATGCCGGAAGAACGTGGACTTTATAAAAAAATGAAAGTTCGTGAGCACTTGGTTTATCTAGCGCAGCTAAAAGGATTAAACATGAACGATGTAAATCAACGCATTGCATATTGGTTTGATCGTTTAGGAATGGAGTCTTGGACAAATAAAAAGGTTGAGGATTTGAGTAAAGGAATGTCGCAAAAGTTACAATTTGTTGCAACTGTATTACATCAGCCCAAATTATTGATATTAGATGAACCCTTTAGTGGGTTAGATCCGGTAAATACTAAGATAATAAAAGACGAAATATTTGAGCTGGCTCAACAAGGAGTGACCATAATTTTTTCTACTCATAGAATGGAACAGGTAGAGGAAGTATGTGAGGATATTGTACTGATGCATGATGGTAGAATCATTATGGAAGGTGAAGTAGAGGCTATTAAACAAGAGCAGAAGAAAAACCATTATTTGGTAAGGACCAAAAATGAATTAACTGGAATCAACCAGCAAATAATAAAGCAAGAAGGTAATGAGGCAATAATTAGTTTAGATAAGGAGGAAGAAAGCCAACAGCTACTTAATGATATTATTCTAACAGGTAACCCCGTATTACATTTTGAAGAAATACTTCCGAGTCTAAATGAAATATTTATATCCTTAGTAGAAAATACAGCCGTAAGAAAATTTCAAACTGCCTAGATTATGAAAAAGATTAGAATAATTATAAAAAGAGAATATTTAAGTAGAGTTAAAAAGAAAAGCTTTTTAGTTACTACAATTTTACTGCCGCTAGGACTTTTTGGTTTAATGGGCTTAATAGCTTTTTTTACGGTTCAAAGTAAGAGCGATACTAAAATTGGGGTAATTGATGAAACGCAAGTTTATTTCCAAGAAATGAAAAAGGATAAAGCCTCTTTTACTTTAACGGAGGTTAGCTTGAAAGAAGACGAGGACGCAGCAGAATTAGCTGAGCGCACGGATAATGATATTATTTTACGTATTTACTCAAGTCAAGCACCTCAAATTGATAGTGTAAAGGCTTTAAGCGAAAGCTCCATAAGTCTGCGTGCAAGTGAGTTTATGGATAATGAAATTCAAGGAGTGTATCGTAAAAAAATATTGTCAGATGCAGGTATTAATGAAGTTCATTTGGATAGTTTGACAAGTAGTAAAGTGAAATTTATAAGTACATCGTTTGAGGATAAAATCACAAGTACAGGAACATCGGTTGCCTTGGGTTATGGGATGGGCTTTTTGATGTATATGCTCATATTTATATACGGTGTAGGCGTAATGCGCGGTGTAATGGAAGAGAAAACGAATCGGATTGCCGAGGTTATCATTAGTTCAGTAAATCCGTTTGAATTAATGATGGGTAAAATTATTGGGATAGGCTTGGTAGGATTAACGCAGTTTGCAATTTGGATTGGCTTAATGTCTACTATGTCTTTAGTTTTGGGTGCTGCCTTTATGCCTTCTGCAGAAATTGCAGGTTCAATGGCGGACCCAGAAATGATGAAAGCGATGTCAGATTCGCCTGATATGGCCATGATTATGACTAAAATATCAGAGATTAATTGGGGCTTAATTCTTGTTTCCTTTATTCTTTATTTTATTGGGGGATATTTTTTATATGCTGCTTTATTTGCGGCAGTTGGGAGTTTGGTAAATGAAGATCCACAAGATGCACAACAGCTTACTTTGCCTGTAACGCTACCCATCGTGTTTGCTTTGGTTATTATGGCTACCTCTTTGGATGACCCTAATAGTGGGTTAGCAGTATTTGGAAGTATATTTCCATTGACTTCACCAATCGTAATGTTAGGTAGGATTCCTTATAATCCACCCCTTTGGCAAGTAGCTCTATCTATAGTTTTACTTTTCGGAACCTTTGTATTGGTTACCTGGGTAAGTGCTAAAATATATAGAACCGGAATTTTACTTTATGGTAAAAAAGTAGGTTGGAAGGAAGTAATAAAATGGTTGAGAAAAGCCTAAGCTTTTCTAAGCTCTTCAATAATAATTTCTTTAAATATTTTACGGCAAAACCATAAAGAAAGCAAGATGATAGTCAAAATGAATGCGCCAAAAGCGGGCATTTTCCACTCGGGCTTATAGGATGAGTAAGGTTCGCCAGGATAATCTAAAACTTGGAAGATTGGACTTTCGGATAGTAGCTTAAACCGTGCATTTTGAAGAGCGTTTACAGTAGTGCTATAAACAGCTTGAATTTCTGCTTGCTTACGTTTGAGTTTGATTTGAGGTAAGCCAACATATGCTTTAACAGCGTAAGCACTTTTATCTTGCGTACCGGCAATTAATCTTGTAACAGTACTAAGTTCAATTGACAAGGAATCTCTCATTGCTTGAATTGCACTTAGGTCTTTTTTAGGTTTTTTTGTAACAAATTCAATATAAAACTCTGAAAGTGCAAGCAAAATATTTTCATTAATTTCCTTTGCTAATTCTTTTTCGTATGCAGTTACCTTAACGGCTGTATATCCATTATCACCTTTTTCAACAGTAACACGTTGCAACAGAACACTTCGTCCTTTAATAATATTTATTAAAGAATCTTCTTTGGTATTCCCTAGTTTTATAGGTTTTTGTCTCCATCCTAATTCGCTGTTGTGATCTTCTACTAACCACTCATAGAATTTCTTGTATTTTTTATTTAATGGTTTATTAGAAGCTATTTTAAAAGAAAGGCGTTTACTCTTAATAAGTTCATTAATATCATAAACTTCACCGCCACTTTCAGCTTTAATTCCAAATTGGCTTTGCAGTTGACTCATGGGGCTTGATGAACTCATAGCAGAGTTAGCTGATAAGGGGAAAATTTTAGCTGTAGCAGTATATTCAAGTGGTTGTTGTTTTAAATAAAAGGCTACGCCAATTGCAACTAACACTCCTATTGTAATTGATATAGGAAGTCTTCTTTTTATTTTGTTTTTTAGAGAAGAAAGAATTTGAAGTATAGTCACAGTAATTATTTTACATTGTTAATTAAAAGAACAACTGTCAAGATTGAAGTGGCGGTTGTCAAACCATATTGTATAACCTGCGCAAGGTCAAAGTTAATTTTAGTTGGAGGCGGTTTAGTTGGAACCTGAACTACACTACCCGGTTTCACCTTTGGATAGAATTTAAAGAAAAGAAAATTCTTCGTTCTTTTTAATTTTCCATTTTGATACATTACCGAAATTCGTCTCTTCCAAGGGCGTGTCCCGAACCCTCCAGCAGCATCAACATAGTCCATAACATCACGTTTAGCTCTGTCATATTTAATATTAATCGGATACTGTACATTACCCTGTACAATTACAATTTCGTTTTGTTTTGGGATAATTATTTTATCACCTTCTTCTAATATAATATCATCCTTTCCACCGGCATTCATCATGGCATCCTTAAAATCAATCACTACGGGACCATAATTTTTACGATATAATTTTGCACCTTGCGGAAATGCATCTTTAGTCATACCACCAGTACGAATTAATAAGGAAGTCAGTCGTTCTTTTTCTCCAAGCAAAGTATAATCACCAGGATAATCTACTTCACCAACAATGGATACCATTTTATGTGCAACAATATCTTTTTTCTTTCTTACAAAAATGATATCATACGGTTTGATTATAATATTTTCTGAAACTTCGTCTATACTTAAATCTGGGTTAATAGAAACTACTCGAACGTTTACATTATTACCGCTTATAGAATAACGATTTACAGAATCTGTGATATTGGAGATTTCAATTCTACCACTCTCAGCAGATAAATCTAACCCACCGGCGTTTAATAATACGTCTTTAAGCTTTAAGTTAGGTTTATAACGCATATCACCTTTAAATTGAACCAAGCCTAAAACTTTTACATAAAAATTATTGTCAAATCTAGCTTCAGATAAAATTTTAATTTCATCACCATTTTGTAAAAGAATATTTTCGATTGAATTATCGTTACCATATTCGCTTATATCTATTTTAAGCGCTTGTGATTCGTCTGAGGTATTACCATTCCTATAAACGTAGGCGCGTGATTTATATGAGTTTCCGTTTAAGCCACCTGCTTTTTTTATTACATCAAAAACTCGGTCACCCTCATTCAATTGGTATTGATCTGGGTAAGGTACAGGGCCTGCAATTGTTACTACATTTGAAATACCTTCATTTATTTGGTTGATTGTAACTACATCACCGTCTTTTAAAACATAGTCAATTGTAAATAAATCTTTTCCGTTAAAATCCTGATATTTCTCTTGTTCATTTACGACCGTTTTTACTCTAATTAGAGATTCTCGTGCATCGTACTTTGCGCCACCAGCAAGATCAATTAAATCTGTTAAGGTACCATACTTTGTGAGTTGATAACGCATGGGTCTCTTAAAAGCACCTTTTGCTTGCACTACTTTTTCATAAAGACTTACTGTAATTACATCATTGTCCTCCATGTAAAACTCTCTTCCGTTACTACCGTTTTTAAGATATTGGTAGAGGTCAATTCTTTCTATAACGATGCCATTTCTTTTTATTTTAATGTCACGCATATTTCCAAATTGGTTTAAACCACCAGCAATTTGCAAAGCATTTAATGGGGTGTTTAAGGCAGACATGGTAATCATTCCAGGCTTATTTACCTCGCCGTAAAGGTAAACTCGTATGGATCTTACCTTACCTAAAACAATATCAACATTAGATCCAGAAGGAAGCACCTTTTTAAATTTAGAGCGAATAATACTGCGTGCAGCTTGAAAACTTAAACCTTGAAGAAATATTTTACCTACTCTGTTTGGAAAAATTGAACCATCTCCTGAAATTGTAAAAGGACTTTGGAATTCTGCTGATCCCCATACCGAAACAACAACCTCATCGCCTACACCTAATCGGTAATCATCTGGTACCGTAGTTAAATTATTACTTCCTGAGCCGCCTCCACTTGATAGGAAGTTTGCTCCATACATTCCTCCAGTTGAATCTATCTCAAAATTTGTAAGGTTATTTTCCTCTACTAGTTTTTCATTCTCGGTATCTAAGCCAATATATTTTAGATAATCAGGATCATTTTTATAAATTTCTCGTAGTTCAGCATCGGTTTTCCCTTTGTCGGTCTCGTTTCTATCAGTAAAATCTAAGGTTTTCTCACTAGTAGTCTTTTTATCCTCTGTTCCGTTACTATTATCGCTCCTTGTATTCTTTTTGTCATCGTTTTGTGTATTCGAGTTTTTCTTGTCATCCGATCCATTATCAAAAATATTCTTATTCCCGTTTGGGTTGTTACCATATGGGTTGTTACCATATGGGTTTGTACCATAAGGATTAGTATACGTAGGAGGGGTTTGACCAGTACCCTGAGCAAACAATAAGTTTACACAAAGGGTCAATATTGAAAATAGAATAACCTTTTTCATAAAAACGATTAACTCCCAAAATTAGGGTTTTATTGCACTTAATTCAAATAAACTTCTTAATGACTGCTTAAATTCTAAAATAATTTGAGATACTATATCTCCTGCATTTTCAATGGAGTTCAATCTATTTGCAATTTGTCCAATTTCTAGTTCTCCTTCGCTTAAATTACCTTCAAACATGCCTAGTTTAGCGCGTCCACGGCCCAATAAAATATTCAGTTCTTCAGGAGTTGCGCAATTTTGTTCTGCAGTTTTTACTGCCTGATAAAATTCATTTTTTAATAATCGTACGGGAGTAAGCTCTTTTAACACTAGTTCTGTTTCTCCTTCTGTGCTTTCTACCACTTTATTTTTGAAATTTAGGTGTGAGGATGCTTCATGACTAGCTACAAACTTTGAACCAATTTGCACGCCTTCTGCGCCTAAAATCATGGCGGCAAGCATGGATTTGCCATCGCCTATGCCTCCTGCGGCTATAATTGGGATATCTAATTTTTCTTTTACCGAAGGTATTAAACACAAAGTAGTTGTTTCGTCTCTTCCATTATGGCCTCCAGCCTCAAAGCCTTCTGCCACCACGGCATCTACTCCGGCATCCTGACTTTTAAGAGCAAATTTTGTACTAGATACTACATGTACCACTTTAATATTATTCTCTTGAAGCTTTTTAGTCCAAGTTTTTGGATTACCGGCAGAGGTAAAAACGATTGGTACCTCATGTTTTAGTATCGTATTTATATGTTTATCAATATCAGGGTATAATAGGGGCAGGTTTACACCAAAAGGTTTTGTAGTTGCTTTTTTACATTTTAGTATATGTTCATCCAGCACTTCGGGGTACATGCTGCCGGCTCCAATTAAACCAAGTCCTCCGGCATTTGAAACGGCACTCGCCAATTTCCAACCCGACGCCCAAATCATACCTGCCTGAATTAAAGGGTATTGTATTCCAAATAGCTTCGTAATTCTATTCTCTATATCTCCTTGCGCATTTACACTTCCAAACTGTTCCATACTACGATAAATCTAATTCTGTATTATCTCCAATATTTAGGCTTTGGTTTTTTCCTCTAATTATAGCGTCGCTACCAATTATTGATTTGTGTAAAAGCACATTATGAATTTCTGAGTAACTACCTATGATTGAGTCACTAACCACCGAACCATTGATTTGCGTATTATCCGCTATTGTTACGTTTGGGCCTACTATTGAATTACTTATATCACAATTTCTACCTATACTTATTGGGTGAATTACAATGCTATTTTCAAAAAATGGAACGCTTTCTGAAGGGTACTCCATTTTTTCAAGAAGGATTGCATTCGTCTCTAATAAAATCTCTTTTTTACCACAATCATACCAATTCTTAACTGAGTGTGCTTTGATTTTAGTTCCGCTTTCAATAAGTGATTGTATTGCACTCGTCAGGGAGTATTCAGCAGTTAACTCAAGCTTGTCAATGTCAGCTCGCATTAATTCAAATAATTTTTTACTCTCATTGATTTTATAAATTCCAACCATGGCCATATTAGACTTTGGAATTTTAGGTTTTTCAACTACATTTTTTATATAACCATCATCTTTTAATTCAGCTACGCCAAACTCTCTTGGGTCATCAACTTTTTTTACGGCAATAACAGATTCTGCTGAATCAATAAAATCAACTATCGGATAATCGCAAATAGTATCTCCATAAATAATAAATAGTTCTTCATCTTGATGCACAAGTTCTTGCGCAAGAAAAACAGCATGCCCTGTTCCTCCTCTCTCTTCTTGTGTAATAAAATCTGCGTTTATCTCAGGGTATTCTTTCGTGATAAAGTTTTTAATTTTTTCGCCCAGGTAACCTATTATAAAAATGAAATCTTCATGGCCTTTCTCGATGAAGGAATCTATGATAAAACTAATGATGGTTTTACCCGCCAAAGGAATCAAAGGTTTCGGTTGAGTATAAGTATGTGGTCGAAGTCGTGTACCCGCACCGGCTACTGGAATAATAATTTTCATCGTTGCTGTAAAGTTCCTTTATAAGATTAAGAATTAAAAATTAATCAATAAGAATTAAACATAAACAATTCACGATTATATTTACCCCACTATGAAAAGAGATGACGCAATTTTTGATTTGATTCAAAAGGAGTACGAACGCCAGCGCGACGGGTTAGAATTAATAGCTTCTGAAAATTTTGTTAGTGAACAAATTATGCAAGCTATGGGTAATGTGATGACGAATAAATATGCAGAGGGTTATCCAGGAAGGCGTTATTATGGTGGTTGCGAAGTGGTTGATCAAAGTGAGCAGTTAGCAATAGACAGAGCAAAAGAAATTTTTGGTGTTGCTTATGCAAATGTGCAACCACACTCCGGTGCGCAGGCAAATGCCGCGGTTATGTTAGCCATTTTAAAAGCAGGAGATACTATACTTGGATTAGATTTAAGTATGGGAGGTCATCTTACGCATGGTTCTCCGGTAAACTTTTCGGGCCAGTTGTACAATGCGGTACACTATGGAGTGCGAGAAGATAATCACTTAATAGATTATGATGATTTAGAAAAAAAAGCTAGAGAGCATAAACCAAAATTAATTGTTTGCGGTGCCAGTGCTTACAGCAGAGATTGGGATTACGCTCGTATAAGAAAAGTAGCAGATGAGGTTGGTGCTTTTGTGCTATGTGACATGTCACACCCTGCGGGTTTAATTGCTGCAGGTTTGTTAGATTCTCCTTTTGAGCATTGTCATTTTGTAACAAGTACTACGCATAAAACTTTACGAGGTCCGCGTGGAGGAATTATTTTAATGAAAGAGGATGGACCAAATACATTAGGTCAAAAAGATAAAAAAGGAAACCTTAAACCTTGGAGTAACATAGTTAATATGGCTGTTTTTCCTGGGATACAGGGTGGCCCATTGCAGCATATAATAGCAGCTAAAGCTATTGCTTTTGGAGAAATTTTAGATCCTTCTTTCAAAGATTACGCACAACAAGTAGTGAAAAATGCGAAGGCAATGGCAGATGCATTTCGAGCGAAAGATTATGATATTATAAGCGATGGATCAGATAATCATTTATTACTAATTGACTTGCGCAATAAGAATGTAAGCGGTAAAAAGGCAGAAAATACACTTGTAAGAGCTGATATAACAATAAATAAAAACATGGTGCCTTTTGATGATAAATCACCTTTTATAACTTCAGGTATTAGGGTAGGTACTGCAGCTTTAACTACCCGAGGGCTAAAAGAAAACGATATGAAAAAAGTAGTAGATTGGATGGACGGAATAATTAGTGATATTGATAATGAAGCATTGCTCACAAAAACAAAATCAGAAATAAATGAGTTTATGAATGGTTTTGAGTTTTATAAAAATTGGAATATCTAAACCTATGAAATTTCTATTTTCTTTTCTCGTATTATTTATTTCATTAAATGCAACAGCGCAATCAAATTGGGATGATGCTATTAAGCAAATTCAAAAAAAAGTGAGAGCTCAAAAGTATAATGATGCTCTTGTAATACTTGAGCGGATCGACCAATCAGCCATGCCAGATAGTATTAAGAAAAAAATTTTTTATACAAAGTCTGTTTTGCATGAGTTGAATAAAAACCGAATGGGATCCATTGAGAAACTAGAAGAAGCAGCAGCAGAATTTCCTAATGACTATTTTATTTTTCATAGTCTAGCTGTTTTGTGCTGCAATACGGGTCTTAATCAAAAGGCACGAGAGTATGTAAAATTGTCCTTTGTAAAATCACAAGATTGGAATGATACAGCCAACACCTTTTTGACATTAAGTGGAGTATATATGAATGAGGGGAAATGGGATTCAATGATTGCTATAAATCGTTCAATAGTAGAAAAAGATTCTAACTGGATGATGGAGTGTTATAATAACATATCTGTAGCCTATATCATGACCAAGCAACCGCAAAAAGGAATACCACTTCTAGAAAAAGTGTTAGCTTCAAATAGCATGCCTGATTATACAACTAATAATAATTTGGGTATGATGTATACCGATGTAGGCGCCTACAAAAAGGCAATCAAAGCATTTGAAACAGCAATTGAAATTGAGCCTTCTTTTGCGTACCCCTATAGCAATTTAGGCTTTGCGTATCATAAATTAAAACAATATGATAAGGCAATTGAACTATATAATAAATCTATTAAACTAGGGCCAACCAACTCATGGGTGTATAAAAATAAAGCGCTTACTTATTTAGCATTAAACATGAATAAAGAAGCATGCGAATATCTTGATGAAAGTAAACGCAAAGGCTACGAAGCTTTTTATGGCCAAGAGGTAAATGAGTTAATTGAAAAACACTGCAAAGATTAGTTTAGCCAAACCGAATCAATATTTTAAATAGTTGCAATACACTTTAACTCAATAGCAATTGGTGTAGGCAACGAGTTAATTTCTAAGGTTGTACGGCAAGGATTTGCATCAGCAAAATACTCCTTATATACTCTGTTGTATGTATGAAAATCTCTTTTCATGTTTACAAGAAAAACAGTAACATCAACTAAGTTATCCCAAGAGCTTCCGCTTTCTTCTAATATTATTTTGATATTATCAAAAACTGAACGACACTGCGCCTCAAAATCAAATTGTTTAAAATTTCCGTTTTTATCTAATTCCAATCCTGGAATTTCATCGGTACCTGCTTTACGTGGTCCAACGCCCGATAGGAATAAGAGGTTGCCAACTTTACGGCTATGAGGATACGCACCTACTGGATCCGGTGCTTTCTTGGTTGACGTTATTTGATCTGACATATAGGACAAAGCTAAAAAAAAAGTCTCGCAATCTGCGAGACTTCTTATTCTTTATAAATATAGCTTAGTGTTGTACTATAATTTTTTTGCTTAAGCTTGATGTGGATGAGCTAAGCTTTAAAAAATAAATACCATTGGGTAAATGTCCCATTGAAATTGGTAATGAATTATGTCCAGCTTCTAATTTCTCTTGTCGGCTAATAATTGCACGACCTATTAGGTCTACAATTGATAAATTATAATTTGCAGTATGGTTAATATCCATTTGTACCTGCAATATATCTTGTACAGGATTAGGAGATAAGCTTAGTTGAGAGACATTATTTTTTGCTACATCTTTCGTACTAAATGGAATACAAGTTCCTGTGCCCGGTGCATCAATAGTTATTTTATAATAGTCAATAACGGCCGGAGTGTCTACCATAGGTCCTAGCGGGAAAGGAACTCCAGATAAATAAGCCCTAATATTTATAGTAAGATTGATGTCTCCAGGTGCTAAAGTTGCCGGCAGTAAGCCGCTTAATTTTACGCAGGCAATTGAATCACCTGGTATAACTAATCGCGCAAAGTTTGTTTTTGAGCTACTTGCATTTGGTGGCAATAAAGCTGGGTTAGTAGAAACTGTGATTCCTGCAGGTAAGCCTACCACATTAGCGTCTACCACAAATGAATCAACGGTAGCATTTATAGGTATAGAAGCTACCGTAAACGTTGTGTCTTTTGGAGCTTTTAAATAAATAAATTCTTCATAGTTCATACCCGCACAACCATGTACTAAGTTAGTTGCACTATCAGGTAAAATATAACTGCCACCTGTAGTGGATAAGGTTCCTGGGATACAAGGTGCTTGCGCCATAGCCCAATTGCTAGCGCATATTATTGTTAAAAGGAGTAGTAATTTTTTCATTCTTTTGTTTTTAAAGTCTAGCTAAGATAAACAATTTGGCCAATTTTATTCCTAACAAGTTCCAAACCAAAAATTTTTCTTGAATAATGATTATACTATATTCACGATTGAAATGAAAACACAACTACTAATTTTCTTTTTGATACTGAGTACTTTTTTTGCAAATGCTCAAGTAAAAATAAGCGGTACAGTTTTTAATAAGAGTACCAATGAAACAGTTATTGGAGCTTCTGTGCAGCTATCGAATAAAAACGGCGCACGTACCAATACCATGGGTACGTATGAAATGAATGTTCCCAAAGGCGATTATACTATTAGTGTATCCATGATTGGTTTTGAAAAAAAACAACAAGAAATAAAACTTGTAAAAAATACGAAACTTGATTTCTATTTGGATTTGAAGCAAAGCAAATTACAAATTGTAACCATTAGTGGTAGCCGTTTTGAAAAGAAGATAGAAGAGGAAATTGTATCCATAGAAGTAATGAAACCAAATCGTATTTTAAGTACCGGGATGAACTCAATGGATGATGCGTTGAATAGAGTGCCTGGTGTAAATGTGGTTGAAAATCAAATTAATATTCGTGGAGGAGCAGGTTGGAGTTATGGAGCAGGAAGTAGGGTGCAGGTGCTTGTGGATGATATGCCTATGCTTACAGCAGATGCCTCAGATGCCAAGTGGACTTTTTTACCACTTGAAAATTGCTCCCAAGTTGAGGTTGTAAAAGGAGCTTCATCATGCTTATATGGTTCATCGGCATTAAATGGAGCCGTTAATTTTAGAACAGCTTATGCTAAAAGTAAACCCAAAACGAAGGTGATGCTTTACAATGGGATGTATGGCAATCCTAAAGAAAAATCTTGGAAGTGGTGGGACAAAAAGCAACCAGGTTTTCAAGGTGGCTATTTGTCGCATGCGCAAAAGTTTGGGCAATTGGATGCTGTATTTGGAGGAGCTTGGTATAGCGAGGATTCTTACCTTGAAGGTGATTTGGACAGGAGATTCAGGGCAAATGCTAATTTGCGTTATCGCTCAAAAAAAGTTGAAGGCTTAACCTATGGTGTAAATACTAATGCTCAATTTAATAAGAGTCAAACGTTTTTCTTTTGGGATGTAGATACTGTAAATAAAGATCGTTATTACAGACCGTATGGAGGATTGGCTGATTCCACTACTACTATAAATAAAAACCAAGGACAGCGAATAAATATAGATCCATATATTAGTTACTTAAAAAAGGATGGGACCAAGCATATTTTTCGTACTCGTTGGTTTCGATCAATAAATGATATCCCAGAAAAAAATCAATCTTCCACTGCTGATTTATTATACGGCGAGTATCAGTTTCAAAAACCATTTAAGCACAAAGGGATTTTAGAAAACGCTACTTTAACGGCAGGGCTCACTGCAAATTATCAAAACGTAATAGGAGAATTATACGGCAGACATTTTGGTAATAATTATGCCGCTTACGCTCAAATTGAGAAAAAAATTAATAAACTATGGCTAAGTTTAGGTGCAAGATATGAGGCAAATCGGGTTGATGATTTTGGCTTAGAAGCTCGTCCTGTTTTTCGTATTGGTGGCAATTATGAATTGGCAAAAGGTACTTTTTTACGGAGCTCATTTGGACAAGGATATCGCTATCCTTCAATAGCTGAGCGTTTTATTCAAACATCATTTGGCCCATCGAGTGTATTCCCTAATCCTGGTTTGCAATCCGAAACAGGTTGGAGCGCTGAGCTTGCCGCAAAGCAACTTTGGAAAAAAGGTAGTTGGTATGGCTATTTTGATATTGCTGGTTTTTGGATGGAGTATAGGGATATGATGGAGTTTAATTTTGGATTGTATTTGCCCCAAGATTCTACCATTAATCAAGTAGGAAATGCATTTGATTATATTGGTTTTAGATCTAACAATGTAGGCAGAAGTAGAATTAATGGAATTGATTTTTCTACCTATGGTGCGGGTAAAATTTCTAATGTGAGTTTAAACTATTTATTTTCCTACACCTACATAAACCCTAAGCAAATTAATCCTGACTCAGTAGTAATAGCTAATTTAAGCGGTGATACTTATGACTTAAAGTATAGATCAAATCACTCAGTAAAATTAGATGTGGAAGCTTCTTATAATAAATGGACATTTGGTGTAGTAGGTATTTATAATTCGTTTATGAAAAACATAGATGAAGTATTTGAAAACAATAGCGACACTAAGAATAATTTTGGCACATTATTTCAATTAGGAACTGGTTTGCCTCATACCATACGTGATTTTAGGCAACAGTATAATACGGGATATGCTGTTGTAGATGTAAGGGGAAGCTTTCAGTTGTCTAAGTCAATTGCCATTGCATTAATAATTCAAAATATTACTAATACGATTTATGCTCAGCGTCCGGCCTTGATTTCAGCGCCAACAAATTATACGCTGCAACTAAAAGCGGAACTTTAAATTTTATTAGCTACTAATACGTAGTAGTTAAAAATAAATGCACGATCCATTTCTACGGTTTGAGTTATTTCCCAACCAGCGGCTTCAATTTTATCTTTATACTCCTGTAGCTTATACTGGTGCGGGTGCAGAATGTCCCCAGGTAAAAGCTGAAATATTTTTTTAAGAAAATTATGATTATGAGCGTCAATTGAAATTATGAGTTGCGCTGAATCGCTAGCACATTCAATCAGCTTAGCAATTCCTTTTTGCATATCAGAAACATGATTAATTGCATTGATGCAAAAAAGAGTTTCAAACTTCTCTTGTGGTTGGTAGTCCTCAATGCTTGATGTTGTAAAAGTATTTGTGCTGTAATTTTCTTTTGAGAAATGCGCTAAATCTTTATCGTATTTATCGAGTAAAGGATCTACTGCTGTTGCATTTTTAAATAGCATGAAAATTCCTGCGGGTCCGCAACCTAGGTCAATGATATTGTTGTTTTCAATTTGTTTTTTATCAATACCAATTTTGTCAAGAAAGCCATTCCAGTAATTTTCTTTCCAGTGCAGATATTCTTCTACAGATTTATTTTTGAGATATCGTTTCCACCAAATACGTTCGGCCCACTGCGCTATTTTCCACCTGATGTTACTCACTTTAAGTTGTAATTTTGCACGAAGATAGTATAATGAAGTTTTCTATAGGAGATAAGATTAAATTGCGTAAAACGGGCGACGAGGGTGTGGTGGTAGATATTGTACAAAACCAATATTTGCGCGTACGCATCAATGGTTTAGTGATACCTGCCGAGGAAGCTGATTTAGATTTTCCTTATTTGGATTGGTTTATAAAAGACCGTGAAAAAGCAAAAGAGCAAGAGAAAAAAAGACTTAAGGGGAAAACAGTATTTATTGATAATATAAAAAAAGATAGAAGCGAATACTCTACGGAAAGCTTGTTTCCTGAGGGGGTTTATTTATTATTTCAACCTGTATATAGGGAGCAAGAGGATGAAGATATTATACACCGTTTTGTAGTAAATATTTATAGCGAGTGGCCTATCACAATAGATTATATCATGGATATTTCTATTAAAGGCAAGAGTCTTTTTTCATTTGAGGGAACCGTAGATTTTCAAAAAAAACAATTGCTTTATTCTTTTTCTTTTGAGGATGCAAGTGATAATCCTAGTTTTGATTTTGAGATAAAACAACGCGGACAGAAAATTGACCCAACCCATTTTTTTAATTTTAAGCTTAGTAGAAAAAGATTAATTGATAATGTAAGAAGATTAGAAAAAGAAAATTTGCCCTTATTTGAAATCCCAATTTTTACCGAATTGAATGCCAAGGAACGGTTGGCAGTGCCTGAAATGGGACGGATTATAAGTGATGTAAATGCAGTAGGAGGTCCTATTGTAAACAGAAAAGCAAAGCAAGAAATTGACTTGCATATTGAAAAAATTATTAAAAATC
Source organism: uncultured Chitinophagaceae bacterium (assembly GCA_937981995.1). Lineage (GTDB taxonomy): Bacteria > Bacteroidota > Bacteroidia > Chitinophagales > Chitinophagaceae > JAGNRR01. The sequence continues at coordinate 29,393 of CALJNC010000013.1, forward strand.
ACAACCAACTTTCTAATACCGAAAAGCTACAAATACAACTAAGTTATTTTCAAACATACCTTGATTTAGCTTTAGCTGATGAGCGTGTAAATCCTTTAAGAGTGATACATGGAATAGGCGAGGGCGTGTTAAAAAAAGAAGTTTTTTCAATCATCAACCAAACCATTCAGGTTCAAGACTACGTCTATGATAAAGTAAATCCAGGTGTAACCCTGGTTTATTTTAAATAGTAGACTTATGAAAAACCCTCATTTATTAGCCGGAATAAAAAAAAGTATAACAGTAGCATTTGTTTTTTTGCTTACTGCAATTAGTATTAATGTTTCTGCTTCGCATGTCGCGGGTGGTGAAATTTATTATGACTTAGTACCTAATACAACCAATCAATATGTAATTACATTTAAGTTATTTAGAGATTGCGGTCCAGGTTCAGCGGCAGCACCTGCTAGTTCTGTGACCATGTGTTATTGGAATGATTGTACATTTCCTAAAACGAGTTTAGTGCTTCCTAAGCTACCATTTTTTGATCCGCCTAATACAGGTTGTCCTAATATAGGTACCAATTGTAGTAACCTTACTAGTACGATTCCTGGAGTAGAAGTTCATTATTATCAAACTACAGTTACCTTACCTCAGGCTTGTAACTCATGGCACTTTTCTTATGGTTTGAGCGCAAGAAATGCACAAACTTGGTTAAATGCAACTAATGGTTTTAATTACTATACTGAAGTTGCATTTAATAATACAAGTGCAAATTTGGATAGTTCACCCCGTTTTCTTTCAGCGCCTACACCTTACTGCTGTGTCAATCAACAATTCAATAGTACGCTCACACCCTTTGACCCCGATGGTGATTCCATATTTATAGAAGCTGTACGTCCATTAACTGGTCCTACTGGTTGCGCAAGCGGAGCAATAAATGCAGTGGCCTACAATCATCCTGTTGCTTCCAATCCGTTATTAAATCCTGTAACCAATCCTATCCCTACCAATCTTTCATTTGCATTAAATAGCGGGACGGGTGCATTTAGTTTTACTCCAAATCTTGTAGGAGAAGGTACAATGGCTTTTAAATGTTACTCTTACAGAAATGGCCAACTTATTGGCTATGTAATTAGAGATATGCAGATTGCGGTATTACAAATTTGTCCTATAATTCCAAGTCCTGGTGCCATAGATAGTAATTCGCTTTTGGGTGGTAATTACGTGGGAGCTACTAGGATTGATGCTTGTCTTGGGGATAGTTTGTCATTTTGTGCTTGGATAACATCGGCAGACACTTTTGCTCTTATAAAAGCAAGTGATAATGGAAGTACTTCAATTCCCGGAGCTACAACTAGTTATTCCGGTGTAGGTACAGATTCTGTTCAAATGTGCTTCAATTGGCAAACGACAAATTTAGATACAGGATTACACGTTATAACGTTAAACTATGTTGATACTAATTGTTTACCACCTGGCATTCTTTTACCACAGTTCTCAAACATTGAAATATTTATTAATTATGCTACACAAGGTCATGGAGATAGCACAATTTGTGCAGGTGATAGTACGCAATTATTCGCAACTGGCGGGGGGGCTTTTACTTGGACCGTTTTGCCAGGCGGTTCTCCAATAACTTCTTTGTCTTGTACTAATTGTGATAATCCTTGGGCTAAGCCTACTTTACCTACCTACTACGTTGTAGAAGGTTGCACAAGGGATACTGTTTTTGTAGAAGCATTGGTACCACCTAACTTAAATATTACTCCGCGTACAACTACATGTATCAATGCAGATTTGCCTTTGAATGTAGCAGGGAGTCCAGGAACTCAGAATTATAGCTACACGTGGATGCCCACTGATTTTTTAAGTAATCCTAGTATCCTTAATCCCATTTGTCAAAATCCAGATCCTACAGGGGCAAGCAGTATAACCTATTCTGTTTTGGTTTCACCAATTGGTTCTGATAGTAATTCTTATACAGTTTGTGGAACGTCTGCCTCTGTTATTGTAGATGTATTAAAAGGTTTTACAATTGACCCTTATGATACAATACTTTGTGATGGTGATAATACAACCATAACAGGCTTAGGAACTACGGCAGGTTTAACGCCTGATGCTTATAGTTTTAATTGGACTCCATTGGGCGATGTCGCACCCAGTAATACTTTAAATACTACAATTACACCAGCAGTTCCTGGAGGGCTTTACACTATTACAGCAAGTTTCTCTGGTTGTCCTGATAGCTCAGTTTCAATTCCTGTTGTTGTAGATGCTTTGCCAATTGTAAATGCTGGCTTGGATAGAGAAATGTGTTTGAATGATACGATTCATTTAAATTCTTCAGTAATTCCAGATGCTCAAAATTATTATACCATTACTTGGGCTCCAGGTGCTGATATGAATAATAGTACAATAGCAGACCCTGTATACAGTGGTAAGATAACTCAAAACTTAAATGTATTGTATACCACACCTAATGGTTGCACTGATGATGATAATGTATTAATCACCGTGAATAATGTTGACTTTCTGCAGCTAGATGAAGACCATGCTATTTGCCCTGGAGATACAACTAGCTTAAGTGTAATTGGAGGTATAAATTATTCTTGGTTACCTAATTATTTTATAAGTAATACGGGTAATGTTTCATCGGTGCAAGTTTACCCTGAGGCTACGCAAGAGTATACTGTTATAGGCCGAGATATTAAAGGATGCTACGATACGGCTTATGCCAATGTAGTTGTTTATCCTAATTCTTTATTAGATGCTGGTGATGATGTAATAATTTATCCTGGTGAAAGCACTATCTTATATGCTAATGGAAATGTAAGTTTATATAATTGGTTCCCGCCAAGTGGTTTAAGCGGAACAAGCATTAAAAATCCAACTGCTCAACCTACTGCCACGACAAGATATTATGTAACTGCACAAACAGAAAATGGTTGTCCTGCTTATGATAGTGTTACTGTAATTGTGAGTAATGAGAGTTTGATAGACCTTCCCAATGCGTTTAGCCCAGGTAGCGGATCAAGCATAAATGATAAATTATTTATTAAGCGCAGAGGAATTGTGGAGCTCAGAAAATGGGATATTTACAACCGTTGGGGCGAAAAAGTATTTACCACTCGTGATATTAACGAAGGTTGGGATGGACGATTTAATAATACGCCACAACCTTTAGGTACCTATGTGTACGTTATAAATGCCGTAACTAGCACGGGTAGGGTGTTTTATAAGCAAGGGAATGTGACGCTCATTAGGTAAATCGCCTCTTTTATGTAGTTTTTTCCTTTTTTTTTCGGTTTTTACAAACCATTTTGTTCTTTCCGAACGTCTATGGAATACTAGGGTCTAATAATGCCCTAATTTATTCGATTTAAGTCAAACACATTATGGAAAAAGGATGTACTTTTAAGCTACAAATAACTAAAATGAAGAAATTATTTCTACTATTGTTAGTATCAATAGGAGTATTTGCATTTAGCAACACAGCAAAAGCGTCCCATGCTGCGGGTGGTGAGGTGCTTTATGAGCATGTTACCGGTAATACATACAAAATTATATTTAAATTCTATAGAGATTGTAGTGGTATTAATGCTCCAAATACTGTGAGTTTATGTTACGAAAGTCAAGGTTGTAATATTGCACCAAGTACAGTAACTATGCCTAAAATATCGGGACCTACCGTTGTAAGTAATGGTTGTCCTGCTTTTTCTAATACTTGTATAACACCTAATAGTACAGTTCCTGGTTATGAGGAGCATGTATATGAGGTGCAGCTTATTTTACAGCCCTGTAATTTTTGGCGATTTTGGGTAACTATTGGAGCTAGGAATCAAATGGACTTTCTTTCAGGAGGAAGCTTAGTAATTGATGCTACTTTGAATAATAGTTCCATTGCTACCAGCCCTGATAATTCACCATACTTCTCGGTTAAACCTGTACCATATTGTTGTGTAGGTGTGCCGTTTAACTTTAATAATGGTGCGGTTGATATAAATGGTGATTCTTTGTTCTTCGAATCAGTAGTTCCGTTAAATGGACCTGGTTGTTCTGTATGGACTCCTTCGTTTTGTACATATCCTGGACCACCAAATGGTTTCCCACTTGGACAAACAGGTAACGCCTTAAATAATCCTATTCCAACCGGAAATACCTTTGTTTTAAATTCTCAAACCGGAGCGATAAGTTTTACCCCTACCACTCAAGGTACAGGTGTAATAACCATTAAGTGCTCATCCTTTAGGAATGGTCAATTAATTGGTCATGTAAAACGGGATATCCAGGTTGTGGTAGTAGCCAACTGTAACCCAGGTTTAGTACCTAATCCTCCTGTAGATACACTTACATTGGTAGGTGCAGGTTTAGATTCTTTGGGTCAGGTTGCTGCTTGTTCAGGCGATAGTTTAGCTTTCTGTTTTAATATTGGGTCAAGTGATACAGGTGCCGTTTTAGTGCCTTATTCTAACATTGCAGTATCCTTACCGGGTGCTACAATTTCTTATACAGGAACACTTACTGATTCTATTACCGCTTGTGTAAATTGGCAGACTTCTCCTGTTGATACTGGTTTAAAAGTATTGGTACTTACGATGATTGATTCTAGTTGTCAACCGCCAGGTATCTTGCATACTTATACATTTACAATACCCGTCTTTATCGATTATGGTATTGAAGCATCTGGTGATACTATAATTTGTGCTGGAGATAGTGCGCCTTTATTTGTATCCGGTGGTGGAGATAAAAATTGGACCGTCTTACCAGGTGGCTCACCCATAACATCTTTATCCTGTACCAATTGTGATAATCCAATAGCATCGCCCACGGTACCCACATATTACGTCGCCGAAGGCTGCGATTTAGATACCGTCTTTGTAGATGTCGTCCAGGTCCCCATATTAACCGCCACACCGCGGAGTACAACATGTATAAATTCTAGTTTACAGTTAGATGTAAATGCCACACCGGCGCCTCCAACACAACAATATAATTATGGCTGGGCACCTGCTACTTTCTTATCCAATGCGGGTATAAAAAATCCAGTAGTTCAAAATCCAGATCCGGCAGGAGCTAACTCCATTATGTACACCGTAACTGTAACTCCACTTAACTCGGCTAATGCACCAATGGCTGCATGTGCTAGTCAAAGTACCGTAACAGTAGATGTACTGAAAGGCTTTACAATTGATCCGTATGATACTATATTATGCGATGGTCAAAGTACAACTATTACTGGTTTAGGAACTACGGCAGGCTTAACACCTGATGCTTATAACTTTAATTGGACACCGCTTGGAGATATGACACCAAGTAATACCTTAAATACTGTAATTACACCTGCCGTTCCTGGTGGATTATATACAATTACCGCAAGTTTCCCAGGTTGTCCTGATAGTTCGGTAACAATACCCGTTGTGGTAGATGCATTACCTGTAGTAGATGCAGGTATTGATAGAGAAATGTGTTTGAATGATACGATTCATTTAAACTCCTCTGTAATACCAGACTCTCAAAATTATTATACAATTACCTGGACTCCAGGTGCTGATATGAATAATAGTACAATAGCTGATCCAGTTTACAGTGGTAAGGTTACTCAAAATTTAAATGTATTATATACAACACCTAATGGTTGTACTGACGATGATAATGTATTAATTACGGTTAATAATGTAAACTTTTTACAACTAGATGGCGACAGAGCAATTTGCCCAGGTGATACAACTTCTTTAAGTGTATTTGGTGGGTTAAGTTATAGCTGGTCTCCTAATTACTTTATAAGTGACGTGGGTAATGTAACAGGGGTTCAAGTTTACCCAGAAGCTACACAAGAGTATACCGTTATTGGTAGAGATCTTAATGGTTGTTATGATACTGCTTACGCTAATGTAGTTGTTTATCCTAACTCGGTATTAGATGCAGGGGATGATGTAACAATTTATCCTGGCGAAAGCACCATATTATATGCTGATGGTAATGTGAGCTTATTTAATTGGTTCCCACCTAGTGGATTAAGCGGCACAACGCTTAAAAACCCAACTGCACAACCAACGGCTACTACAAGATATTATGTAAACGCACAAACCGAAAATGGTTGTCCGGCCTTTGATAGTGTGACTGTAATTGTAAGTAATGAAAGCTTGGTAGATTTACCTAATGCCTTTAGTCCTGGTAGCGGAACAAGTATTAATGATAAATTAATGATTACCAAGCGTGGATTAGTTGAGCTTAAGAGCTGGCAGATTTTTAATCGTTGGGGTGAAAGAGTATTTACAACACAAGATATCAACGAAGGTTGGGATGGACGATTTAATAATGAGCCACAGCCTTTAGGTACTTATGTTTATGTAATTGAAGCGTTCACAAGTACAGGTAAACGTTTCTACAAGCAAGGAAATGTAACCTTGGTTAGATAAAAAGAATAATAAAATTACTTAGGCCGATTGTGAAAACAGTCGGCCTTTTTGTTTGTTGCTAGTTTCCTCTATTTTAAATTTGTATCAAATAGTTTATCCCAATGGCAAAGAAAATAACACCTACAGCAAAACAAAGAAGCAAATTGATTATTCATGCAGTAATATTTCTTGTAGTGAATGTTCTTCTTTGGATGTTTTATGACAAAGGAGCTCTATTAATTGAATCTGCTAAAGGAATTGCATATCCTTGGCCAGCATGGATTACTGCCGCATGGGCACTAGCATTAATTGGACACTGGGCTGCATTGTTTACTAATTATGAAGATCCAGGAAACCAAGAATATTTGCGCCAAGCAAAAGGGTAAATCCTTTTTTTAATTTATCTTTAGGTAATGAAGAACCAATTCAAACTGGTAGCTGTAGCTACTTTTATATTCGTCTCAATGATTGCAGTTGTTTTTTCTTCCTGCGAAAAACAAGACGTGAATTATGGTCCTACAACTTTTTATAAACCATGCGAAGATGTATTTTGTTTAAATGGTGGTATCTGTCATGATGGTAACTGTGATTGCCCTGTAGGTTTTGAAGGTACAAAATGTGAAATACGCTCAGTAGATAAATTTATTGGTACCTATGAGTCATTTGACGCCTGTTATATGAATGCACAGCAATCATATACTGCAACTGTTCAATCTGATTTTACGCCAATTACTGAGCTTACATTAAAAGGTTTAGCTCCTACATTTTGTTCAAATGATATTACTGCGCAAATCGTATTGCATAAAACAAATTTTAATATTCCTTTTCAAAAAACATGTGGTAACTATTATGTTTCAGGTGAAGGAAATATTAATGGTGATTTATTAAATGTAAATCTATCTTTTAGAGATAGTTTGAATCATACATCAAGTAATTGTAATATTACTATGAACCGGCAGTAAGTATGCAAGCCGAGTTTTGGGATGAACGCTACGAGGATGCAAATTACGCGTATGGCATACAGCCTAATGTTTTTTTAAAAGAACAATTACCTAATCTTAAAAGAGGTTCTATTTTATTTCCCTGCGAAGGCGAAGGTAGAAATGCAGTATATGCCACTGAACAAGCCTGGGATGTAACAGCTTTTGATCTAAGCGAGCAAGGTCGTAACAAAGCGCTGCTTTTAGCTCAAAAGCGATTTGTAAATTTTCAATATGATATAAAGAATGCTTTAGATTATTCCTACGACAAATTGTTCGATGCTGTAGGGATTTTCTTTTCCCACTTTCCGGAAGAAGACCAAGCAGTTTGTTACAAACGTTTTAGTGCAAGTATTAAAAAAGGGGGCTATATCCTAGGGGAGCTTTTTGCCGAAAATCAATTAGCCTATCAAGCAAAATATGATTCTGGTGGTCCAAAGAATGAAAAGATTTTACTGTCAATAGATAAAATGAAAATCCTTTTTCCAGAAATAAAATTTGATATTTTAAGTGAGCAAGAAGTGGAACTAGACGAAGGGCCATACCATCAAGGTAAAGCACGTACTATAAGATTCCTTGGTCGTAAAACTAAATAAGTTAGTCTTTCTTCCTCTTTTTTCTATTATACATTCTATAACCCACAGATACTGAGTGCTGGAAATTTATATTGAATTCACTCATCCCTTCAAGTCCATCTTTTGCCATATTAAACTGAAACGGAAGGGTAGCGGTATACCCAATAGCAAATCGTCCCCATCCTACACGTAAGCCAGTGAAAGGCGTTAAACTTGCATGCATGCCAAACCCTGTATTAGATCTTATAGTTCCGTATCCTAAACTCCTAAAACCATTTGAGTCTTGATAGGTTTTAAACTCAGAATACTCTCGTTGTAATCTTGAAAAACCTAACGCAACATCGCCTCCACCTATAAGCATTACGTCTTTGTGTAGCATTTTGCGCCATTCCATTCCAATTCCTACTTTGGGTAATTGGGTTGAATATCCATTATAGGTTTGGAACGTAGTATCGCTTATGTTTTGATAGGTTGACTGGCCATAAAAATAATGTTCCTTATAACCAAGTGAAAATCGCAAGGCTTTACGTTTACTCATACTTCTTACATATTGTAATGAGAATTGATGATCTTGAATATTTCTGGGTAATCCTTTGTAGGCACCGTAGGGTCCATAATTATAATAATTCCGCCCCATGTTCCAGTTATTATTTAAAAGGATAAAGTCATCGCCTTTTTTAGATTGTGCATTAGTGCTAAATCCAGATATGGTTAGAATAGCAACGAGAATAAGTATGTTTTTCATATTTAGGGTTTTATTTAATGTAAATAACGCACTATGCTTTCCGTTTAGGATTTCAATTAACTTAATAGAATTAAAAAGCTTAGTTAATAAAAATATAAAAGGACTAAAACTCAATGGTGATATGAAAAAAAATAATTCTGCACTAGGGCTAGATTAATTAAATTGCTTTGTTATCCTATTAAAAATTTCTTGTATTTATTCAACTTTCTAATGCCTCTTAAAAAGCGATTGTTTATTTTTGCACCATGGTAGAAGCAAGAGAAGTACGTGCACCTCATGGTACAAAACTGAATTGTAAAAATTGGATTACAGAAGCGGTGTATCGTATGATACAAAATAATTTGGATCCTGATGTAGCGGAGCGCCCGGATGAATTAATCGTTTATGGTGGCTTAGGTAAAGCAGCACGTAATTGGCCTTCTTTTGAAAAAATATTAGAGATACTTAAAGAGATTGAAGAGGATCAAACACTTTTAGTACAAAGCGGTAAACCTGTAGGGATTTTGCGCAGCCATAAAGATGCACCTAAAGTTCTTATAGCAAATTCTAACCTAGTAGGTAATTGGGCTAATTGGGAGCACTTTAGAGAACTAGATGCCAAAGGCTTAATGATGTATGGTCAAATGACTGCTGGCTCTTGGATTTATATTGGCTCGCAAGGTATTGTACAAGGTACCTATGAAACCTATATGGCACTAGCCGATAAACATTATGGAGGTAGTTTAAAAGGAACCTTGAATGTAACAGCTGGCCTAGGTGGAATGGGTGGAGCGCAACCATTAGCTATTACCATGAATGAGGGAGTTTGCCTAGCGGCAGAAGTAGAAGAGTGGCGTATTGAAAAAAGAGTAGATACTCGTTATGTAGATGAAATGTTTCATGATATTGATGAGGCAATTGATGCCGCATTGAAGTATAAAGAAGAGAAAAAAGCAATTTCAATAGGTGTGGTTTGTAATGCCGTAGATTTATTAGGAAGATTAATAGAGCGTGATATTACACCAGATACTTTAACCGATCAAACCTCTGCACATGATGAGTTGATTGGATATTATCCTGAAGATATGAGCGTGGAAGAAGCAAATACCTTAAGGGAAACAAATCCTGAGGAGTATGAAAAACTATCATTGGATACCATGGCGCATCATGTTACCCTAATGTTGGAATTGCAAAAACGTGGAGCAGTAACTTTTGACTATGGAAATAATTTAAGAGGACAAGCAAAGGATAAACGAGGAGTGGAAAATGCATTCGCTTTTCCTGGATTTGTACCGGCTTACATTCGTCCACTTTTTTGTGAAGGAAAAGGTCCATTCCGTTGGGTAGCTTTAAGCGGTGACCCTGAGGATATTTATAAAACAGATGAAGCCCTTAAAGAATTATTCCCTGAGAATAAAGGCTTGATTCGATGGTTAGAAATGGCCAAAGAAAAAATTGCATTCCAAGGTTTACCAAGTCGTATCTGTTGGTTAGGAATGGGCGAGCGCGAAATTGCAGGACTGAAGTTTAATGAAATGGTACGTAATGGTGAGTTAAAAGCACCCATTGTAATTGGTCGTGATCATTTAGATTGTGGTTCCGTAGCATCTCCTAATAGAGAAACTGAAGCAATGAAAGATGGCAGTGATGCTGTAGCCGATTGGCCAATATTAAACGCACTGATTGCAACGGCTGGGGGAGCAAGTTGGGTAAGCTACCACCATGGTGGTGGTGTAGGAATGGGTTATAGCTTGCACGCAGGTATGGTAATAGTTGCAGATGGAACTACCGATGCTGATACTCGTTTAAAACGTGTGTTGCATAATGATCCCGCAATGGGTGTATTGCGTCATACGGATGCGGGTTATGATAAGGCTACGGAATGGGCCGAGAAGTTTGGTTTGAAAATTTGGTAAATGCGTTATTTTCTTTGTTTATTGATGATTGTACTTTCTACTGTGTTGCATGCGCAAAAAAAGGACTCGATTCAAAACAAAGAACAACGAAATATTTTGAAGTTAAACTTGCCAGCATTGGCATTTTCAGCAATTAATATTCAATACGAACGACAAGTAGGAGATAAAACTAGTTTAGCCCTTGGCTTCGTTAAACGCTTTAATCGACCAGTTTTTAATTACATAGATAGAGATCAAAGTACGTTAATAGAAGATGTTTATCTATCTACCACAGCGCTCACCCCAGAGGTGAAGTGCTATTTTAATAAACTATTTAATGGGCCATATGTAGGTGCTTATGGCCGTTGGCGTAGAAATTTTGTAGGCTATAATTATAGACATATTGATGTATTAGGACTCGCCAATGTAGATATGAAGTATCAAGAAAATATACTGCATATAGGCGCATTACTTGGTTATCAGTTCAATTTATCAAATGATATTTATGTAGATTTTTGGATGATGGGTATAGGTATGAGCCGCAGTGAAATAAAAGGAGAGGCTAGCACTAATTTTGATGTAGACTATCGTAATTATCGAATAGATAGAATATTTGATAACCTAAATGGCGTGTATCATAGAACATTTAGTTTCACAAATGACGATCAGGATTTTTCGTTTTATGGTGAAGCCTATCGTGCAGCATTTAGAGGGGTAGGTGTTTGCCTTGGTATACGGTTTTAGAGTTTATTTCTTGAACCAATCGTCCTGACTGAAAGTTACTGCGGGCTTACTATTATTGGGGAATGTTTTTGTTGCCCACTCATCACAAGTGCCATTGCCAAAATCAATAGTTGCTAGTAAATTATTATTGTCATCATAGTATTCAATTATGCCTTGTACTATCCATTGACAACCTGTAACTTTTACAATAGGAGATAAAATAACCTTAGTGAATTTCTTGTTTTTCTTTGACTTACCTTTTAGGCTTTTGCTAAACGATGATCCATTTTTATTTAGGTTGCAATTGCCGCCTTCTTTAAATTCAATTATAGCTTCAGTTGTTCCTTCAACTATGTATTCCATTGAACCTGCTTCATAATAATTTCCTCCAGTAGCTTTTACTAATCCATTTTCTTTGGTAGTAAAATTTGCTTTTGATAATTCAACTGTAGCTTCTTCATTGACAATGACTGTCATTAAGTCGTCTGATGTTAGATTGTCTTTTTTACATGCAGTAAAAAGTAAAGTAAATAGTAGAAGTAAGATGCCAGATAATCTTATAGTTGTAGTTTTCATAACTATGTTTTTTACTAATTTAAAGAATTTTGTTTAAACGGCAAAATGATCTTTGCATTGCTAACAATATTATACACTTGTCAAGCTTAATTAATTTTCTTTATCCATTCATAAAGGTTAAAGTCTGTCTTGCTTAATTCGCTCATTAGTTTATCTCTCAACTTGTTTTTATCAATGTCCTTCATGCGTCTTTGTTGAATTAATTGATAAGCTTTCTCAGTAAGTAAAGCTATTTTTTTATCGGGCGAATTTTCAATGTGCAAATTGTGCTCAGTAATTTTTTCTCCTAGCTTATCAATTCCTTCACTAGTAGTAGCAATAGATTTTACAACGGGAGTTTCCCATTCAGTTGCTTTGGAGTGCGCTAAGATTCTGAGATTTTTCACAAACTCATCTGCATTAGGCCGATCGCTTTTATTTACTACAAAAATATCAGCTATTTCCATAACGCCTGATTTCATGGTTTGCACCTCATCGCCCGCTTCAGGCACTACGGTTACAATAGTAGTATCAGCAATGCCGGCTACTTCTACTTCGCTTTGGCCTACACCTACGGTTTCAATAAGTATGTAATCAAAATTCGCCGAGCGAACGACATCGGTAATTTCAATTATTTTGGCATTTAGGCCACCTAAGGAACCACGGCTAGCCAAAGAGCGAATAAATACATTTTCATTTAAATAAAAATCACTCATGCGAATTCGATCTCCCAAGAGCGCACCATAATTAAAAGGCGATGAAGGATCCACAGAAAGCACGGCTACCTTCTTATTTTGATCGGTCCAATATTTTAAAAGCGCATTTGCCAATGTGCTTTTGCCGGCTCCAGGAGGCCCGGTAAGTCCTATTATTTGGGCGCTATTTTTCGGTTTTAGTTGGCTTAATAATTCATAGCTTCCATCTAGTTCGTTTTCAACTATAGTTATAGCCTTGGCTAGTTCTTTTGTTTTGCCTTGAGCTAGTGCTGTAATTAAATTTTTATGTTGTGCCACAATAATTAACGAATTTAAGAGTTAATATTAAGGATAGAAACTATTTTTTTGAAACTTCCAAAACCTATTTCTCGATTTCTCACTTGGTTTCCGCATCAAGGCTTTGCATTTGTTGCATGTATGGTTTTTATAATAGGTTTATTAGCGGGTAGAGCGGTTATGAGCATTGGTATGATGTTGCTCATAGGTAATGCACTTATCAATTTAAATATAAAAGAAACCTTTCGTAGTTTTTATAAAGACCGTAGCTCCGTGTTACTTGTAGGAATCTTTATGTTGTATGCTATTACCTACTTCTGGAGTGCTAATACTAGTTATTATTCTAGTCGTTTACAATTGATGTTGCCATTTTTGGCTTTGCCTATCGTAATGCATTCTATCCGATGGGAGCGGAAGTGGTTTGATTATTTAGCCATGCTTTTTATTGGAGTTTGCGTTCTAGGAGTTTCTTGGAGTATATATCAGTATGCCATAGATCGCGATGCTATTAATGCGGCTTATGGTGTTTCAAAAAGTATACCTACCCCATTTATGAATGATCACATTCGGTTTGGTGTAGCAGTAGTTGTTGGAGTAAGTTTTTGTTTTCAATTTTTAAAAGAAAAGATGTTTCAGTGGCTATTTGGATTTTTAGCTTTTGCGTTGATTGCTTACCTGCACATTTTAGCTAGTAAAACAGCCTTGCTCGCACTTTACCTAATTATATTTTATGAGGTAGTTGTACTAATTCTTAAAAAGAAAAAAGTTATTTGGGGCTTAGGCGCTCTAGCTATTTTGGTTTTATTACCCGTATTGTTTTTTTATACAAGTGAGACCTTTAGAAATAAAATGTATTACACCCAATACGCTTTTTATGAAATGTTTAATGATAATACACAAGCCAATGTAAGTGATGAGGGTAGGGTCGTATCCTATAAAACTGCCTTGGGTATTGTAAAAAACAATCTGTTGTTGGGGGTAGGCATAGGCGATGGATTGGATGAAATGAACAAATCTTATGCGCAGCAAGATATTGATGTGAATGGTAAAACCTTGTTCCCACATAATCAGTTCCTTTATGTGGCGTTGATATCGGGCTTGCTGGGTTTACTCATATTCTTATTTGCTTGTACCGGTATTGTTTTACAAAACTTTCAACAATCTTCGTGGCTTGCTTCTTTCTTACTCATATTTCTAGTGCCGTTTATGGTAGAAGCGTTTTTTAATACGCAATACGGCGTGGCTATTTTTATCTTTTTCTTTTTATTATTAAGGAGGAAAGAAATTTGCAATCCAATATTTTAACCTTTCTATAAACATCCTTCAAGCTATTTTTGAAACTTACTTATGACTGGTTTTCTACCCATTTTCCCTTTGAATATTGTTGTATACCCTGGCGAGGCTTTAAATCTTCATATTTTTGAGGAGCGTTATAAGGCACTGGTTAAGGAGTGCTTTGCGGAGAAAAAAGAGTTTGGGATACCCGTAGTAATAAACAATAAAATACAGGAGCTTGGTACCAAAGTAAAAATACTAAGTATTGATAAAGAGTATGAAGATGGTAAGATGGATATCAAAACCCAAGGAATATCAACTTTTAGAGTGCTAGAAGTAATTGAGGATGTGCCGGATAAGCTTTATAAAGGAGCAATTGTAAGTAATATAGAAACAGCATATTATGATGGTTATCAATCCAAGATGAATGTCATTATGAAGGAAATTGAAATGTTTCATGCCTTACTTAAAATCAAAAAAGATTATGATATACCCTTTGAAGAATTAACCTCCTATCACATTGCGCATCATATTGGATTAAATATTGAAGAAGAATATGACGTATTGCGTATGCCAAAAGAAAGTCAACGACAGGAATATATTCTACGTCATTTGCGAGATGTGTTGCCTACCGTGCAAGAGTTAAATAATTTGCAGAAACGAATTCAATTAAATGGTCATTATAAACACCTATCTTTAGACGATTAAAGTTAATAGCAAATGGCAGCAATACATTTTTGTTTAGATTTTGGCAATACGCGCAAAAAACTTGGTTACTTCCAAGGTGACAAGCTAATTAATGAAATTGTATTAAAGGATAATTATCAAGAGCATCTGGTAGACTTATTGGAGTATTATAAACCAGAGTCATGCATACTATCTAGTGTGGTAAACCATGATGAGGGAATCCATAAATTGCTTTCGGCAAATGCCAAATTTATTTTATTAGATCATACCACACCATTGCCTTTTTTAAATGCTTATGGTACGCCTAAAACGTTGGGCAATGATCGCTTGGCTTTAGTAGCTGGGTTGAAACAATTTTATCCTGATAAGAACAGCATAGCCATAAGCATAGGTACTTGTATTACTTACAATTTTTTAGCCGCAAATCATGCTTTTAGAGGCGGTGCAATATCACCTGGAGTAAATATGAGATTGAAAAGTATGAATGATTATACGGATCAGCTTCCCTTGGTAAGTGACCGGGGTTACGACTCCATATTGGGCTTTGATACTGAAACTTCCATCAGAAGTGGTGCAATAAATGGCATTTCAGCTGAGATTGATGGCATGATTGACCGCTATCGTGATGAGTATGGCGAAATTAACGCAGTTTTAACTGGAGGCGATACCCGCTACTTTGCTCGTAGATTAAAAAACGAGATATTTGCTGACCAATATTTTACACTAAAAGGGCTTTACGCCATTCTAATACACAATGTATAAATTCAACTTATTGTCCGCGGTCCTTTTTTTATTGAGTACACAATTGTTTGCTCAAGAAAATTCTCCTTATTCTAGATACGGTATTGGCTTGTTACAGTCAAGCGAAAATATATCGAATAGAGGTATGGGCGGCACCTCAATTGCCGATAGAAGTAACGTACTTATTAATCCATCCAATCCTGCATCTTATTCAGCATTAAAACTTACCTCTTATCAACTTGGGCTAACGGGTTCTTCATTTAATATTCGTAGTACAACCTCTTCTAATCGCACCGGTGGTTTTGGATTGTCTTATGTAAATTTAGCTTTTCCTATTGCCAAAAGAACAGCAGTAAGTTTTGGTCTATTGCCATACTCAAGAGTAAAATATAATTTGCGTCAAGAAACAAACTTGCCCGGAATATCTGATGTAGTGTACGACTATTTTGGTGGCGGAAGTATACAGCGTGTTTATGTTGGAGCTGCGCATGAGTATAAAGGATTATCAATAGGGTTTAATGCAGGATATATTTTTGGAAATTATCAAAATAATGTTTCTGAAGCCTTTACAGATTCTTTAAATATTTTAAATTCTGATATTCTCCGTCGTACGATAGTTGGAGGATTAAATTTTGATTTTGGAGCATCTTATCATCTTAAGTTAAAAAAGGAACGATACTTAAATCTAGCAGCCACCTTGACCAATCAATCTAACTTAAATGCAACATCTGATAGATACTGGTATAGCGCCATAGGAGATATTAACTCAGGTCTTTATTCATACAAAGTGGATAGCTTGGTAGATCAAAAAGGAACAATAGTTTTGCCTTCTAAAGTAGGCTTTGGCTTACAGTATGGTAATGGAGACTTTTGGAAAGTGGGTATTGACTATCGCTCGTCTGATTGGTCTAAGTATTCTTCATTCAACCAGGCAGATTCTTTTGCCAGTGCTTCTTCAATAAGAGTAGGTGGAGAGTTTACCCCTGATGTAAATGCAAAGTTTAATGTATGGAAAACTGTAGCATACAGAATAGGTGGTTACTATACTACGGAGCCATTAATGCTAAATGGCACCCAATTAAATACTACAGGAGTAACCGTAGGATTAGGTTATCCAATTAGAAGAACCTTATTAAGTATTGGTCAGGTAAATGCTTCTTTTGAAGTAGGTAAGCGCGGTACATTAGATGCTGGCTTGGTGCAAGAAAACTATTCTCGTTTTTCAATTGGGGTAACCTTAAATGACCGTTGGTTCTTGAAGCGTAGATATGACTAAATACTTTTGCTTCTTGTGCATTCTTATTTCTTTTATAGCTTGTAAGGAAGATGAGTTAGGCATAGAAGAGATTAAAGAGATTTATGAAACCAAGCGGGAGCGTGGCGAAGACGTAACCATTTTGTACAGTGAAAATGGTTACACAAAAGCAAAATTATTTGCGCATAGTTTTTTTCAGAAAAAAGATATTACACCTCCTTTTGTAGAAATGAAAGATGGTTTGCGCGTTGACTTTTTTAATGAAGCAGCCGTTATGCAAAATACGCTTACGGCAAAGTATGGTCGTTATTATGAATCCAAGGGCAATGTACTAGTAAAAGATAGCGTAGTTGTAAAAAATGTAAAAGGTGAAACCCTAGAAACCGAGGAGTTAATCTGGAATGAAAAACTAGGTAAATTCTATTCTGATAAGCAGGTGAAAGTTACCACCCCCACCCAAATTATATATGGCGATGGGTTGGAGGCCAATCAAGATTTTTCGCAGTATCAAATTAAAAATGTCAAAGGCGTAATATCTGTAGATAAAAATCGGGTACCGGCTATGGATTGATCACTTATTTTGTAAAGAATTACATTCTAATAATAAAATAGGGAGTCTAAAAATGCATTTGCCGTGCTGTGTGTAATAAATTTGCGGGCAAACACAATTTATAAAAATGAAAGTAACAGTAGTAGGAGCAGGCGCCGTGGGCACAACATGCGCTGATAATATAGCTCGTAAACAAATTTGTGACGAATTAGTACTAGTAGATATCAAAGAAGGATATGCTGAAGGTAAAGCAATGGACTTAAACCAAACGGCGCAAATCGAAGGATTTGATACTACAATTGTTGGTACAACAGGTGACTATACCAAAACTGCCGGAAGTACAGTTGCGGTAGTAACTTCTGGTATTCCTCGTAAGCCAGGTATGACTCGTGCTGAGTTGATTGGGATTAATGCAGGAATTGTAAAAGATGTTACTAGCAATATATTAAAGCATTCGCCTGATTGTATTTTTATTATTATTTCTAATCCAATGGATACTATGACGTATCTAACCTTGAAGTCAACAGGTTTACCTAAAAATCGTGTAATTGGAATGGGTGGTATATTAGATAGTGCACGTTTCCGTTACAGAATTAGTGAGGCAATGAACTGCTCACCTAATGATTTACAAGCAACGGTTATTGGTGGTCATGGTGATAAAACAATGATTCCTTTAACTCGTCTTTCTACTTATGGAGGTTTACCTATTGGTAATTTTTTAAGTGAAGAAGAAATGAAAGAAGTAGCTGGTAAAACAATGGTTGGTGGAGCAACCCTTACTGGTTTATTAGGTACAAGTGCTTGGTATGCTCCTGGGGCAGCTGGCGCAATGCTTACTGAGGCAATTGTACGTGATGAGAAAAAAATCATGCCCTGTTGTGTAGCACTGGATGGAGAATATGGCGAAAGCGATATTTGTATTGGTGTACCGGTAGTAATTGGTAAAAACGGTTGGGAAAAAATCGTTGATTACAAATTAAATGACGAAGAAAAAGGATTGTTTAAAGCGTCTGCAGAAGCGGTACGTACTATGAATGAATCTTTGAAAGAATTAGACGTTCTTTAAAATACTAAAAGCTAAGCTTTAAATTAGGCGTTACTCTTTATTGAGTAGCGCTTTTTTTTTATAACTCTTGCATACGAGCTACTTCCTTATATAATTTGAGAATGGATATTTGATATTTAATTAAATTTTCTAATCTATTTAATCTTATATCCAGTAGTTTGTTTTCTCGGCTATTAATAAGAAATATGGTGCTACTGCCTAATGTATATTTAGTATTTTCAGCACGGTATAATCTGTCAATACTATTAAGGTATTGCTCATAAAGTTCTATCTGAGATTTTGCTATATTAATTTCATTGAGTTGATATAGCACTTGATTCTGAATTCTACGTTGCGTATAATCTCGTTTTAGTTGAGTTTGTAAAAGGTCATTTTTTGCCAAGTTTACTTGCGCTCGTCCTTCGGATAATCTTAGAGGTACTTCCATACCTACATTGAATTGATAATTATTATTTCCTGAGCCACTTACAATTGAATTTAAACCACGTTCAATACGATAGCCACCAAGAGTTACATTAGGTAGTAATTGTTGAAAAGCAAGTTTTTGTTTAATTTGAATTTGCTCTTGTTTTAAATCATTGATAGAAAGTATGGGGTGCTCATTAGAAAGCTCAGTCCAATAGGAATTTAAGCTGTCCTTACTAGCAAATTGGCCAATGCTTAAAGAGTCAGGAATCATAGCGCCTTGCGCTAGTTGCACATAAGTTGTACTATCCCATACATGCTGTGAAAGTTCAATCCCGGTTTCAATCCATTTGATATAGCTTTGATTACTATATAGTTTGAATTGTTGAAGCTGCGATAAAGCCTCGGTCGTATCAATAGCCGGAGCGTTTCCTAAGCGCCAAGTGTTTTTTACTAATTCGTATCTGCTTAAGTTTAAGTTATAAATATCCTTAAAGGTTTGATACTTTAAATATTCATTTAGCCAATCAAAATAGGTGGCATATGCTTCAAAATAAATTTGATTAATAATTAAGTTTCGTTCATGATCGGCTGCTGTTCTTAGTAGTTTTGATTGCTCCAATACAGCTCTTCTTTTATTCATATAAAGCCCTTGCGTAAGAGAAAATGACCCACCTAAAAAATAGGCGTTTCCTAGGGTTACCTCATCATTTGTAAACAAGCCATTGTTATTATTATAACCAGCAACCACATCCACACCTAACCAAGTAGGGATATCAATTTTTATATTTCTGTAATCAAAGTATTCTTTTCCTTCGAATTGTTTGTTGGTTTTGCCCAATGATAATTTAGGGTCAAATCCACCTCGTGCATTTCTGATTGCCTGTTGTGCATTGTTTACCGATATTTCGGCCTGGCGCAAAACAGGATGGCCTTCTTTTAAAATATTTTTAAACTCATTAAAACTTAAAATACTTTGACCTGCTTTAGCTTGAGCATAGCTTAAGGTCGAACACAATACTAGCACACATATGATTACAATCCGCTTCGAATTATTTTTCATTACTTTTTATTTTTTTTTTGTTGTAATAATTAGGTGGGAATCCATTTATGTTTCTCCAAAGTTCATACCATATAGTTACGTCATTCAATAGTGCTATTCCTTGAGCGCCGGCTCCTATTCGTAATTGTTTGGGCCACGGTTTGTGATCGTTCTCATCTTCTACAACTAATACTCTGTAATAGCCATCGCTATTTAGGTTGTTTTCTATAGTCAATACGCGGCCTCTAAAGGTGCCGAATGAAGCATTGGGCCATCCGCTAAACACAATAGCAGGAAATCCGTCGAATAGAAAAGCCATTTGTTGTCCTTCCTGTATAAGGGGTACATCCATTGGTTTTACAAAAACTTCTACTGTATACTTAATTTCTTCAGGTACTATGGTTACCAAGTGTTCGCCTTGTTTAATTACCTCTCCTATACCTGATACCCTTGCATCTGTAATTTGTCCATTTTGCGGGGCGCGCACAATGTATAATTTACGGCGAGCATCGTAGGTGCCATATAAGTTTTTAAGCTTTGCTATTTCGCTTTCTGTATTTGATATAGAAGAGAGTGATTCAAAACGATCGCTTTGCGTTTTGGCAATTTTCTCGTTATACTCCTGTTGCACTCGTTGCAATTCAATGCGCATTCTGTTCAAGTCTTGCATGGCGGTCAAGTATTTATTGTTTACCGCTGTTTGCTTGGCTAATGTTTCTTGTAATTTATTTTGTCTTGACTCTAAATCGGTAAGACTTATAAGCCCTTGCTTATATAATTCTTGGTTTCTGTTATATTGTGTACTTGCTATTTTTGCTTCTGTTTTCGCTGCAGTTAGGTTTGCTTTTTCTGTTTGTACACTTAATTCTTTCTGTCTTATTTTATTCTTTATTTCTTTTCTCTTTAAAGCAATGGTTCTTTCCAATGCACTTCCTTGATCAATAGATGCCTGTGCTTTGTTTTTATAATTACTTGCTTTTTGTCTTTTAGCACTTATTTGTTCTGAAGTACGTTGTAGTAAGTTAGGATCTAAATATTCTTCTTTTACCTCTGACAATTCAAGAATGGTGTCTCCTTTCTTTACAAAATCACCTTCTTTTACATACCAGTTAGATATTCTTCCGGGTAATACACTATTTAGCTCTTGAGGCCTTTGATCTTGGTATAAGGTTGTAACTTTTCCTTTGCCTCGTATGTTTTGAGTCCATGGTAGAAATAAAAGGATACCTATTAAAATAGCTAAGCCAACAAACCAATACTTAACTTTTGTTTTTTTATGTATTAAATAAATTGACTTTAAAACCATGTAATCACTAGGTTTATTTGTCATTATATTCTCTAATTCCTCGTTTAAATATTTCATACTATTTATTTAATCTAGGTTTATGTTATGATGGTTTTCTAATAAAAGGATTTTATTAGCTGCACCTAAATTTTCTTTAATCAAGGTTGAAAATATTAGAATGCGATTATCTAATTGTGTCTCGAAATAGTTCTTGAGAGAAAGCATATATTTCTCTTGTAATTCATTAAATGGTTCTTCCATTACATAAATTGTTTTATCTAAGCAAAGTGTGCGCAATACGAGTACCATCTTTCTTATTTGTGATGGTACATTATACTCAGAAGGTATAATTAGTGTATTGTATCCATCGGTTAATAACATAATTTCAGAATGAAAGCCTAATGCCTTTGAGGTTTTAATTACATGTTTTAGGCTTATTTCATCTCGGTTTAATATGATGTTGTGCATGAGCGTTCCTGGTATTAAGCCACTTTCTTTATATAGCCCAGAGGTGTTTTCTTGTAATAAATTATGCGCAATATTTGGCACAACTAGTTCATCTACAACTAACCTGCCCTCATAGTTTAAGTAAATGCCTGATAGGATGTTAAGTAATGTTGATTTCCCTGATCCCGAATCTCCATGAATACCCATACGGTCTCCTTTATTTAATGTTAGATTAATTTCATTTAAGATGTTTGTTTTTTTATTATTTGTAATTCTAATATTTTCAACTGTGATAGAATTTACTTCTTCGGTAGTAAAGCTGTGATTTAATGACTCTTCAACTTCTGGCATTTCCGTAACGTTTAATATCTTTTTAGTTGATGTAAGAAGATCATACACATTATCCAGTCCAAAAATCATTTTTTCAATGGCAGATAATAAAAGAATGATTACAATTTCAGCCGCAACAAATTGTCCTATATTAATAAGTTGCTCAATTAAAAGATAAGTTCCAACGGATAGCATGGCCGCCGTAAGAATAACTTTGAAAAGTAAAAGAGCCCAGTATTGAGTTTTTAAAACTCTGAAATGTTCATTTCTTGCTTGTAAATATTTACTCAAAATAAAATGACTTTCTTTACTTGCTACATGATTCAGGGTGCCTAGCCTTACATCTTTTACATAGGCGGCTTGTGTTTCAAGCCAATCGGCTAGTTCATATTTATGATCACTTTCTTCATAACTACTTTTAAGACCTTTTATGCCCGTAAGCCGTATGAGCAAATACAAGGTTGCTAATAAAAACAAACCAAATATTATAAACAACGGATGATAGAACGCGAGTAATAATAAACCTAGCAAAATTTGCATTGTGGAAGAGGGGATATCTATCAATAATTTGGATAAGCTTTTTTGAAAACTTATAATGTCAAAATATCGATTCATATGCTCCATTAATTTATTGTCTTTGGTTTGTTGCAAATCTAATAGCGACATTTTTTTATTAAAAGAAAGAGAGAAGCGAGCAAATATTTTTTGTTTTACCTTCTCGGTTATCTTTAATTGATTTATTTGAAATACACCGTAGAGTAGGGTTGCTAATACTACAACACTGATAAGTAAAATCAATGAGGTAGATACTTGCGCAGCCATTACAAAGCCTATGATAGCCTGAATACCTAGCGGTAAACCCAATGATATTAGTCCGGCGGCTATTGCATAAAAATAGATGTTGACAATATCTCTTTTGTCAAGACGCAGCAATTTTAATGTGCTAGTTATGGCACTATACTTTTTTTTCATTTTAGGTTTTTTCTATTTAGCTTATTAATATGAAATTAGGATTGCACTAATCGCTTTTATGAAATATAAATTTTGAACGCAAATGTAGTAAATATTTATTAAATAGTAGTAATACTATCATAATAAATATTTAAACTTCTTTTTGAAATAATATTGCTTTTTTATTTGAACTATTTACTTATATTTGCTACCTATGGGTGTTGACGTTCAATTGGGCCTTAATAAAGGTTTATTTCACAGGGATCCTCAGGAAACTACGCTAGGGAAAAAAATCATAGAGAGTAGTATTATTCTTATTGAAGATCTTGGTTTTGAAGATTTTACATTTCGTAAATTGGCAAAAGAAATAGGGAGCACGGAGGCTTCTATTTACAGATATTTTGAAAACAAGCATTTATTACTTGTCTTTCTTATATCATGGTACAATGAGTGGGTTAATTATTTATTAGAAATAAATAGTAGGAATATTTTTGATTCTATCTCTAAGTTAGAAACTGCAATTGATTCAATAGCTGATGCTTCTTTAGATTTATATACGCCATCATACATAAATATGCAGTTATTACATCATATTGTAATTACTGAGAGTACCAAGGCATATCATACCAAAAGAGTGGACAAGGAAAATCAGGAAGGTTTATTTTTACCTGTTAAAATTTTAGCTGAGAAGTTAGTTGCTCTTTTTGAAGAAATTAATCCTGACTATCCTTACCCAAGATTGTTAGCTAGCACATTACTTGAGATGGCCAATTCACAGGTGTTTTATGCGCAACATTTAAAAAGATTGACGGATATAGAAGTTGAGAAGGAAGACTACAGTCAATTAAAAAGGGCTATGAAGCATACTGCTTTTAAATTGTTAGGCATTGAAGAAATGTAAACAATAGATATAAAAAGTATTATTTTAGCTTCATAATGCGCAAAGTACTTTTTACTCTTTTAATAATTATTACAACCTTTAATTTACAAGCTCAAGTGGGCGTCAAAAATATGAATCGTATGAATGTTCTTCTGCGCATTCATGGAGGAGCAAATGCTTCGGCTATATCGTATCAATCTAGTTCAGGGTTTATACAGCAAAAACTTGCTGGCTATACTGATCATTTTAAACTTCAGGAAATTAAAAGGATTATTGTGCGACCGGTTGAAGACGGAAGTACAGTGGAGTTAGGTTGCGATTCAACTGATCCATGTATTAATCATATCGACCCTAGTCATAAGGGTACCTACTTATCAGGTGTAAGCTACTTTTTTGATTCTAAAAATGCAGCTAATGAGTTTGCAAAACTTGCTGATGAGATTATCAGAAAAGATTTTAAAAAGAAACCTTATTTGGTATTAACGGTTGATCACTCTGCAACACCGTCACCACCAGTAATGGAGCGACAGGAAGAAGTTGAAGAACGTATTGCCGAAACTACCAAGAAAGTGAATCAGACTGTAAAGCCAAAGAAGGAAGTGAATCACTTAAGTATGGATGCTTATAATCTTGATGAAAACAGTGCTGAATATGAGGCGACCCTCTCTAAATTTGGGAAGCAGTTAATTCAAATACTGCGACTAGCAAAAAGCAAGCAGTTGGGCAAGTTGAAGGATGGTAAAGAAGATGGTGTTTACAACTCACGTATAAAGTTGTATCAAGCAAAGAGAAACTATCTTAATACCTATAAAGGAGAGGATTGCTTTATTGCAGAGTACGGTACAAAGAAAAATTATGAAGATTTGCAGGATACTTATTTAGTATTACGAGATGAGATTGAAGAAGCGTTACCCTTGGATTATGAGCCGGTGGATATGGCCTATGAAGAATTATATGAAGATAGTAAGGACGAGGTTTTTCATACTGAGTTTTATAACAAAGAAAAACCAGGAGCGCCATCAATAGTTATTCGAATTGCACCCGATGGTAAAAAGAATACACTATATTTACGTATAGGTAAAAAATAGGTTTTACATAATTTTCTTAACCTCCCAATGCGACTCAATATTATAGATAACTTTATTACATTATGGAATAAAAAGGATATTCAAGCCCTTGGGCCTTATATGACTGATCATGTTGAACTTCGGTCCACAAATGTATTACGAATATTCCCTGACTCCAATGGTGTAATTAAAGGAAGGCAAAGTGTACTTGAATATTTCGAAGTTGTCTTAAAAAAAGTTCCAAATTTTGTGGTTGACTTTCAACCCAATAAGGAAACGAGCGATTCTATAATAGTAAACTCAAAAACAATTGATGGTTTATTTGACTTTCATGTTCAATATCATTTTGACCATCAAGATAAAATATACCTTATCAAATCTGACTTGTCTGAGAAGTTTTAAACTACTTCACTTTTATTCTTATCCCCTCGCTATGGCTGCTAAACTCAGGAGCATACATACATTGTATGCTTGTAATGCCGTTACTATAATCACCGCGCATAGTAGTAAACATAGGGTATTCAAAAATATAAGTTCCTGGTCTTAAGTTATCAAAAAAGAATTGAGTCGAAGCATCTTTTGTGCTTTCGTAATAGCCAAGCCCATTTTGATATTTGTAGTTACTTAAAACATTTGTAGGCTCAAAACAAGCGCCGCGCATGTCTTTCATATGTATAAATTCCATTCGGCGATCAACTCGTAATTCTATTCTTACTTTGACCTTATCGCCTACTTTAAGTTGTTCATTATCT
The DNA here is from genome assembly GCA_937981995.1 of uncultured Chitinophagaceae bacterium. GTDB lineage: Bacteria > Bacteroidota > Bacteroidia > Chitinophagales > Chitinophagaceae > JAGNRR01. Next base: position 54,950 of record CALJNC010000013.1, read on the forward strand.
TTTACAAGTATCAGTTTTTCGCCGCGGTCACCTTGTACCACTTTATATACTTGTTTCTTTAAGCTAAGTGGCGTTTCTGATTCTGTAATTTTATCCAATTGCTCAAAATATTGCCAATAAACAGCACCCCAAGTTGTACCTACTTTTTTATCGGCTTTTACACTTACTTGTATGTTACCCATTTCCGGTTGTACTTCATCTTTCTTAAAAGAAAACTTAGTGTAACCCGTGCCGGCTTCTTGTTTATAATCTGACAAATCAATTTTTTTAGAACCTAACTTCATGCTCACTTTGGGCTCTGCACCTAGCCAGTCGGCTCCTCCCAATAGTAAGGCATAGCAGGCATCTGCCGTGGCTTTGGTTGTTTTCCATTGGGTGGTTTGTTTTTGTTTTAATAACCAAATGCGCAGCTCATCAACTTCAGTTAACTCATTCCCACTATCAGGTGTTGGCATTTCTCTAAAGGCTTCTATCAACAAACTATGAGCTTCTATCGGAGCAGAGTGCCACCAATAAGAACCTTGGTTAAACTCTTTCCAGTACATGCCCATTTCTTCTTTATGAATGGCATTTTGGCGTAACGCTTCCATTATATCATTGGCGGTAGCTTGCTCGTTGTATCTATTCATTGCTATTGCAAGCATTCCTTGCATATATTTATTCTGTTTATTCCAGTATTTTTTACCTTGATTTTTGTAATAGTTAAATGCTATTTTATTTGCCAGGCTCACTTTTTTATCCTGATAAAATGAGCGCATGTATAAATATTGAATGTGGTGGTAATTAATATTTTGATTTTTCAATAAACCTCTTTTTACTAAAAAGGCGTAATCTTCACGTATGCGTGCATCTAAATAGGGTATCGCTCTATTAAGGATGTTTTGAATTTTACTATTATTTTTTGCGTCTGCGACGCCTAATTTTTGCAAACGAGCAATGCCGGTTACAATGTATTGCGTAATAAACCGATTATCGCGCATGCCTTTAAACCATGCAAATCCACCATTGGAAGTTTGAAGTTTTTCAAGCTTTTTTAAAGTAGATGCAAGCTCTTTATTCATACGGTTTATGTTGAAAAGATTTGCAATCAATTTTTTCTGAGCCGTTTCGTTTTCTGCTTCAAAAACCCAAGGTGTTTCTTGTAATAAGGCGCTTTTTAATTCTTGATTTTTTTCAAGATTAGAAAGTAATGCTGCAGTATCTTTTTCTTTCCACTCACTAAATATTTTATTGATGCGCGGCGAGCTATTCGCAATATGTGAAGCCAAGGCATTGGCATAATAGCGATTAAACGTTTGTTCGCTGCATTCATAAGGATAATCAGTTAAGTAGGGCAAAGCCTGTACTGCATACCATGCAGGATTAGCAGTATACTCAACTGTTAGTTTATGATGCTTTAATGTACTTGACTGATTACTATTGATTAGTTTATCTAGTTTAAAATTTCTAGTTGTGTTAGCTCTTACGGGTAGGGGTATAGTTTCAGTAACCAGCATTGAGTTTAATAAAAGCGGGACACTCTTTTGCTCACCATCGCTATAACGATCTGCTTTTGCGACTATGCGCACAATAACAGGATCAGTATACGCTTCAGGTACTTGAATATTCCAAACAATCTCTTTACTCTTACCAGCCGCTATATCAAATCCTAAATCATTATATTCATTGCTAAATAGTCCATCAATATTTTCATTCGTTTTGGCATTGATAATTTGTAAACGAGCTGTTCCTTTTAAATTTTTATCTGATAAGTTTGAAAGTTTGCTGCTATAAATCATTTTATCACTCTCGCGCATAAAGCGCGGATGGTTTGGAGTGAGCATTAATTGTTTTTGAGTAACAAGTGTTTTTTCGAGGTAGCCAGTTTTTAAATCTGGAGTATGCGCTAAGGCTTTTACATTCCAACGGGTTAAAGCTTCGGGAGCAGTAAAGGATAAAATAGTGCTTCCATTTTTATCTGTTTTTACATCTGGTATAAAAAAGGCAGTTTCGCTCATATTCGTACGCACTTTTACATCGTCCATTGAATTTGATTGGTCGCTATCATCAACTGCATCTGCTGCGGTTTCTGTTTCATTTTTATCAACTCCTGTTATTGTTTCAAGAGCTGGCATAGCATTGCCTGAGGGCATTGATTTCATTTTTCGAGAGGATTTTTTGAGCATTCTGGGTGGAGCTGCTGAAGTATTTTGCACTTGCATTCCATCAACCATATACAGTGTTTCTTCGGCACGCCCACCGGCAATTGACACAGGGTAGCCTCTTTGGCCATAACTTAATCCATACAAATTTAATTGAGGGTATTGTCTGTATTCATTGCTCCTAATGTAATTAGGTGCCTTATAAAAGGATCTAGTAAGGCCCATGCCAAATGCTCTTGTGTTCCAATTTACATTTGCATAGTTGCTTCCAAATAGTTTTAGAGTGCTCCAATTATTTTTAGCAAATGCATCTAAAGACGCATCATACATAGTAGCCAAAAGTTCAGCGCTTACTTTTTCTTTTTTGTCCCCTGTAATTTTTATTTTCCATTCTTGCTTGCTTGCCGGTAATATTTTATTTCTAAATGTTTCGTAGGTTACATCTAGGTCTTTGTTCTTCCAAGGTACGTTTACAAGCACTCGTTCGTTATACAATCTATTGTTACGTACCGTAAAATAATTAAGTAAAAATCCGCCTCTGTCTTTTTCGGTAATGCTAAAGTTTTCTGTTTTTTGATCCCAGGCATGTGATATTTTACCTCCCCTTGATATACTTTTGTTGATGTATGTATTACGAAACGATGAGGCGATACGCACGTTTGTTTTGTTGCCCGGTTCCGTATTTTCATTTGATATGTATGCAAAAAGTGCTTCGTTTATTTCAGCCTTTGATCTACTGTTATTAACCATTCGCACTACTTTCTTTTCCTCAATAAGTTTGTTGTTCTTATCGCGCGTACTTGCTTTAAGTAAGTAATATCCTTCGTTTGGAGCTATTTTTTGGAGGAATGTTTTTTTACCTTCTTCAGTTCTCAAGTTTTTACTCCATACTGTTTTTCCTTCTTTCCAGTACAGTGGATTGCTTTCATTTTTATATTCATAATCTGGGAAGTATGTAGCAAAATCTTTCTGTGTGAGTAGGTTTTCTTTAGGAGCTTGCCACATTCTTTTTTTAAGAAAACGTTTGGGAGCTTCTAATTTTATAAACTCAATTTTTACATCGGCAGGTGTAAATTTGCCTTGAATATTGGTTGTATTTACTCCTATACTATTAAACTTATTAAAGTCTGATTGCTTTGGTGCATTTATGCTAAGCATTAGCGACTCGCTTGATATAGCATAGCTTTTATCTCCACTGCGCACTTCGCCATTTATATCAGTTACATCAGCATGTACTGCAAAATCATAAAATGGTTTGGTGCTTGGATTGATGTTTTCATCGCCTTCTGCTATAAAGGTGATATTAAATTTGCCATCGGCATCAGTTACAGCTTCGCCTTGAGTAAGTACAATTTCGTTATTGCCGCTTGGTGCTCCCCAATAGTAATAGCACCAATAGTAAGGCCAGCGCACCTTACGACGTACAATGTATTTGACCTTGGCTCCTTCGATACTATTGCCGGCATAGGCTTTCGCTTTGCCGCTTACCGTTACTTGATTATTTAATTTTACATTTTTTTCGAGTTGATCCATGACCACCTCAAATTTTGGTCTCTTGTATTCTTCTACTCTTATTTGCTTACTGCCTTTGCGGCTGTAAAGGGTAAAACGACCATTGAGCAGTCCCTCTGGTGCCGTAAATGTTCCATGAAAAGATCCAAATTCATTTGTTGTAAAGTTTAATTTTTTTACTTCTTTATAGTTTGCATCTTTTAAAGTGATTTCTACTTTTTCATTTGATAATACATTGTGCTTTTGATTGCCTCCTTTCGAGTTTATATAAATTCCTTTAAAATAGATCGTTTGTCCTGGTCTGTAAATAGCACGATCGGTAAACAGATGCAATCGACTTCTGTCACGGGGTGCAGATCTGCGTCCTGTACTTAAAGCACTTTGGATATAAAGGTTTTGATTATTATGCTCTATTTCAATATCATAGGTCGAATAAGATTTTAGTGGAGTGTAATCAATCCTTCCTTCGCTGTCAGTTAGTTTACTATCTACCTTGATGGTTATGTTTCTTCTTTTGTTATAATCATATTTTTTTGAGTACCTAGTTACTCTTGCTCCTTCAATTGGTTTTCCAGTTTCTCTATGCAATACATATAAAGTATTCCCTTTATTTGTTCTGCTATTTACGTAGCTCAACGCATTGGTTTGAAAAAGGCTATAACTTACAGGTGATTTTGTTTTATTGAAAGAAGGGTCAGCGGATGCTACAATAGCATAATGGCCTTCGCTTAATTGGTCAATTTTTACTTCGGTTGTATGCGGCTTGTATTTATTCTTTCCCTTCCATTCATCTCTTGACAAGTCTAAATTCCATTCTTTTATTGCTTTTCCTTTAGGTATAGATTTATTTGATCTGTTATCTATTTCTCTTTTTTTGAATTGAACATAGGTCAATGGAATCACTTTAAAATACACCTTATCAATATTGGTGAAGCTTAATTTGCCTAAGATGTTTTTATTGGCAACATCGGCTTTTTCGGTGCTCAATCCAATAGATTTTTTTTCAATACGTTGTACTAAGCGCTTAGCCTCCGGTGCTTCAATACTATTAGGAAATTTTTCAATTAAACGCATTGCCCATTGCCGTCCCTCAACTTTATCTTTGTTCTGAATACTATTAGCTAACAACATCATGGGTTTGGCAATAGTTTCATTGTTTGGGTATTTAGCAATCAATGTTTTCAAGGCGGATTGGTATTTTTCGTTTCCTTTTGTGCCGTCAAAATGATTTACTACAAATTGAAGCCTTTTAGCTTCTAGGTCAATCAAGGCATCGGGTTTTTTATCATTTAAATGATAGCGCGTAGCTAATTGGAAATATTGCAATGCAACATACTTTGTTGAGTAATCATCTTTTGTTTTGAACGCATGTTGTGAAAACTCTTTAGCAGATGCAAAAGCTTTAGGCGATTTTAATTTAAAATAATAAGCCGCTTTGGTTATGTCAATTTCATTATTCTTGTAATAATCAATGGCCTTATGCACTAGTACATCAAAAAGTGTTGGGTGTAATGTTTCTGTATTTTTTCCTTTTACTATTAATTCTTTAAAGTTTGTAGTAGGATACTTTTTTAGGTTGTTTGAATTTTCTAAAGAAGCATCATATTGTTCTTGTATTTTATTAAAAAACAATTGCGGTGTCCAGGTTTCAATATCAGCAGGATATTTTAAGTCACTTGGGTTCGCAATTTCGGTACGCTTATAAATTTTGTATCGGTTTTGTTGATAATAGGAATGATACAAAGACGCAATCATGCTGTGCATGATATTTTTTTCAGGTGATTTAAGTCCTTCTATCTCTTTTTCAAAATCTTGAATTGTATTTACTTTATCCTTTTCATCGCGCTGGCTCACAGAATTCCGTAACATAATTAGCGACTTAATCGTTTGCTCCGTATTGCCTTCTTTTTTAGCTGCAGCCATGATTTTTCGTATTAGTTTCTCAGCGTCTTTTGACTTTTGATTCGTCATAAGCGTTTCTACTAGTTTCCATTGGGTTTCGTAATAGGCTGTTTGTGCCATAGTACTATAGGATAATAATATTGCTAAAAGAATGGTGATATACTTCTTCATACTCTAAGGATGTTTTTTTGAGTGAATTTCCATAAAAATACATTCAATATGAATAGCAATGACAAATGGATTAAATTTGCCCAAGATTTGCAATTATTAAAAGAAAATATCTCACTAAAAGCCTTGAATACCTTTGGTATTGAAGCGAAAGCAAAATTTCTGTTACCATTTGCTTCGGTTATAGAATTGCAGGAAATTTTGGCAAGCGATTTATTTAAAAACAATGAGCATTTTATTTTAGGAGGAGGCAGTAATATATTGTTTACCAAGGATGTGGATGCTTTGGTGCTTAAGAATGAAGTAAAAGGGATTGAGATTTTAAATGAAGATGAAAATTTTGCTGTAGTAAAATTTGGAGCTGGCGAGCTATGGCATGACTGTGTATTATGGGCAATAGAAAATAAATTAGGAGGTATAGAAAATATGTCTTTGATACCAGGAACTATGGGTGCAGCGCCTATGCAAAATATTGGAGCCTATGGTGTAGAAATTAAATCAGTTATAGAAAGTGTTGAAGCAGTTGAAAAATCAACAGCTTCATTAAGGGAGTTTTCTAATTTAGATTGTGATTTTGGTTATAGAGAGAGTGTTTTTAAACATTCGCTTAAAGGAAAGTTTGTGATTACTCATGTAATACTAAAACTGACAAAAAAACATGACTTAAAATTAGCTTATGGCGCCATCAAAAATGAATTGGATGCGAAAGGGATTACTGAACCTGAAATTCGTGATGTATCAAATGCAGTAATAGCTATACGCGAAAGCAAATTGCCCAACCCAAAAGAAATTGGAAATGCAGGAAGTTTTTTTAAAAATCCTGTGGTGGATAATGATTTATTTAAAACGATACAAGCTAATAACAAAGACATGCCATTTTATGAACAAGCTAATGGGATTAAAATACCGGCGGGCTGGTTAATAGAGCAAGCAGGTTGGAAAGGTTATCTTAATGGAAACATTGGCGTACATAAAAAACAAGCTCTTGTTTTAGTTAATTATGGTAATGGAAAAGGGGAAAATATCTATAACTTAAGCCAGCAAATTATACAAGATGTAGAGGCTAAATACGGGATTTTGCTGCATCGTGAAGTAAATATCCTTTAAGACTGTTAGTAATTATATTATTAGACGTGCAATCGCATGAGTATTTTTGTGTTATGTCGAGTAAGTTTTATTTGCTGTTATTGTTTTTACTGTTGCCTTTTTTTTGTGGAGCTCAATACACCAAAATAAAAAATGGTGTTTGGAAAGGAACGGCTAGTTATTATCATAACATGTTTGAAGGGCGCAAAACAGCCAATGGTGATATTTTTCGTCAGAAAAAATTAACAGGGGCAAATAATTTTTTAAAATTAGGAACCTACGTTCGAGTTACGAATATAAAAAATGGCAGATCTATTGTAGTAAAAGTAAACGATCGTATGAATAAGCGTATGAAGCGATTAATTGACTTGTCTAGGGAAAGTGCTCGACAATTAGGTTTTATTAATGCAGGCTTAGCTCAAGTGCGTATGGAAGTAATTGGCAATCCAAACAAAAAGGTAATTGCCAAAAAGAAAAAGGTGCCTAGTGCAAAAAAAATTGCATATCAAAAGCCAAAAGCAGCTACCGTAAAAAAGATTCCTTACGTTAGTAAAAAGAAAGTGGCTTACCAAGCTCCAAAGGCTAAGAAAACAAAAGTTGGAATAAAAGAAATACCGTATGTAACAAAGAACAAAGTAGCTTATCAAAAACCAAAACCTAAAATGAGTAAGGTCGGAATACAGCCTATACCTTATGTAATAAAGAAAAAGGTAGCCTATCAAAAGCCCAAGCCGAAAAAAAAGGTAGTAAAGAAGAAGGTTATAGCATATCAAAAGCCAAAACCTAAAAAGGCAACCAAAGCAGTAGCCATTGCAGTACCTAAGAAAACACAAAAAGATTTACTTGCCCAAAATGCATCTGTTCGTAAAGTATCAAGATATTCTAATAGCAAAAAACAAACCCATTCCAAACAGAAAAAGCAAGCGATACTTTCTTGGGCGTCACCGTCTGATAGGAATTGGAATAATACGGTTTCGTATTACAAAGAGTCTTATGCTAAAGAAAGCGCTTTTATTGAAGGAGGCGCCTTGTCATTTTTAGATAGTGGACAAATACTAAAAAGTTTTTTAAGGCCTAGTTCAAGTACTGAGTATGCTTTTGTTTTACTTTCCAAAAAACTACAAAGCCCTAAAGATTTTATGATTGAGGCGATAGACTCAGTTACCCTTGAATCTAATAAAGACGAAATACTTTTTGAGCAAACGCCAAAGTTTTCTGAAAAGGGGAATCATTACATTTATTACTTTACCTATACTATTCCTGAAGGCACAGAGTTTTTAAGATTTACACTAAATGGTGTAGACTATGAAAATGCTAAGAGTGAAGACTTTGCACTCTTTATATTTGATGAATAGTTATTTACTTTATTTTTTCTCCGTTTAAATCGGTAGTTAGGTAGTCGGTCATTACGTTAAAAAATGGCAACATGTTTTTAAAACCTTTTGCAACTTTTTTATGAAAGTCTTTTTCAATCACTTCCTTATCTGAAAATTTATGCCAAACTATAAATTGCTTGTGATTTAGTAAATCAATATTCTCATTTTCTTTATCAAATCCTTTGGGTGCTGTTTTTAATTTGTCACCCTCTAGTGAGCCAAAGTAATCCTTAAATGCTTTTGAATTAATTACCTTTTTAAGTGGTTTTGCGTAAACGTCAATTTGTTTTCTAATATGCAACAAATCTTTAGAGTCAGGTGCCCAGAAACCACCACCTACAAAAGAGTTACCCTTTTCTATGTGATAATAAAAACCGCCACGCCGGTCAGAGCCAGCGCGTCTTAGCCCGCCACCCCAATGGGTTTTATAAGGAGTTTTATCTTTAGAAAAACGTACGTCTCTGTAAATGCGATTCAATGATTTTTTTCCTGTAGGTGTATCTATTTCGTCAAATTTTTTCACCTCTACTAATAAAGCATCCGCAAAGGCAATCATTTCTTCATGCAGCGCAATATAGGTAGCCTTATTTTTTTCAAAATATGGTTTGGTATTATTCTTTCTAAGGTCTTCAAGAAATTTGAAGTTGTTTTTAGTTATTTGAGACATGCGGCTACAAATATACTTTAATCAATATTTCCTTTTTCTGAAAGTAGGATAGCAATTTTTCTTGTTGATTCAAACTCAGAAAAAAGGATAAGCATAATAACCGTAATTGGTACACTAAGTACCATGCCTACAATGCCCCATAAGGCGCCCCAAAGTGATAAGGCTAATATAACTACTAAGGAACTTAGGTTAAGAGAATTGCCCATTACTTTAGGTTCAATAAGATTGCCTACTATAAGCTGAATAACGCCTAGTACAACAAGAACCCATATCGCAGGTCCTAATTGTCCAAATTGCAATAAGGCGAATACGGTAGGAAATATGGTGGCAATCAATGAGCCGATATTAGGAATATAGTTCAGTGTGAATATTATAAACGCCCAAAACAAAGCGGCATCAACTCCAATTATGGCAAGTGCAACATAACTTAAAATACCCGTTAGAAAGCTTACTAAGGTTTTCATTGAGATGTATCTACTTATTGAATGATCTATTTTGCTTAAAACGCCACGCGCTTGTTTTGCCTTTTCTCTATCTTTAAAAAAGGCACCGAATTTTTTATCAAAACCAGATTCTTCCATCAATAGGAAAAGCATATAAATTAAAATAATAAAAATATTCCCAGCTATGGAGGTCACAGAATTGATAACGGTACTTAAAATATCCGAAAATTTTAGTCCGCCGGTGAAATCTTTTATTTGGGCAACGATATCAATTTTAAAGGTATCATTAATGAGTTGTGATACTTGTGTTATATTTTTTTCATATAAAGGAAGGTTTTCACTTAGGTGATTAATGTTGGCTAATAATAAATTTACCATGAAGCCTAAAATGCCAAAAAGTATCACGGAGGCCAGGATGTTTTCGACCCAGGTAGGGAGTTTTTCTCGTATGAATTTATTCTTACGAATAAAGATTCTAATCTCTCGTATAATAAACCAGATAAAGGCTGCTAAAACAAAAGGAATCATTAAGTTTTTACCATAAATAAGAAAAACAACTAGGACGGTTGTAATGACAAGTATGCTGGCTATTCGATTGAGGTTCATGAAAAACTAAGGTAATCAAAAAGGAGCTAAAAAGCTCCTTTTTAATAGTACCCGAGGCCGGGGTCGAACCGGCACTCCCGAAAGAACTGGACCTGCCTGCCGGCAGGCAGGTTTTGAATCTATTTTCCATTTATAAAAAGTTCTTCTTAATGAATTCTTTTCCTGAGCCTGATTTAAAATATTTCTCTCTTTTTCGAGCCTCAATTCTATTGGTAAATTCTTCCTTGTGAATTAACTCAAAGGGAGAATAAGGTTTAGTTGTTTTGTTATAACCAGCGTTATGTTCGTTCAGCCTTCTTTCTAGATTATCGGTCATGCCAACATAGATGTAATTTCTAGTATTGCTCTTTAAAATGTAAACTGTTGTCATGCTATAAAAATAGAACCTCTCATGTAAATCATGAGAGGTCTTTTAGTACCCGAGGCCGGGGTCGAACCGGCACTCCCGAAAGAACTGGATTTTGAATGGCTAACTGTTTGGTATTACTATGTATCTTTTGTTTTCCGTTTCTTTCCGAGGCGTTGAAACCATTGGGTTGTAAGGTTTTTCGTTGTTGTTTTGATATCAAAGAGTTTCTTTTTTTAACCTTTAAAGTATGCAAAAAGTATGCAAATTAAAAACACAACAGTCCACTTTATCTTAGATAAACGAAGACTTAAAACCGACAAAACGTACCCTCTTAAAATGAGAGTGACGTACAGAAGAAAGCCTAAATGGACATCACTAAATGCTTCTATGACAGAAGAAGAATATGGTTATACCTTTCAGTCATCTTCACCAACTGAATCTTTTAAAAAGCAACTAACACGCACTCGAAAAAGAGAGCTTGAGGATATTAAGCTGAAGGTCGATAGACTAAGACTAAAAGTTTACGACATTATTCAAGAAATGCCATTTTTTAGTTTTGAAGAATTCGAATTTAAAATACGGAAGACTAAAAATCATAAGAAATCAGTTTATGATGTATTTCAAGAAGAGTTAGACCGTTTGAATAAAGAGGGGCGTATCGCAACCGCTCAAAGTTATAAGGCAGGCTTACGAAGTTTACAATCTTTACAAAGTGATCTCCAATTCCACGAAGTCACCCCTAGGTTTTTGAAAACATTTGAACATATGCGTTTACAGCAAGGGAAGTCACTTACAACGGTAGGGACTAATATGAGAGCTCTCCGTGTGATATTAAATATTGCCATTGACGAAGGGTTAATGTCAAAAGATCGGTATCCCTTTGGAAGGCGAAAGTATCAAATTCCCGCAGGAAGAAGACGAAAGAAAGCATTGCCAATTGATGACATCAAAAGGATTGCCCAATATGAAGTTGAGAAAGGGAGTCCTAATGAGTTTGCCCAAGACATATTCATTTTTAGTTTCTTATGTGGAGGAATGAATATGAAGGATATTGCTCATTTAAAACAGTCTAATATAAGATCGGGTTACTTACATTATTTGAGAGAAAAAACGAAGCTTTCTTCACGCACCAATTCTGAGGAGACCTCGGTATATCTTTGTAAAAAATCACTGGAGATATTAGAGCGATATACAGGTCAACATGATGACTTTCTTTTTCCAATACGAATAGAAGGACAAACTTTATTGCAAGCTCAGCGCTCTGTTAAATATGCTACTAAAGCGGTAAATAAATACATTGCAGAAATTGCCACTGCAGTTGGAATCGAGGAGAAGGTTACAACTTATACGGCTCGTCATTCCTGTGCAACTTATTTGAATCAAAGTGGAATTGGTCTAAGAGAAATAAGTCAGATGCTAAGTCACCAAAATACAACGACTACTGAAATTTACATTCACAGTATAGACGGTGAGAAGAAGGAACGAATTAGTAACTTATTGCATTCGGCTATTTCTTAAATGTTATGTTTCTGCCATATGCGTGTGTCTTGCTTGTTCAACTAGTTCCGAGAGGGCGAAATCCGCCATCATATTACTAATAATCTTGGTTGATTTTGTTCTCTCTTATATACTATATAGCTTTCGCACCACTTTTCTGAAATCAACCCTACTCAAATAGGTCCAAAACTGACTACTAACTATGCACTTTTTGCAATTTTTGGAGGCTTCACCTTACACTTTTAGTCAAAAACGGTCCTAACTCGTGCATTTTGACCTTTTCTAGTTCGCTACTTCCTTCCTTATATACTGTGACGTTTTTAATGCAAATCGGCAATTTATGCGTGTATCACGATGGAGATACCACTTAGTATTGAACCCCCCACTAAGTTTCGGCAGTGAAACAAGCCCCCTGGGTCGACACAGGAAAACTTTTTTCTCCGCCAGTACAAACAATCATTTAAACATTTAAAAACACAAACAGTATGGTAACAATTACAGGATACAAAGTATCCGAAAACAAGGAAGGTGAAGAATTCGTTCGCCTTGAAGTACAAGGTGGCGTGATGCCAGTTCGCTCGAAGAAAACAGGCAAGCTTTATCTGACTTCGAAGAAAGCATATATCGCTTCAACCTATAACGAACAAACGGCTGAAGCTCTTGTCGGGGTTTCTATTCCCGGTGAGGTCGAGAAGATGGTATGCGAACCTTTTGACTACACTATCAAGGAGACTGGTGAAACTATCACTATGAACCACCGATATGAATATGTTGAAGAAGGAAGCGACTCTAATGGAGCAGTTATTTCTGACGCAGAGGTTAAATCCTTCCGAGACGAGCCAGAGGAAATTACAATTTAATCCCAAGCTCAACGAATCATTTATGGGCGATGGTCAATCTTATTGGCTGTCGCCCTTTTTTCTTACACAATAAAACACACAATAAAACACACAATATTATGCAGATACAAAAAGCGTCACTCAAGCGGTCTAAAATTCGCTTAGCGTTACAATCTCCCAGTGGCGGAGGTAAAACAATGTCCGCTCTATTATTAGCTAAAGGCTTAGCTAAAGATTGGAACAAGATTGTAGTCATTGACACAGAAAATCATTCGGCAGAACTATATGCACACTTAGGTTCGTACAACGTTCTGAATATAGTAGCACCCTTTACACCCGAAAAGTACATAGAAGCTATCAAGCTTTGTGAGCAAGCATGTATGGAAGTAATTATCATTGACAGTCTTTCTCACGAGTGGGAAGGCAGTGGTGGCATACTGAGTATTCACTCAAATATGGCGGGTAATAGTTTTACCAATTGGGGTAAACTTACTCCCAGACATAATGCTTTTATACAGGCTATGCTTCAATCTCCCTGTCATATCATAGGTACGATACGTACAAAACAGGACTATGTACTTCAACAAAAGAACGGGAAATTTATTCCAGAGAAAGTTGGGCTTAAAGGGGTGACAAGGGAAGGTATGGACTACGAATTTACGATTGTACTTGATATAGATATTAAGCACAATGCAACAGCAAGTAAGGATAGAACTAATCTTTTTGACATCAAACCAGAATTCATAATCAGTACTAAAACTGGTGAAACAATTCTAAATTGGTGCAATAGTGCTGAAGCAATTGAAGTAACTTCTACTGAAGGACTTCCTGAAGTAGTTCCGCAACAAACCATAGAGCAAGAACATTCTCAAATGCCAATGCCTGAACAAGTGAAAGCTTGTACAGACATTCTTACACTCACCGCATTATTCAATTCTTTATCGCAAACAAATAAGCTCCGCTATAAAGAGCTTTTCTCGGGTAAGAAACAAGCCTTGATAAAGCAATCATTCATTCCAAAACCAATTACACAAATTTCAAAATCACAACAAAATGGACAGCACAACAATTAAACCAGTAAACAAGTCGGAGATCGTAAACGAAGCAATTCCCTTATCAACCGACCAACCTTTTATGCAAGCCAATACGGTTGAAAGTTCTTTATCCGAAATCAGAGATAAGCACATTATCCCTGTCTTTATTAAGGATAACGAACCGACAATCTCAATGGCCGAATTTATAGACGCTACAATGGAAACGGTAGGTAAGGTATTTGCAGGTAAGCAAGTACTTTCTCCTTCGGTACGTTTAAGCCACCCTATTAAGGGTAGAATACCAGAGGCTAAACATAAGCCAGCTTCACAATTACAAGAACACGAAAAGACCTTGTATTACGAACGCTGTGCTTTTATCATTGAACTTCCTAATATTCGTAGTCGTATTGATGGCAATCTACTTTCGCTAACTATTGGAGGTGTTAAGGCATATAACCTTGACAATCTTTATAGCCGAAAAGGTACGGACGAACACTTCAAAGTATTTATCGGTTTTCAGAATAAAGTGTGTACCAATCTATGTGTTAGTACAGACGGCTATTTAGAAAATCTGACGGTGAAGAATGTGGACCATTTGCAGTCCGCTATGCAAAGTCTTTTTCAAACGTACGATGTCAAAAAGCATTTAACGGTTTTGAATAGATTGAATAAGTACTCATTGACTGAGCAACAGTTTGCAACAATGATCGGTCGTTGCAGAATGTATAATCATTTACCAAATGATACAAAGAGCGATATAGCACCATTGCTTTTTAATGATACTCAAATCAACACAGTAGTAAAAGATTACTATCGAGATACGAGTTTTTGTAAAAGTGACGATGGGTCCATTAATCTATGGAAGCTGTACAATCTTTTCACAGGATCAAACAAGAGCAGTTATATTGACACCTTCTTGGATAGAAGTGTAAATGCTTTTCAGTTTTCAGAGCAAATCCGAAGTGGATTAGAAAACCAAAACAGTTGGTTTCTTAACTGATGTACTGTGCGTTTGGTTTACGTCCGGCTTCCATTCTTGGAGGCTGGACGTTTTATATCATTCTAAAACTATACAATGAGTAACAATATTTCTTATATCGATTACAATAGTATTTTGGTGGTTAATACTGCTGGAGAACTAAGACAGGTGAATACGCCATTTAGGGTAATAGCTCAAGGAGCAGACGGTACTAAAGGCAAGATTTATGAAGTTCAAGAAGTGAAGCATACATTGGAAGACGTTTTGGTATTTATTATCAATGACACGCCATACTATCATTATCACTTCGTACTAGACGAATCAGTATTATAATCCTGTGGGAGTTATGTCATATTTTCTTCTCGTACGCAAGTGTGAGTTCTTTTGAGCTGGTTTCGCTTCTTAATTAAAAAACCTCTGAAAAGAAGAAGTGACAACGTATCACTTCACCAACTTTTTGCCTTGTTCACGGTCCGTTCAGGACAATGTGGGGAGTCGACAGTTTCTTGCCCGCATTCTTTCTGTGATAAGAAAGCGGTTTTTACTACTTTTGAAACAACATTTAAAACAATACTATCGAATAACAATATCTAACATATCGTGCAACACCAATTGCTTTTTGTTCTGAAAAGTCGAAAATTATTAGTTCACAAAACTGCAAGTCTGGTTTGCCACGCGAAGAAGCGTGAGCAACCTACTTGTTATGTGAACAGGGCTTCGACTCCCTCAGAACTGATAAGTGTGGAGCTTGCGCTTTTTTGTTTGGTGAAACCTTAAAACAATTTGTTATGAAAAATTACAAAACATTTTTTATCGCTAGTCTTATATTTCTGAATAGCACTTCCATTATTGGTTGTAAAGATATTGAGCCGGGTGTTACTTATACTTCGCCAAGAATATCAAGATTGGAATTAGCTTGTGAAGACGGATTTGAAGATTTAAATAAATGCATTATTGTTGGTCAAACTCTACTTGGTACTAAGGTGAGTATTAATATTTCTAGCGACAAGCGTCAATACAATATCCAATTTGTTACTGCCGACAATGATATATTTAATTGGGGGTATACCCAAATTGCAAATAATATTTATGAATCAAATTCACCTCGATCAGATTGTAAGAAATGCAGAATAGTTGAATCTCTTGCCACAGGAGAAATTACAATTTATGGACCTGTCGAGGATAATTGTGGCGAAACTTATGCCATATCTATCAAAAATCTTGAGTGAAAGTTGTAATTCTTAATGACTCCATTTTTTTTGAATGAATTATTTACTATTTCTTCGTTTGAACTTGGTATTCTTTTTGCACAAATAAATAGGCCGTTTGCTGGAATAGTTAGACGAATATAGGACCAAAGCATTTTTGTTGAATTGTATGTACATCAATAATACTCTTTGATATAAGCATAAGCACGATCAAATAGCACCTGGTCTTTTATTTTATATTTGACCCAAAGTATTTTTCTTAAAGAACTTTGTACTTCTCTTTCTCCTTGACTGGATTGTTGCCAACCAGGAAAACTTACTAATCGAACTATTGCGTCTATATCCGTAACAATACGTTCTACTACAGCCGGTGTCTGATCAGTTTTTAACTCAATAAATAATTCGGTCAATGCAGCTTTTGGGGTTTTCTCTTGTCTTAAGATCTCCAATTCTTTTTCAGCTTGAACAGTTTCTTTTGCAAGCTTGCATAATTCTTTTACAAACTCTATTGAAGTTATTAATCCTTTTTCGGCCTTGTCTCGCAACTCTTCTAGTCGCTCACTAAGTTTTTTAAATTGCGGATTGCCTTCATGCTTCTTAAAGCGCTTAATTAAAATCTTTGCTAACTTCTTCGCATTCTTTGGGTCCGGGTTATTGAAAATATCTTCAATCACGTCGGCGTCAAGAACAAATTCTTCCAATTGGTGCACGTTTCCTACATGTATGTTTTCATGTATCAGTTTTGTGGTTTGTGCACCTAGGGTAAACCACAAAAGTTTTCCAAGATTATCGGCTGCTGGACGTACAGATTCAAATACTTGAGACAGCCATTTATAATCTACATTGTACAAGTCCAAGATGCTATCTGGTGAAAGGGATTCCCATAACTTAGACAGAAATTTATAATCTCTCGCAAAGGCATCTTTTTTATCGTCTGTCTTTATAGCTGTTTGAGCAGCTTCTAATCCTTCAAATCCAATAACTGTTCTATCTACTCCATTGAAATGCGATAGCGCATCTTTTACGGCTATTGGCAATTTGCTCCTCAGCTCGGATAAATTAGAGATAACAGTTTTGACACTTTCTTCATCAAATTGCAATGCCGCCGCCGCATCATCAAATACGCCAAAATAATCTACAATTCGGCCAAAAGTCTTATCTGGGAAAAGTCTATTTGTTCTACAAATGGCTTGCAATAATGTATGATCCTTGATAGATTTATCTAAATACATTGTTTGCAAAATAGGAGCATCGAACCCCGTAAGCAGTTTAGCAGTCACGATAATAAACTTTAAGTCAGATACAGCATCGTTAAATTCGTCTACGACTTTTTCTTGCCTGCCTTTATCCATAGCCCATTTTTGCTTGAACTCTAATGGGTCATTGGCCGATGTTGAAATAACTACCATACTGGCTTCTTCAGCAAAGTGCTTGTCGAGTTCATTTTTGTATTGTACACAGGCATGTCTATCTGGAGTAACAATCATAGCTTTAAAACCATGTGGTGCTACTTTCTCAGTAAAATGTTGTGCAATGTCATTGACAATCTTTTCCACTCTTTCTGGAGACTTTAAAAAAGCAGCCATCTTAGCTGATTTCTTGTTCAGCGCATCTGCCTCTTCATCACTTAAAGCAGCCGCTTCTTTAAATTCGGCAAAGGCTTTATCAATCGTTTCTTTATCGACATGAACGTCAACCAGCCTAGGTTCAAAATGCAATGGAAGTGTAGCATTATCTCGAATTGAATCTTGAAAAGTGTAACGAGACATATAAC
>CALJNC010000014.1 GCA_937981995.1 uncultured Chitinophagaceae bacterium
TTTTATTTGAAAGCGTTAAATTAACATAATTTATCTCGGCATCGAGATTTTCGTGAGGTTTTTTGGACTTTTACTTTTTAGAAAAGATTAATTCCATAGGCTGATTTAACATTCAAGCCAAATAGCAGCCATAGGGAATCAATTATTTTTGACAAATGAAAAAACTACTCCTTAGCCTTTTCATATTGCTTTTATCCTTTCAATCCTATGCTACTTATACGCATTGGGTTTTTGAAGGTGCCGGCATACGAGGCATTGCTTATGTAGGTGCTATTAAGCAATTACAAAAGCAACATTACTTGGATTCCTTACAAGTAGTAGGCGGTAGCAGCGCAGGTGCCATAACTGCTTGCTTCTTATCACTAGGCTTTACACCCGAAGAAATGGAGTATCATTTACTTAAAATGAACTTTGCTGATTTTAATGATAATAAGTTTCCCTTAATTAGTGGCATCAGAAATACCAAACGATTTTTTGGTTGGTACGAGGGACGTGTATTTGAAAAATGGATAGGTAAACATATTGAATCAAAAACAGGTAACCCACATATTACTTTTAAAGAAGTGCACGACAACCCAACATATAAAGACCTGTATATAATGGGGACCTCAGTAAATAACCAACGTAGTATTCATTTTAATTATAAAACATACCCTAATATGGAAATTGCTACTGCCGTACGCATTAGCATGTCTATACCCTACTACTTCAAATCTGTTTGTATTGACTCTACAGGTCGTGTACTAAAAAATATTCCTAAAACAGGCTACTATGATTTATGTGTTGATGGTGGAATTAGTAGCAACCTTCCGGTAGAAATGTTTGACGTACCACAAGAAAATATTTTAGCTTTTCAGATTGTAAGAGAAGCGCAATTAAAAATTAAAGATGCAAATCAGATAGCACCTTTTAGGGTAGACAAGATGAGTTATTTTATGAAAGCACTTTATAACCTAACCATGGACTCTCGTCAACAATTAAAAATGGAAAAATTTAAAAACGTAAAGTTGATTCAAATATCAGATGGTGAAATAGGTCCCAAGATTAAAAAACTAAAAAAAGAAAGTGTACAATTATTATTGAATAATGGCGCAAGCGCTACGAAAGACTTAAACTAAAAACGTTTCACTGCTTGCCCAGATTCAATTGTACGTATAGCCTTTAATAATCTATTATTAGCTTTTGATATTACCGAACTACTATAAGCCGTTGTCAAAGCTAGTAATCCTAATATTAAAAGTGAAACTAGCATGAAGCCAAAAAATTCTTCGGAACATAGTACATGGGTAACAAAGAAAAAAGTGCCTGCTATTAAAACTAAAATCGCCAATAAAAAGAAAAACCCTTTGACAAACTTTTTGATGTAATGCATATAACTTGGAAAACGATAAGCTAGTTCTAGATAGATTAAAAAGTCATTTTCAGTTTTTGAAATATCAAAGGAAATTACGGGCTTATTAGCGTAAGCGAAATACGCCATACGTTCTCCTAACAAATGGAGTTTATTATTTTCTAGTATACTAAAATATCCATCATTAGACACGAACTCATATCCCTTTACCCTACCACCTACTTCAAAAAAGTTAAAGAACCCTTTTTGTAATTCCTCAAAACAAATTTTAATAGGTATGTATCTTTTTTGAGAAATACTTACAACCAAAAAAGTAAGATGAACCCAGTTGAATATTGATTTAATTTTTTCAATCAATCCAAATATATTATCGCAAAGCTGCTAAATGCTCTTTAATTTTTTCAATACGATTAGCAGGACTAGGGTGCGTGCTATTAAAATCACTCCGATCGGCACCGCCACTTGCCTCCGCCAAAACTTTCATTACATCTAAAGCTGCACGGGCATCATAACCAGCTTGGTGGCAATATTTCACACCAAATTCATCGCTTTCTAATTCATCGTCACGGCCGTATTTCATACCTATCATTTTTCCTACATAACCAGCTATTTGGCCTCCATTCATAGTGCCACTACCCATAGTTACTCCTTGTATAATTCCATTAAGCAATCCTGTTTGAGCCATTTGTTCGGCTGAGTGCCTATGTATTACATGCGCTATTTCATGACCCAATACAGATGCTACTGCGTCCTCCGTTTTTAGTTTAGAAAGCATAGCGGCAGTAATAAATATTTGCCCACCTGGCAAGGCAAACGCATTTATCGTACGCTCATCTGCTAATACATGAAAATTAAATTGATAAGGTGACTCTTTGGCATGCGAGCTGTTGACCAATCGTTGTCCTATTGATCTTACTTTTAGTTGCACATTATTATCGGCATATAAACCGCCAAATTGTGCTGCCATTTGAGGAGCAGATTGCAAGCCCATAGCTACTTCTTCTTCGGGGCTTAGGCTTACTCGTTGCTTTTCACCCGTAACAGGATTTACCTGCGACTTCATATAATATGATACTACCGAAAAAAGTATGAACCCACCCATGATTAATAGCCTAACCGGAAATTTTCTTTTTTGTCTCATTACTTATCTTGTTTTTCTTCAATAAAATCTTTGATTAAATAAATAGCTAATAAAATAAATGCAGTACCCGCACCTAAAATATACATGCCGTAGGCAATAGCCATTGCAATGGCCCCCGTTGCCCAAAGGGCCACCATATTAGAAAACTCAGGCCGTCCATCATTATCAATTACTGATATTTTTGAAGAAACTACTGCTAACCCTATTACGGTGGCTGCTAATAAATAAACCTGTTGCTCGGGGGCAAAAAAGTGAATCCCTAGCACGGTAAGTAATGCGGTGGCCAAGGCTATTGTACTATAAGTACGTACCCCAGCAATTTTTCCATTCTGATGCCTTTCTAAGCCAATACCCAAGCCTACGGCTGTGGCAATGGCTACTCTACCTATAATGGTAAGCTCTGGCAAGTTTGTTGCTAAACTCATTCTGTTCTTAAATTTTGACACAAGGTAATAAAATAAGTCCAATTTTCGTATGCCGCCGCAGTTTCAAAAAATGAGTTTACTAAAATAGAAATCACATTGTTAGTCTAATCTAACTTTTTGAGTAACTTTGCTTCATGCAAAAATCAATACTCACTCTTTGTTTTCTTTTTTTAGCTACTGTTGCATTTGCACAATCAGCTAAAGTTCCTATTAAAACGGATAGACCAGATCAAACTGAAAGTCCTAGTACAACCCCACCAGGATACTTTCAAATAGAGATGGGCGGTTTGTTTGAGAACACGTCTAGCGATGCGAATGTAATTGAGCATAATTTTTTGATTCCTACTATTTTGGCAAAATATGGAATTAATAAGAATCTTGAATTTAGATTAATTACAGAAATTGGTGGCAATGGTCGAATGATTACCGGGGCACCAGATCGTTTTAAATCAGGACTTAAACCTGTGATTGTTGGTTTTAAGGCAAACCTTGTAAAAGAAAATAGAAAAAAGTTTATTCCCAAAACATCCTTTATAGGACACTTAGGAATTTCAAGATTATCAAGTGATTTTTACGAAACGAGCAGATCGTTTCCGCAGTTTAGATTTTTGATGGAGCATACGCTAACTAATAAAACATCATTTGGTTATAACTTAGGTATGGAATGGGATGGCTTTAGCCAAAACCCAAATACAATATATACAGTTACGCTAGCGAGGGATTTAGGAAAAGGCTTTGGCGGATTTGCTGAGTTTTATGGTTACTTGCAAAGAAACATTGTAACTGATAATATGGTTGGCGATCATCGTTTTGATGCAGGGATAACTTATTTACTTAATCATGATTTTCAGTTTGATGTAAGTGGTGGTTTAGGATTAACCGACAATGCTCCGGACTTCTTTTTGAGTGCAGGGGTTAGCTTTAGGTTTAAGTAA
>CALJNC010000015.1 GCA_937981995.1 uncultured Chitinophagaceae bacterium
TAAAATGCCAAGGAAAAGCAATTTGCCACCAATAGCTAAACAGTTTTTTGTAGCTTAGTACACGCTAAATGAATATCATAGAAGTCATCTTATTTGTACTGGCGTATTCTACTATTTTGCTTACCATTTTTGTGAGCTTAATTTGCTACAGACGGAATTTGGAAAGATGGGAAACCATCGCCTTTTTCGTTTCTATCTTGTTTTTAATTTTGGCTTTGAGCCTGCCTTCCTTTTTTAGTGTCCAGGATGCTGATGGCTCCATCAATATTTTTATTTTACTGTCCATGATTTTGGTGAGTGCCACTACACCTTTGGATATGTTGGCCAATCGTGAGCATAGACTTTCTCCTGTTTGGAAAAAAGTCGTCGTTCTAGTTCCTGCGATACTTTTTGTACTCACGCTGGTGGCTTACTTTATGAATCGGGGAAGTTGGATAGAATCTGTAGTGGTTGTTTATTTAGGATTGGCCGTGGCATCTTCTATGATTTTTACTTGGTTTAGCAAACCCAATAAAACATCCGCCCATCTCGAAAAAGCCAATCGCTATTTTTCTCTGGCATTTATGGTTATCGTGCCTTTGGCTTTGGTCTTTGATTTTGTCTTGCCCGATCTGGGCTATGATGTCAATATCGATTTTACCCTTCCGCTGGTATTTTTTCTGCTGGCTTCTTATAAGTTGTATGATGATTTAAACAGATTGTCGCTATTCAAGGATAAGGAGCAACCCTTGGAGCAACATTTCAAAAATTATCAGATCTCGGCGCGCGAAAAAGAAATTGTCCAGCTTTTGATCAAAGGCAAGACCTATAAGGAGATTTCGGAGGAATTATTTATCTCCGTTTCTACGGTAAAAACCCACGCCAGCAACATTTATAGCAAATGTGGTGTCAAAAACCGAAATGAGCTCAATCACTTGTTTTACAACTAGTTATACCTCGGTCTAGGCACTAGTACTTTGGTGTGATTTTGT
Source organism: uncultured Chitinophagaceae bacterium (assembly GCA_937981995.1). Taxonomy (GTDB): domain Bacteria; phylum Bacteroidota; class Bacteroidia; order Chitinophagales; family Chitinophagaceae; genus JAGNRR01. The sequence continues at coordinate 972 of CALJNC010000015.1, forward strand.
GTTTTTAAGCAGAAATCCACCTCTTGCCCTATTGTGGGGTCCAGAAGCCCGTTGCACATTTGTTTAAATCAAAAAAATAAACAAAATGAGGATTTCAAATTACACCAATGTGCTTTTTATCACTTGCATGCTACTTTTTAGCGCAAGCAATATTGCTCAGGCCCAAAACAAGAAAAAACGAACCGACTTTGCCCAAACATCTTTTGAATTGGGCACCACCTATTATCCGTCTTTTACTGGCAAGCAATCTGAAAATGGCAACGTGAGCGATTTGAATAATCCGGCCAGCTTCAATCCCAATTTGCAGTGGGGTGGTTTTCATTTTTGGGGCCATGCCGAGTTTAATGTGTCTTTTCCTTTGGGTAAATTACTCTTGCAAGAGGCGGAAGGACCCGATGCCAATTTTAGACAATCTGTGGTAACGGGTGCGCGCTTTTATCCTTGGGCGGTAGCCAAAAATAAAGTACGACCTTATGCGGGACTCAGTTGGTCTGCTTATGATTATCAGCAAAGCATACAAAAGCAAGACAACAAAATAGACCTCCCCATGCTGTCCAAAAATTTTGAACTGGGCATGGAGGCCGGTTTATTGTATACCGGCAAGCATGTGGGGGTGCGCTTGAATGTAAATTACTTTTTGGATAATGATTGGGACTATCCCATTTCCAAAACACAATTTGCCAGCGTACAAACACCGCAGTACGGAATTAATTTGGGCGTATTGTATGCTTACGAAAGTTCTGCGAACTCTAAAGGAGCTAAGGAGTGGAATGATTTTCCGCGGGTGTCGCCTTTGGGTTATCAGGCCGATCGCTTTGGTGATTTCTTTGTGGGGGTAGGGCCTAGTAGTTCGTTTTCCTTAGAGCGGGCGCAGTATAACGAGCGCCAATTGCCTTACCTAAATCCCAAGGTAAGTTCCCGCTTATTTTTTGATATGGCCCTGGGCTATCAGTTTAATGATTGGAATATGTTTACGGCCCTCTCCTTTCGGAATCCGCAATTTGTACGTGAAGGTTTTGGTACCAAACAGACTATTCAAAAAACATCCTTGGCTTTAGAGGCGAGTAAATTTTTGACCGATTACACGGGCTTTGCACCTTATATCGGATTGAATGTGGCCTATGATAAAATTGACTATACCGAAACAGAAAATGATCTAACCCAAAAAGAAGTAAGTGTAAATCAAATCAACCCTGGTGTGACCTTTGGCTGGGATATTGTACCCGGTAAAACCAGCGAAGCCCTTATACTGCGCACCAATTTGCGTTGGTACCCGCGCGCCTCTTTTGAGGTGGATAAGCAGAAATTTAATTTTAGCCAGCTCGAATACAATTTTATCCAATTGGTTTTTTACCCCGACCGTTATTTAAAAGCGCGAAGGAAGTAGTAGGATTTATTGGAGCATTGAGATGAAGCCTATATTAAGATTTGGTCTCCTGCTATCCGCTGCAATCTTTTGCTAGCGCAAAAGGATTTACGCTTCTATCAGGGCTAGGTTTAGCTTTGGCTCTTTTTTCATTTTTTTTTATCTTACTTTAGAATTCAATTTAAATATTCAATAAAATGACAAAAATTAAAATACGCTTCGTAGATGGTAGTGACCAAGAATATGAAATGACTGATAACGAAATTGTTTACGCTCTAATTGGAGATGACTTTGGAGCACCACCGCAATCAATAATTTTATCTCAAGAGAACGACAAAGGAGAGGAAAGTTCAATTTCTGTTTTATATACAAAAGAGCGAAGTTAAAAAAATGAACAATGTAATTATCCAAAGTCTCATTCCTATACTCGTAGTTATTCTAGCAGGTATTGGTTGGTTGTATAGACATGAGAAAGAGAAGCGCCTTCAAATAGAAAAACAACTTTCAGAAAGCAAATACAAAGTTTACATTCAATTGCTTACTGTATTCTTTCACATTTTCAAACAAGTCAAAAAAGGTCAAAAGACTAATGCAGATAAACTAATTGGAACAATGGTCGATATTAAAAAAGAATTAATAATTTATGGCAATGACGATGTATTGAAGAGTTTTTTTAATTGGGAAAAAGCTTCCCAATCCAATGAAAACTTATACGCTTTAGCCCACTTAGTTATTGAAGTAAGAAAAGATATGGGCAACCCAAAAACTAAAATAACAACTTTAGACTTTTTGAATTCACTTGTAGCAACTAAAGAGGATTTACAATCCCTTAAGAAAAATGGATACAAGTTGGAATAAACCACCTAGAGTAAAATTGATGCATGGCTTAAGCGTAAGCATCTTGCGCTGCACACTCAATCGCACAAGAACCCTGCGATGCATTCCTACGCTAATCGTAGATTGAATCTTAGACAAACAAATAATAAAAAGAAATGAAGATGTATGTTTGGTTTTTGATTATATTTCATAAAAGCAAGTATGGCTAAGATTGCAAAACCCATAATAAAAAAGACTAAAGAAGAATGCTGGGTACTTTTCCCGTTTGTAGGTCTTAAACTTAAGGATTCCATTAATAATTTCATAAAACCACTATATGGAGATGCGACAATAGTAACTAAGGAAGAAGTAATTGAGGCTGCACAAACCGACAATTGGACGAATGATAATATTAATGCACTCCAAGCAAGACTAAAAGATTCAATGTATAAAAGGTATCATTCTTTTATTGGAGTAAAGCGAAGCATAGACCCCGACAATAAAGAAATATCCCAAACCTACAATGTATATAAGCAGGCACTAGAGAGAGCCGAAGAAATATCTGCTGCAATTGGTTTATCGTACTTAGTAAACAGTAGTCAAGTATCAACCAAGCGGCTAATGGAACAAAATAATTGCAGACAAAAATCAATTCTAATCGTCCAAAATCAATCAAACAAATTAGTTCATATTGAATCTGGAATCGACTACGTTGCTCCGAAACCTACTACATTAGAAACACTAAACAAAATCACTTTACAACCTGCATTTAAGAATGTAAACGACCTTCTATTAAATATCAATTTGGAGCAAAAGCAATCTAAGAAAAGTTTTCAGATAACAATCAAAAAGGTTGCAAAGTTAATTTGTAAAGTAATTAATATTGAGGGAGACACAAATCCCTCTGCCACACTACTTGGTTGTTTCACAGCGATAGAATTACTATTAGATGAACAAGGAGATAATTCAGATTTGAAGAATAGATTAAACGTGCTAAATAATTGTGAGAGCGATGATTATTTTGAAATTTCTGAAATTTTCAACATGCGAAATAACTATGTTCATAGATCTCAAGAAGTTATACCAAAATATTCAAGATTAAGTATCGCTCTTGCGTTGAATACACTCTACAAAGTATCTAATATCAGTGATAAATACACAAGTAAGCTTGATGTAATTAAATATCTTGACTTCATTCATAAAGGCATGCAATTAGATGACACTACCGAACTGAGAAGGTATATAACGGGCCATGCAATGCAATTCAAAGGGAAATACAAATTTAAATTTATCGAAGAAATGAAAAAGAAAGATAACTAGTCTTCTTCCACTTAGCGCAAGATTGAGGGACCCAGCTGTTCGATATGTTTCTCCGCAGGAGAGCCATGTCGAACAAGCAATAAATCAGGTTCTCCAGAACCGACTGCTGTGAAGCAGAGCAAGGTAAATTGGATTTCTATAAAACTGAAAACTACCAACTATCGTCGGAAAAGTTGGAGACTTATTTTATTTTTAGTTCCTATAGCTAAAGCAAAACATTTTGAACAGCGAAGCGACTATATAATATATCTACTATTTAATGAACATTGCAACTTATGAGTAAGATTCCTGATTATTGGACTAATTTCTTGAATGCAAATAACCTTAGGGGTATAACAATTGAAATTCCTGAAGAGATCGATTTAAGTGAATTGGGTACAAGTTGTATGCTCTACGATGAAAAGAATATTCTAGAGGAAATGAATGAATTCTATCCAGGTCTTGTTGTAAAGGACGACAACTATATTCCCATTGGTTGTTGCCTAAACGGAAGCGGGGATCCGTATTTCATTAATAGCAATGATGGAGCTAAAGGCAAATTATATAGAATTTATCATGATGAATTTTCTGCTGACGAATATGACAAAGACTCCGCAATAGATACTGTTCTAAATAATTATGAAGATATGTTGTTGTATAAGGAATAGTTCAACGAAGTCCTTTCAAGCAAAATTAACAGCCACGCTTTCTGAGCTTCAATAGAGCGTATTATTTTTAGTGCACCTTATGAAACATATTTACTGTACACTGCTGGCTTGTCTTATTTCTATAAGTAGTTTTTGTCAAAAGGATGCATCTATACAAGAACTTATTACAGATTTTGAGCAGTCTATACTCACAAAAGATAGTGTGCGTTTTAAAAAATTATTTTTGGATGCACAAGTGCCATTTGTAGGTATTATGTCGCAGGCTACGGAGGCTTCTATAAAAAAAGATTATCCGGACTTTGAGGGAACAGCTGTTTCGAACTGCACAAAATTTATCCAAGACATTTGCAAGAGCACTAAAAAGCAAGAGGAGAAATTTTATAATATAAAAATTCATACGGATGGTGCTGTGGGTGCCGTTGCTTTTGATTATGCTTATTTTTCTGGTATGCGTATGATGCAATGGGGCCACGAAAAATGGAACCTTGTAAAAATTAAAGACGAGTGGCTTATTACCAATGTGGTGTATTCCATTCACTTCCCTGATATTGAACCATTTCCCTTTGAAGCGGAGGATTAATTCTTTTTCTTCTTTACATTCTTACCATCCGTACCGTTTTTTGACCACTCAAGCAGATAGACTTGTATGCTCTTGCTATGCCTTACTAACTTTGTAGTTCACGCTTAAAACCTTGAACTATGTTGGAATACAAATACGTACGCATCGAATTAAAATCAAAATTATTTAGTATTAAACCTGCAAAGGATTACAAAGAAATTATTGATCAACACGCTCGTGAAGGTTGGCGATTTGTACAAATTTTTGCGCCCGGAATAAGAGGTTACGGTATTGCTTCTTACTTCGAGCTTATTTTTGAGCGTTCTGCTTAGTTTGATTTGGTATATTTATTATTGACCTTGAATTTTAGCATAGAATAGATCTATTAAATATCTTTAAGTTATGAAGTATCGGATTTCAATTTTACGCTTACTTTTTGTATTTCTTTTTGGTATCACCGCCTCATGTAGTAGTCATGAAAGCGATTCAAATGTAGATGATACCCAAACTAAGGGTGAGTCAGAATTTATGGATCCTAATGTAATATTGCAAGGCCCTGTACTCCGAGATACCCTTAGCAATGAACAAATGAAACAGATTGATTATTTGCATGCTACATTTAAAGAGGTTCACACTGTGAGTAAAGAAAAGTGGATTGAAGATTTTAAACGGGATCAAAATCCTGATCAAGAGATTGAAATATGGTCAGCTATGGCAAGCACCTATAATGCATATTGTAGTGATAAAAACCTTGATATAGATACTAGGCAGGAAGTATTTAAGGTTGTTTTAATGCGATCCATGATGGAACCGAAAGAAGTGCTTGAAAAATCGAATCTTCAAAAAATATCACATAAAGAGGCCATGGAAGTTATGAATGCCTATGATATTAAAGCGAAACCAATTCGAATAAGGAAATAGGAGCCAGGCTTAGAATTGTTTTAAAACATATGATAATACATTGAGTTGGTAAGGGTTTACCTTCTGATGGTTTGGCATCCAACCTAATAAGAAACGAGTAAAATCGGCGCAAGCAATGGGGTACATTATTCGCCATTCATTTTCTAAATTATTATAATCAATATTTTGTATTGGGGTATTTTTTAAATTGGAAAAGTAGAAATCAAGTAGCTCCTTTTCGTACGTTTTTAGTTCATCGCCGCTAAGGCAGCTGCTTAAAAAGTAAGCCATATCTTTCATGCCGCAGCCGCCACCTACGTATTGAAAATCTACTGCCGCCACGCTAGGCATGTTCTGCTTGTCTTTGCTGAAACAAAAGTTTGCCAATTTCGCATCGCCATGTACAATGGTTTGATATTTGCAATTGTTTAGTTGCTCATCAATTAGATGTGCTTTTGCTTTCAATTCTTCATGTTCAATCTTTTCAAATTCATCGGGTCGGGTATCTAAATGCCAGTAGGTACCAATAGGCCAAAGGTCGTTGGGCTTTTGATTTAAAAAAGTCGCATGAAAATTGGCTAGCCATTGTAAGCAGGCTTTAATTTCTTGAAGTGTGATCTGATTTTTCCGTTCCGGAAATTCTGTGTCTAAATCTTCAAGGATAATCCATTGGTCATTTGCTTCTTTATATGAGCCTATAAAAGTGGGGATCTTGCAATTGTCATTACATAGTGTACTCCATTTTTTATACCAATGCGTTTCTACTTCGTAGGAAGTTACTTTTCTATTGTGTCCTATATCCGTATTCCAACCTCTGGGATGCTCCTGATTATTATTTAATGAAATATTTTTTACAACTACGGTATCATACAGCGCACTTTCCAATGTATAGCGTGAAATTTTTCCATACCCACTCCAAAGTGATTGAATGACTTCAGTTTCTTTACAGTCTAATGAAGCTGTAGTTCGTAAAAGATATTTTTTGAAATTGATATTCATGAATAGTCCAGCTATCTGCAAAAGTACATTCCATAAGGTGTTTACTTACTTTCTATTTTATTTAACAAAGCCGATTGTGGAATCGAAATCAACACCTCATCTAATAGGGTAATGTTGAGCCTTAACCCTAACGCACGTTTGCTAAACTATTTAAAATTTGGTGGTTTAATCCTCTTTTGGCTACCTATTACTTTTTTTAGTTTATTGCTATTTAAAAACACCTTGCCCTATTTTGATTTTAGTAGCGATTATCCTTTCATTACAGAGCGGGCGCACTATTTTAAAGACACTATTTATTACACATGTTTTTATGTGCATTTAGCAGCCGGTATATTTTGTATTGCGGCGGCCCTTTTGCAATTCTCTTCAGAAATTTTACGTAGTAGAAAGAAGATACATATTTGGAGTGGAAGGATTTACGTTTTTGCTGTACTCTTATTGGGAGCGCCTACCGGTATGTATATGTCTTTTTTTGCAAAGGGTAGTGCTTACGAAAAAGGCATGTTTATGTTTATGGCGGTTGCCTGGTTTTATACCACACTCAAAGGGCTCACAACTATATTGAACAAAAAAGTAATAGCCCATAAAAATTGGATGTATCGATCCTATGCCTTGGCGCTAACAGCGGTAACGTTTCGCATTTTGCATATCATATTATATATGATGGATTGGGGTAGTCAACAAAATTATGAGATATCACTTTGGATTAGTGTCCTTGGAAATATACTTGTCACGGAAATAATAATATTCAGAAACAATAAGAATTATCTAAAAACAATCATCACTTAAAACAAAAAACAACATGAAAAAAATCATCATTCTAAGCAGTTTAGCATTCGTTACCTTATCGGCCTTGGGCTTAAATACTTATCTGAAAAATGCCAGAGGGTCAGAGACAGAAATTATAGAGGAATCCTTTAAAGAAGATAGAGAGGATAAGGTAATGATAGAAGAAAAAATTCCAGAAAAAAAACCTGAGCTAACTAAAGAAAAGCCGCAAGAAAATGAGCAACTTGAAAAAAAGGTTCAGCTTGAAGAAAAACAAACTATCAAAGTTAAAGCAGAGCCTGTGCCTGCCGTTGAAAATAAAAAACAGTTGGAAAGAAAATTTGACGAAAATGATATGCCACCAGTAGAAGAAGTGCTAGAATCCAATACTGCAGATACAGCCCTAGCAGTAGCGGATGAAAAAATTATATCTGATGAAGCTGAGGTGCCAAGAGAAGTGAACTTGGAACATTTCTCAAGGGCAAGCCTAAAGCAACCTTCAGAAACATATATCAAAAAACAAGAAAAAATTAGCGCCAAGGTTTCAAAAAATAAGAAATATAAAAAGAGAAAATTGTTTAAGAAATAAGTAAGAACTTGAAATTACAAACTTTGAGAATGTATTAAATCGTTGGAAGGAAGTGAGGGTAATAAAGCAAGCGACTTAAAGGTCTTAAAAGAAGTAATTATTTCTTCTCTGTCTTAAACGTAAAATACTTTTGCAACAGATAATTGACCGTAAGTACAATTACAGTAGAAAGCACTTTCGCAACTACAGGATCTAAATGCACAAAAATAATCAGCGCTTTAAACAAAAGGTAATCGCTCACTACACCTTGTAAAACAACTAAGAAATATTTTGTCATTTGCTTGCTTGCCTGTTCTTTGGCAGCATTTGTAAACGCAAATTTTTTGCTTAACCAAAATCCCGTTGGTACGGTAAGTACAAAAGCTATTATGAGGGCAACTGTATAGGATTCAAACGAATAAGTAAACAGTTGATATACTTCTTGCTCTAAGAGGACTTTGTAAAACAAGGTGAACAGCGCAATATTTAAAACCGTATTGGCGGCACCAACGGCTAGGTAAGCATAAACCTCAAAAGGCATCCATTTTTTTACAATGGGGTAGAAAAAAGCCAAAAGCTTGTTTATGAGTTTCTCAAATTGCACGATTACTTTTTCTTTATAAGTACTTGTAAATGATTGAGGTACCAATCTGCCAATTCGTTTATGGGCAGGCCTTTGGCGGCTTTGTAATTCATATCCTCTATTTCTTTTCGCTTGGAAGGATTATCTAGCAAAGAACTAATGGCGTCTGCCATGCTTTGCGCATCATCAATTTCAAAATAAGCGCCTCCATACCCTTCTTCCTCTACCACGCGTTCCAAGTCATCTATCTTTGGTAAGATACAAGCTCGAGCATAACTTCCTGCTTGATGCAAAATACCTGAACTACCCGTAGTGGTATTATATGGGAAAATGGCAAAGGTGCTTTCCTGGAAAATAGTTGGAACATCTTCTTCTGCGACATAGCCCGTAAAATGAACATTATCTAGGTGCGCGAATTTTTCCTTTACACTATCGAGGTAGCCTTTTACATTCGGATTATCAGTACCTGCAATTGTGTTTTTAAATTTAAGCTTGGGATATTTTTTTGTAAGTAGTTCCGAAGCCTCTATCATTACTTCTACTTTTTTATACGTACCAAACTTGCCGAACGCCATGAGGTTGACTTCTTCTAAGGGTTCTTTTAAATGAACACGCTCTGGCAAATCAAAATTGCCATGAGGCAAGAGGATGAGGTTTTTTGCTCCATATTTTTCTGTAAGGATATCAATGTATTGCGCGATGGTTACACCTACTAAATCCGCCTTTAAAATAAACTGTGTCAGTTTTTTACCTATCCAAAGTAAGAGTTTGGTAAGCCATTTATTCTTTGACATGCCAATTTCTTCTAGCTTCACGGTTTCGGTAATGTTATGAATTAAAACAATGGTCGGTAGTTTCATTAGTTTGCACAACCAGGGTAATAATAGACCCAAGGCTGAAGGGATTTTACTTTCGCCAAACGTCATAAACTGCAAATTGAAAATCACCGCATCGGGTCTATTTTTTCGGAGCTCTTTAATGATTTTAAAAATGGTGAAGTAGCTATTAAATTTCCAACAAGGAACGATATTCAATTCAGGTAAATCATATCGGGCATAATCTTCATCATTTTCTAAATGATTGGTGAGGATATTAATTTCCTCAATTTCTTGCTTGCCTACAAAGCTTCTGATGAGGTGATAACCATACTCGTTTAAAGTAAC
>CALJNC010000016.1 GCA_937981995.1 uncultured Chitinophagaceae bacterium
AGGGAAAGAAGTTAAAAATGCTTTGTCATTTGCATCAACATGATCATCTGACAAGGTTGGATTTTCAGTAAAATCTTCTCCTCCAAAAATCAATAGTAGCTCTACCGTTATTGCATCGTCTGAAAGTGCTCTACCAGTTAAAACGTTTGTGCCGTCATAAAAAGTAGTGGTACCATCTAATGATACATTTAATACATCAGTTGCTAGTAATCCGGTAAATGCCGCAGCATCTTGGCCTAAAGCGTTTTTATCTCCTGCATTTGCAAATGCTGGGCTTAGGCCTGTAAGGTTTGTTTGAAACATGCTTTGAAAAGCTGCATTTTGATCAGAAGGGATAGTCATATTAAAAGCATCTTTACTTCCTCCTGAAACAAATACCGTATTAACTGCGGGTCGTCCCATTTGATCTGATTGCATATAAGTTCCTGAGAAATCGGATCCTGTCATAGGATCTACTACGTCTTTGTCTTTTTTACAGCTTGTGAAAGCTACGGCTATCATACATACGATAGCGATTAGTTTTATATTCTTTATTTTCATGATATTATTTTTAAATTGTAATTGTTTATTTTTCGTTTTTCTATTTTTCTTATTTCATTTTTGACTCTACCCATGTATTAATTGTTCCTGTGCTACCAATACTATTCTTTGGTACTTCTACCACAATAGACATTACGTTTGTACCAGCAAAGGTGTCGTCACCTGGATCATTAAACCCTGGAGCTGTTCCTCCTATAATTTCGCTATAACGTGCAAAGTCCATAAAGAAAGGATCATCACGTGGTCCTGCGAAGAACTTCATACCATTGGCAGTTTCAATTTTCGCGGTTTCACCGTAGGCAGTTATTGCAACTGATTGTGGTGTTTCGTCTAGCACGGTGCTGTTTAATCCTGTTTGACTTGGAGCCGATGGCCCAAAGAAGTACATTTTTCCGTCACGCGGGATTGCTTGAATTACAAGATCCTCTATATTGTCACCATCTGTGTCAATATTAATTTCGGTAAGTACATTTTCGTCAAATGTTGTTGCCCCAGTTGATGCAGGACTTAAAAGACCCTGATAGTTAACAACAAAGGCAATACTGTTGGCGTTCTCGCCTTGGAATGCATAAAAGTCAGTAATGTCGCTGGTAGTACTTTGTACTGCCGGAGCATCAATGTGATCTGCCGAGAGTAAAACTCCCATTCCAATAAGTGCGCAAGCACTTGCTAATAAATACGTTTTCATTTTTTTCATGTTTATAATTTTATTGTGTGAAATACATACGCACCTCAAGCAAGCTTGGATTTTTAAAATCCATATTTTCTGAAATTATTTTAGATACAAACCAACAAATCCTTACCTTCATTGGATTTGAAGTAAAAATTTATTTTTTTTCTTATAAAAAAATCCAAACTCGAGACTAGCACGTATATATATATGACAATAATTAAAATCATGAAAAAAATACTCCTCCTAACTCTAAGCATCTTCTTTGGAAATGTACTTCTAGCCCAAACAATAACAGGTATTGTAAAAGACCCTCTTGGTAATGCACTACCTTTTGCCAATGTATATTGTAAGCAAAAAACAAAACATACGCATACTAATAATAAAGGCCAATTTAAACTTGATAATATAAAAACAGGTGATACCATTACTATAAGTCAAATAGGTTATCAAACTGCCACAAAAATTATTACTGCCACAGAAAAACCGCTTGTAATAAAACTGACTACTAAAACAGTTCAATTAAAAAATGTGATTATTAAAAAGAAAATGGATGCACTGAATCTATTTACTGATATTAATGTAAAAACAACTCCACTACAAAATGCACAAGAAGTCCTACTAAAAGTTCCTGGACTTATGATTGGCCAACATGCGGGAGGAGGTAAGGCTGAGCAAATATTCCTGCGAGGTTTTGATATTGATCATGGAACAGATGTAGGTATAACAGTTGAAAACATGCCGGTAAATATGGTAAGCCATGCACACGGACAAGGTTATGCAGACATGCACTTTGTAATACCAGAAACTATTGACAAAATAAATTTTGGCAAAGGACCGTACCAAGCGGACAAAGGAAACTTTACAACCGCTGGTTTTGTAGATCTAAAATTAAAAAACATGTTAGATAACAATATGATTAAATTAGAAGGCGGTCAGTTTAATACAAAACGACTTGTAGGAATGTTTAACTTACTTAATAAAGAAAAACAACAAGCCTATGTAGCTACTTCTTTTAATACAACAGATGGTCCTTTTGAAAGTTCTCAAAATTTTAGTAGAGCAAACTTTATGGCCAGGTACAATGCTCAGCTTGATAATGACAACACGATAACTATTAGTGCCTCTCATTTTAAAAGTCAATGGGATGCTTCTGGCCAGATTCCTGAACGCGCTGTGAACAATGGAACCATCGGCCGTTTTGGAGCTATAGATGATACCGAGGGTGGACAAACTTCAAGAAGTAATATTTGGTTAAAACATACCAAACTGCTTCAAAACAATGCTTATGTAAAGTCTAACCTTTACTTCTCTAACTATTCCTTTGAACTTTTTAGCAACTTTACTTTCTTTTTAAATGATTCTATTAATGGGGACCAAATAAGACAATATGAAAATAGAAACTTATTTGGAGGCCAGGTTGAATATGGAAAAGAGTTCATGCTATTGAATAAAAAAACGCTTATTAAAACGGGTATACAATACAGAAACGATCAAAGCAGTGATAATGAGTTGAGTCATACCAAAAACAGAAAAACAACTTTAGAACAATATCAATATGGCGATATTAATGAGACAAATATCTCAGCATATACCAATGCAGAAATTGAACTAGGTGATTTTTTATTACAACCAGGATTACGAGTGGATCAATTTAATTTTGGATATCAGGATAAACTAAGCCCTACTTATAATCCATTATCGAATGAAGCCGTAACACTTAGTCCTAAATTTAATATCCTTTATAACTATAATAAGAAACTACAACTTTACCTCAAAACAGGTAAAGGATTTCATTCTAACGATAGTCGTGTAGTATTAAATCAAACGGTGCGTAAAAACTTACCATCTGCTTATGGTACCGATTTGGGTTTTATTTGGAAAGCAAGAAAAAATCTATTTATCAATTTAGCTGCATGGCAATTATATCTTGAGCAAGAATTTGTGTATGTTGGCGACGAAGGAATTGTAGAGCCTAGCGGAGAAACAAATCGCAGAGGAGTTGATTTAAGCATTCGCTACCAGCCAAAGTCTTGGTTATTTATAAGCGGAGATGCCAACTATGCTCATGCCAGAGCGCTTGATGCCGAAGTTGGACAAAACTTTATACCACTAGCTCCCAAATTTACCGCAGTAGGCAACATAAAAATCTTGCACCCAAATGGTTGGTTTGGTGGCCTACGCATGAGACATATTGGAAATAGAGCTGCCAATGAAGACAATTCTATCGTAGCAAAAGGTTATACAGTAACTGATGGCAATGTTGGATACAATTTTGGTAAAATTGAATGTGGACTAAACGTAAAAAATGTATTTAATGTAGAATGGAACGAGACTCAATTTGCAACTACTTCGCGTCTTCAAAATGAAGCCGCCCCTGTTGAAGAAATTCATTACACGCCAGGCACTCCAATCAACCTACAAGGATATATTACTTTTAAATTTTAAAATATAAATAGTACAACATGCTAAACAAAACAAACATCACGATTAAAACACTAGGCTTAACTTTTATGCTTGCTACTTTATTCTCTTGCAACAAGGTTGACAAACTAACCCAGTTTAATATTGGCTATACAAGTGAAATTACTATACCGGCTAACACTATACTTTCTATTCCTATAGATATTCTTACACCGGAAGTGCAAACAAATTCTGAATCAAAATTTAATGTAGAAAATACAAGCAAAGATTTGATAGAAGAAGTTAAACTTACTGAACTAACGCTTGATTTAAAATCACCTTCAAATGCAGATTTCAGTTTCTTAAATGAAATCAAAGTTTTTATTACGGCAGATGGACTTGGAGAATCTGAAATTGCAGCTAAAACCAACATTCCGAATAATTCTGGCGCATCTCTTACTTTGGAAACATCTGATTTAAACTTAATGGAATATATAAAGAAAGATGAGTTTAAATTAAGGGTAGAAACGATAACTGATGAAGCCATCACGCAAGATCATGTTATTGATATTAAAACTACATTCTTTGTGGATGCAAAAATTCTTGGACAATAAATCCCTAGTTTAGCGTACTGCTTGTTTCAAAAAAATAATTAGAAATTTTACCTTGCTCGGCTAGATAAACTTTTTCAGATTGATGATTTTATCTACAACTTAATACTGCTTTTTTATTTCACCCTTTTAAGTTTCATTAGAGTATCTCAGGTCCGAGTCCTGAAGTTAGAGCAACAAAAACAAGGGTTTCATGTAAAATTGAAACCCTTTTTTATTTAACCTATTTGGTGAACAAATATTAGTTTAAATTTTTAGTGGTTATTTCTAAAACTAAGAGGCGTACAACCTGTGTGCTTTTTGAAAAATCGATTAAAGTAAGCAACATCTTCAAAGCCACAATTATAGGCTACCTCTTTTACCTGATTGGTAGTATACACTAATTCTCTTTTGGCCTTTAATAGTTTACTTTCATGCAACATGCCCAAGGCCGTTTTACCATATGCTTGTTTACAAATACTATTTAGCCTCATATTGGTTAAGCCCATTAACTGGGTATAATCATCCACCGTATTCCATTCATGCATGTGCTTTTTAAGCAATTGCTTAAATTCAATAATTTCATAACTGTCCTTGCTTATTTGATCTTTACCCACTGATTTATTATAAAGTTCTCTTACAAATATGAGAAGTGCAAAAAGCAAATGTTTACTCATTTCAAAGGAATCTAAGGATTGTTTTAATTGCTTTAAAAGTTGAGTAATTTTTTCAAGATCATTTTTAAATAATTTTAAAATCGGGAAAGCCCCATTATTAAAAAAAGTGAAAGACGCAAGCAACTGCAAATCATTATTTGAGCTAGTAAAAATTGTCTCAGGAAAGATAATTACATTACCTATCACATCGTTTTCAAAATCTACTTTGTGCACCCTTCCCTTTCCTACAAAGTGCAAGCTTGCATTGGCAGCAGTATAATTTTGAAAATCAATCTCATGACTACCTTTGACTTTTTCAATAAACATAAGTTGGAAATAATCATGCCTATGAGCCTGCTCAATATTACCAGGAATAATTTTTATATCTCTCCACTCAATGAAAAGGTTCCTTTCTTCAACTTTATGCACGGGAATTTGCATAGCTTAAAAATACAATTTTATTAATTACTCTCCTTGGACAAATAGATTACACTATTGGACAAACTAATAATCCTATTATAAAAAAAAAGCCGTCACGCAATGCGTAACGGCTTCTAAGTATTTATTTTCTTTTTACTAAAAGTGTAAATTAATTCTTACCGAACCGCTTGGCCCAAATAATGAATTACTGTTATCCGTATCTAAAGTAAATCCGTTACCGTTTCCGCTTTCAATTGTTTGTACACCATACTCATTTGTTCCGGTGTTTATGGATTCAGTAGTTACTTCAGCTCCACGAGTTGATTGATAACCTAAACCCCAACCAAATTCTCCACCAATTGAAATCTTAGGAAAGATAAAATATTCAGCTCCTACAAATCCACGCAATCCAAATTGGAACGTACTTCCATTATTACGCTCAGTAATGCGAGCATCGTTTCCGTAAGTATCAGATGTAATATTATTACCTCCAGCAAAAAAATCATCATTCAAATCAACACCTACTGGTTTGGTAGGGCTTACACTTAATGCATTACCATAGCTAAACTCCTGTCGGCTACCGCTTGACCAAAAACCAAGCTCTCCACCATAAAAACCTTGTAATCTAGTATTTCCTCTTCTTTTTTCAATTCCTCCACTTAATCCAAAAGCAGATCCTGTGATTTGCATTTCGTTTTCTAACATAGAAGGCAAGTCAGGAAAAGTTGTTGTACCCGCCACAGAACGATCAGCAACCATATTGGATTGTGTTGATGAGTTTATACCAATTCTTAATGACCCTCTTATTGCAAGATCAGATTGTAAAAAGTACTTTCCTGTAATCATTTGATTACCTAATAAATAATTGATACTTGGGGTAGTTGCATTGTTACCTTGACCTATTAAACCTTTTAAATAAGAGAAAAATGGATTAGCATCAATACCAATTGACCAGTCTTGCGCTTGAGGAAGTACACGCTCTCCATTTTTTGAACGTATATTCTGCCCATATGCCGTTGCTACCAGGAAAGTAGCGGCCAATAAAACGATTATTCTTTTCATAAATTTTGTTTTGTACCGCCAAAAGTAATTTTAGAAGACATACTGAACAACTGAAATGTATTAATAATTTAAACCCGCATACTTAAATGCTATTGATCGGAGCAAAAAAACATCTTATTTGCATTAGTAATAATAATATGTGTTATTTTCACTACTGATTATCAATACTTTAAAACATATAGAAAAAAAATTATAATTGATATATTTGGAACGTATTAGCGAAAAAAACTACATTTGCGCTCCCAAAACGGGGAACGTAAATAAATAGAAATGAGACATCTAAGTTATAAAACAAAATTCGCTAAAAAAGAGACGCACAAACCGGAATGGCATATTGTGGACGTTGAAGGCGTAACAGTAGGTAGAGCTTGTAGTAAAATTGCAAGTGTACTAAGAGGAAAGCATAAAGCAACTTACACACCACACATGGATGCAGGTGACTATGTAATTGTGATCAACTCTGATAAAATTACTTTTAGTGGTAACAAATGGGAAGACAAAAAATACATAACGTATACAGGTTACCCAGGTGGTCAAAAAAGCCGTAGCGCTAAAGAAATGCTTGAAAAAGCTCCAGAGCGTATCGTAGAAAAAGCAGTAAAAGGTATGTTGCCTAAAAATCGTTTAGGTCGTAAAATGTACAAAAAACTATTTGTATATACAGGCACTGAGCACCCACATGCTGCACAAAAACCAAGTGAACTTAAAGTAGGTAAACAACAGAAATAATTAAAATGGAAAAACAAATTAATACAATAGGCAGAAGAAAAGCCTCAGTAGCTCGTATTTACCTTAGTAAAGGAAAAGGAGCTGTTACCGTAAATGGTAAAGATTATAAAACATACTTCTCATTACAATATTTACAAAACCAAGTTGACTCACCATTTGTAGTTACTGAAACTATTGGTCAGTTTGATATTAATGTAAACGCTACTGGCGGAGGAATCAAAGGACAAGCAGAAGCTATCAAAATGGGTATTGCTCGTGCATTATGTGAAGTGGATGAAAATTTACGTCCGGCACTTAAAAAAGCAGGTATGCTACGCAGAGATGCTCGTGTGGTTGAGCGTAAGAAATTTGGTTTGAAGAAAGCACGTAAGAGCTTCCAATTCTCAAAACGTTAATCGATTTATTTCATTTAAAATTAAAGAAAGAACAATATTATTATGTCAAATACATTACAACAACAACTTTTGGAAGCCGGCGTACACTTTGGGCACTTACGTAAAAAGTGGAACCCAAAAATGCTTCCTTATATATTTTCTGAAAAGAAAGGGATTCATATCATTGATTTAAACAAAACAATCGTTGGTTTAGAAGAATCTGCAGCAGCTATGAAGCAAATTGCAAAAAGCGGTAAAAAAATCCTTTTTGTAGCTACCAAAAAACAAGCAAAGGAAATCGTTATGGAATGCGCACAAAAAGTGAACATGCCATACGTTACTGAGCGTTGGTTAGGTGGTATGCTTACTAACTTCCAAACGATTCGTAAGAGTGTAAAGAAAATGCAGAGCATTGATAAAATGCTTGAAGATGCTAGCATTAGCATTAATAAAAAAGAGCGTTTAACACTTACACGTGATAAAATCAAATTAGAAAAAGTGCTTGGAGGTATCGCTAATATGAACCGTACACCACAAGCCGTTTTCATCGTAGATATTTCTTTTGAGGAAATCGCTTTGGCTGAATCTCGCAAGTTAGGTCTAACAACTTTTGGTATGGTAGATACGAATAGTGATCCTAATAAAGTTGACTTTGCTATTCCTTCTAACGATGATGCTACCAAGAGTATTGCAATTATTGCAAACTACTTAACGGCAGCAATCATTGAAGGTTTGAAAGAAAGAGAAGTAGAAAAAGATGCACAAGATGCCGCTGATAAAGCAGCAGAAAAAGCAGCTCCTAAAAAAGCAGCAAAAGCTGATGCTAAAGAAAGTGCAGCACCTGCCAAGGAAAGCGCAACAGCTGAAGCTGGTGTAGCAGCTCCTGCTGAGGCAAAAGAAGAAGCGAAAGCTGAAGAGCCTGCAGTAGAAGAGCGCGAAGTGGATGATTTTACTAAGATTGAAGGAATTGGACCAAAAATTAATCAAATTATGATTGACGGCGGTGTAACTACTTATGCAGCTATGGCATATGCTAAACCTGAGCAGTTAAAAGATATTTTAGCCGCAGCGGGTAATCGTTATAAAATGCATAACCCTACTACTTGGCCACAACAAGCTAAACTTGCTGAAGAAGGTAAATGGGATGAATTAAAAACATTACAGGACGAATTAGACGGAGGTAAAAAATAATTTATAACAATAAAAGAATAATAAAATGAGCACAATAACAGCACAGGATATTAATAAATTAAGAAAACACACAGGACAAGGAATGCTTGACTGTCGTGCAGCATTAACTGAAACAAATGGTGATTTTGAAGCAGCAGTAGATTTTTTACGTAAAAAAGGAGCTAAAGTAGCTGCTAAGCGTAGCGATCGTGATGCAAATGAAGGCATTGTTTTAGCTAAAACAAATGAAGGTGGTAATATTGGTATTACGTTAAACGTTACTTCTGAAACTGACTTCGTTGCAAAAAATGATGACTTTATTGCTTTTGGTAATCAACTTATTGACATTGCAGTAGCTAACAACTGTAAGTCATTAGAAGAATTTAAAAGCGCAGACTTTGATGGGATACCCGTATCAGAAAAAATTCTTGAGCAAGTAGGTAAGATTGGTGAAAAAATCGATGTTACTTCTTTTGAAAGAGTAGAAGCTGATTACGTAGCTGCTTACAACCATGGTGGTAACCGTGTAGCAGTACTAGTAGGTATGACACAAGCAGAAGCCGATGCGGGTAAAGATGTAGCAATGCAAATTGCGGCAATGAACCCAGTAGCTTTAAACCGTGACTCTGTAAGCCAAGATCAAATTGATCGTGAGAAAAAAGTAATCATGGAATCAATGAAAGCTGATCCTAAGATGGAAGGTAAGCCTGAGCAAATGCTTACAAAGATTGCTGAAGGTAAACTAGGTGCTTTCTTTAAAGAGAATACTTTGATGGCACAACCATTTGTAAAAGATGGTAGCAAAACAGTAGAGCAATTTTTAAAAGATACTAACGCAGATTTAAACTTAACTGAATACAAGCGTTTAGCCGTAGGATAGTTTCTCAACTAATAATTTTTAAACCCCTCTTCAATTTGAAGAGGGGTTTCTTTTTTTACAACACCATGACGCAAAAAGGAGAAGTATGAAATAAGGATGACAATTATTAGTAAACAATTAACCATCTTTGAAATTGAAACTATACTTACCAAAGGAATGATTTTTTTTAACCCTCAAAAACCCAACTATTATGAAAAAAACGTCCTTACTTCTCGCTCCTGCGCTTGTCACATATCTTACTTCTTCTGCCCAATTTAATACAGCAGAATATCTTGACATTAATAAAGTCAAAGCACGTTATATGGTTCACGGAGATAGGTTCTGGGATCCCAGTACAGGAATATCTTCTTACGGATAAAAAAAGGTTTGAAAGATTATTCCCAGAGTATCATATTAAAATAACCCCACCCCCCTTTTTTAATTTCCCCAAAAAGCCACTAACAGTAATTCATAGCCATACGTCAATATGTTAACCCAAAATAAATTTGACAGAATATCATTATATTTGGCCAACGTATTTTAAAAAAAATATTAAAAATTATGAAAAAACTCCTACTTTTTCTAGTGTTAGCACTAGCTATAACTCAGGGCAGTAAGGCACAATGTGCTTTTACCCACACGGTAAGCGGTAATACTGCCACCTTCACTCCTACTCCTTTTGTAGTTATTGGTACTACGGTTTTAGATAGCTTGGTATATGATTATGGTGATGGTACAGGTACTTTTAATATCCCATTAAGTCAAACAAGTAATGCGCATACTTATATGATGTCAGGCACGTACAATGCCTGTCATACCTATTATATGCATCAATTGGGTAACCCAAATAATTCTTTTACTTGTAACTTCTGTGATTCTGTAACCATAGGTACAAGTGTGCCCGGTTGTAGCACTTCATTATCACTTGCTGGTACGGCTAGTACCATTACGGCAACAGCCACTGCAACAGGTGGCATGGCTCCATACACTTATTCTTACACGCTAAACCCGGGCAATATAACCAATACTTCAGGTAACTTTATAGGATTAACTTCTGGTACGTATATAGTGTGTGCAACAGCTATTGATGCAATGCAAAATGTGTGTTCTGTAGCTTGTGATAGTATTTCTATAGGTAATACATTTCCTTGTTCTACTACAATACAAAGTGTTGCTGGTACAAATTCAATTTTAGCATCGGCTGCTGCCACCGGCGGTACGGCTCCTTATACATATAGCTACAATTTAAACCCAGGCAATGTAACCAATACTACAGGTATATTTACTGGATTAGCAAATGGTGGGTATTCTATATGTGTAATTGCAACAGATGCTCAAAATAATACTTGTACTATAGCTTGTGATAGTGCTTTTGTAGGAACTACAACTGGACCATGTTCTACAACTATTAATACTACTACCAATGGAAATACAGTTACTGCCAGTGGTACTGCAGTAGGCGGAACAGCTCCCTATACATACTCTTATACTTTAAATCCTGGTAATATTACCAATGCTACAGGAGTATTTACAAGCGTAGCCAATGGTAGCTATGTAGTATGTGTTACAGCTACTGATGCTCAAAATACAATTTGCTCTATTGCATGTGATAGTGTAACTGTAGGTAATACAACCGCCTGTGCAACTACAATACAAACTTCTTTAAGTGGTAATACGATTACAGCTACCGCGACAGCAACCGGGCCTGGACCTTATGCTTATTCTTATACTTTAAACCCGGGTAACATAACGAACGCTACCGGTATTTTCCCCGGATTAGCTCCTGGCTTGTACATCGTATGTGCAACGGCAGGTACTGCTACTAATATTTGTTCAACAGATTGTGATACAGTAACGATTAACTCGGCACCCGGAGGTTGCACAGTAACCGCTGGTTTTTCTGAATCAATCAATGGCTTGACCGTAAACTTTTCTAATTCTTCAACTATTAGTAATGGTACAATTTCTAACTATGCTTGGAGCTATGGTGACGGAAACATAAGTACCGTACCTTCTCCTCAACACTCTTATACTACTGCAAATACATATAATGTAGTTTTAGTTGTTACGGGATACGATTCATTACAAGTACTTTGTGTAGATTCATTTAGTAAATCAATTACGGTTTCTGTACCATTCTCAGTAAATGACGTAAAAGTGCAAGAATTAAATATTTACCCTAATCCAACAGCAAAAAATATTACAATTGACCTCCCGCTAAATGAAAAGTTTGAAAACCTAGTAATAACCGATGTTTCAGGCCGAGTAATTACTACGAATTATGAAAGCATGGATAGTAAAAAGCTTGTAATTGGTCTAAAAAATCAATCTTCAGGAATTTATTTTATAAAACTACTAACGGATAAGCATATTTATACGTCTAGTATAATGAAGCAAGAATAGATTTCTTCATAATAGGAAAAGAAAGCCTCCCTTTAGGGAGGTTTTCTGTTTTGTATGACATTTAGCTTTCCCTTATATTTGCTTTCAAAATTTTGGAAATGGTCCCTAAATATAAACGTGTATTACTGAAACTATCAGGTGAAAGCCTATTGGGTAAGAATAATTTTGGTTTAGATCCTGAGATATTATCTCAATTTGCTGATGATATTAAAGAAGTAACAGAAATTGGTGTGCAAGTGGCTTTAGTTATAGGCGGTGGTAATATATACCGTGGTATGAACGAAAGCGAAACAGGGATTGAACGCGCCCATGGAGACTATATGGGTATGTTGGCAACGGTAATTAACGGCATGGCCTTGCAAAGTATGCTTGAGAAAAAAGGTATTTATACGCGCTTACAAAGTGCACTTAAAATGGAGGAAGTTGCTGAAACTTATATCCGTCGTCGTGCGATACGTCACTTGGAAAAAGGTCGTGTAGTTATTTTTGGAGCGGGTACGGGTAATCCATATTTCACCACAGATACGGCTGGCTCGCTTAGAGCAATTGAAATTAATGCTGATATTATTTTAAAAGGAACTAGAGTAGATGGCATTTACGATAGTGACCCTGAAAAAAATCCTGATGCTAAGAAATTTGAAACCATTAGTTATGATGATGCTTTAAACAAAAATTTAAAAATCATGGATAAAACGGCATTCACTTTATGCCAAGAAAACAAAATGCCAATTTGTGTTTTCAATATGAATAAGCCTGGTAACTTATTAAAAGTAATTACAGATTCAGATGACCAGGGTACTCTGGTTACTGCTTAGTAATCTTTTTTATTACCCTACCTTCCACGCTGTTTATTTCTATAAAATAAATACCACTTGCGTATTGCGATAAGTCAATTTGCTCCAGATTTTTTTTACTTGGTACAATCATAAGAGGAGTGCCTAATATGCTTCTTATCGTGATGCTATAGGGCGTATCAAGATTCGATTCGATTGTAACTACATTTTTTGTTGGATTAGGAAAAATTGAAAACTCGTTTTCAAGTTGAATATTAGAATTATTTAAGCTTATCAAACTAGGATCTATAGTTACGCTGCCTTCTTTATTTAGCAACCAATTGTTTGGGTCAAAGTCTAAACCATTTATTACTTTATTCATAGGAATAATATAGGTATCACTATTACTACTTATATCAATTAGAATGGTCGTATCACCGTTTAAGAAACTATTACACTTAATTTCTAATGGTGTAATAAATGTAGGTGTGGTAGATGAAACGGTATGGTCTACTTTTAAAAATAACGAACTACCGTTAGAAAAATATGATGCGCTGTAAGTAGGATACCCTTCGCCATAAATCCATTGATTAAAAAAGTCAGTTAAGTTTTTACCCGAAGTAGTTTCTATGGATGTTTTAAAATCATCAATACCAGCATTACCAAAAGCATACTGCGATAAAAAGTTTTTTAAACCCGCAAAAAATACAGAATCCCCCAATTCAAAACGCAATGTATGGATTACGGCATTGCCTTTATCATAACTTAAGCGACCACTAAAAATTCTATTTACATTAAATGTGTCTGTAAAATAAATACTACCTCCTGGTTGATCCATTACATCATCATGTACATCTTGCATAAGCGCCCTAGCTGACCCTAAGCCCCTGAATTGCTCAGTGGCCATATAAGCACCGTAAGATGCAAAGCCTTCATTTATAAAAATATCAGACCAAGTAGAACAAGTTACATAATCACCAAACCATTGGTGCATTAACTCATGTGCCACCAGCCCAAAATTAAAAAAGCCCATACTGCTCATAGTCTGATGTTCCATACCACCTGAGAAAGGCGCCATAGCATGACCATACTTTTCTTCGTAAAAAGGATATAAGCCTAACTTTTCTGAGAAATATTCTACCATCATTGCCGTACTATCTATTACGGGTTTAAAATTGGGTAAACAAGCCGGATTATCATATACATAATTTTGTATTCTAATTGAATCTCCAGCTAGTGCCGCAGGAAAAGCCCAAGTAGTATACTCCACATATTTAGCTACTGCTACAGATATTAAGTAGTAATCTGTTACATAATTTGACTTCCAACGGTAACGCACTTTATTATTAGGAAATACATCTACACCTTGTAGTATTCCATTACTACCTACTTTGTTCTGATTATCAGTAGTTACATACACTTGCACACTATCCGCTTTGTCTTTTAAAAATTGCTTGCACGGAAACCATTCGCGCGCACTATAAGGTTCGCTCAAGCTCCAGGTTACGCTGTTACTCCAAGTGGGTGAAGTGTCAGTACTAAACCCGTTTCCTATTGCACTACCTCCTACTACAGATGCATCACCATGGTAATAAACTCTCATGTCAACATTTGCATTTGCGGCAAGAGTACTGCTAGGCATAGCATAACAAATGTGCGAATTATTAGTATGAGTAAAAGGTATACTAGTATTTTGATAAACGATGCTATCAATATCTAGGCTACTATTTAATTCAAAACAAAAGGTATCGCTCGCAGCAGTCATTTGAGCACCTATCGTGACATTGCCCGAGAGTACGGTAGAGTTGCGCTCAATATTTAAATCCAAAAAATACCAGTGCACATCATATCGGTTCATCAATGAATTGTCAGAAAGTCCCGCTCTTGTCTTTTTTAATATTCGATGATAAGAGGCCGTTTTAGCCGCAGCACAACTATGCTGACTTTGCGCAAAAGCACCAAAACCTATGAATATAATAGATACAAGCAATAAAACATTCTTCATACCTTAAAAATAAACCAAAAACTCTTAGCAATGCTTTGATATGACTTGTGCTTGTTTTTTCTTTACATTTGCCTTACAAAGGTCGCACAAGAGAAGATTTATATTATGTCATCATCATCGTGGTTTAAGAGAATACAGCAGGGAATTAGAACTTCAACAAAGGAGAAGAAGGATATGCCGGAAGGAATTTGGAATAAATGTCCTGAGTGCAGAAACACTTCTACCAAAGAAGAAATTGTAGAAAACATGTGGCTTTGTAGTAAGTGTGATCATCATTTTAGAATAGACTCTCCTGAGTATTTTAAAATACTTTATGATGACAATAAGTTTGAATTACTTTTTGAGGATATTGTTTCCAAAGATCAATTAAAATTTGAAGATTTAAAGCCCTACAAAGATCGTTTAGTAGCTGCTAAGAAAAAATCTGGTTTCAATGATGCCATATCAGTTGGTGTAGGTAAAGTGAATGGTAAAAAATTAGTAACCGCTTGTATGAATTTTGCCTTTATAGGTGGAAGTATGGGTAGTGTAGTAGGCGAAAAAATTGCTCGAGGAATAGACTATGCTATTAAGCACAAACTACCCTTTATGATAATTTCAAAAAGTGGTGGTGCGCGGATGATGGAGAGTGCTTTCTCACTCATGCAAATGGCTAAGACTTCTGCAAAACTTACTTTATTGGCTAAAGCTAAACTGCCTTTTATCTCTTTTCTTACGGATCCTACTACGGGTGGTGTAACAGCTTCATACGCCATGCTAGGCGATGTAAATATTGCTGAGCCTAAGGCCTTGATTGGTTTTGCAGGCCCACGTATTATTAAGGATACAGTAAAAAAAGATTTACCCGAAGGGTTCCAACGTTCTGAATTTTTATTAGAACATGGCTTCTTAGATTTTATTGTAGATCGTAAAGAGCTAAAAGAAAAGATCTCTGATTTGATGGGGTATTTTAGGAAGTAAGGCTACAAGTTATTCTCTATTACGGTTAAATACATTTCCGATGTATCTTTTTTATTTCTGAATAAAAAGAACTCCTGACCACCCTTATTCCAATCAAATGAACTTGTTTTTATTATTCCAAATTCATAAAAATCTTCATCATGATACCCTCTCGGTTTCTTAAAATAAACAGTATCATTAGATATTAGATAACTCCCCCAGGTCTTATCAATCTCAAAGCAAACACTTCTTAACGTAAATCTATTTCCTGTCCTAAGCTTTAAGGTGGTCATACAATTTGCAGCACCTTCACGGTTTGCAATTAATAAAGTCTTTCCTCTCATTTCTTCAAAATTTAAAAAGCCAAAGAGTTTAAGACTTATGGTAGTCAACGTAAACAGCATAAACAAAATAGAATACATTTCAACCTTTCCTCTTCTTTTATTAGATATGTAATTAGCGATATTTCGAAGGCAGATAATAGCTAGTACAATAGTCAAAAGAAATAAGACAATTCTAATGGAATAGCCCATATCCCTAAATAACCTTCCCAAAAACCCATAGGAATAATAAGAACCAATAAAATTATTGCTAAAATATTTTTTTTCATTCAGTCCTAACTTAGACCCTCACCCCTTCAGTCAACTCACTATAAAAACCACGCAAGACATTCTCCTCAAATAAATCTCCTTGACCACTATTGTGCGCAAAGGTATTTTTCTTAGGGTTATAAGTATAGTCCTTAGCTAGCTCAACCTTATTTTTTGCAATATGCTTTAATGCATCAAGTATTGTATTAAGGTCATCATCTGTCATAGTTGGATGAATAGAAAATCTTATCCATCCGGGGCGTTCATCAATATGTCCTGCTTCAATTCTATTTAATATTTTATACGAAGTGTCTTTATCAATATTCAATAAGCAGTGCCCATAAGTACCTGCGCAAGCACAACCACCACGCATCTGAATTCCGTAATGATCGTTTAATAATTTTACAACTAGGTTAAAATGCATATCATCTATATAAAACGATATGGCTCCCAATCTATTTTTATGTTGTGAAGCCAGAACGTGCAAACCTTCAATTTCTTCCATAGCATCCATGGCACGATGTACAAGTGTATGCTCACGTTCACGGATAGCTTCCACGCCCATTTCTTCTTTCAACTTAAAAGCCAAGGCCGCCTTTATTCCTTGCAAAAAAGGAGGTGTCCCACCATCTTCTCTACTTTCAATATCATCTACATATTTATGATCGTTCCAAGGGTTTGTATAATATACTGTTCCTCCACCAGGAATATCTGGTACAGAGTTATTATAATATTGTTTATTAAAAACTACCACACCTGGTGTACCGGGACCACCTAAAAATTTATGAGGTGATACGAAAACTGCATCTAAATGAGCACCTTCTTCGGTCGGGTGCATATCAATTTTTACATATGGACCTGAGCATGCAAAATCTACCCATATACAGCCACCTGCTTTATGTACACGTTTTGCAATTTCAAAATAAGGTGTTTCAATTCCTGTTACATTACTGCAAGCTGTAACGGATGCAATTTTTAGTTTTCTATTATTGTATTTTGCTAATAACTCATCAAAATGACTCAAATCAACTAACCCATCGGCTGTTTCATTAATCATTACACAATCTGCAATGGTTTCTATCCAAGTTGTATGATTGGAGTGATGCTCCATGTGCGTAACAAACACAACAGGACGATCGTTTTCTAAGGTTTCAAAACTATCTAGCTCTTTACCTAAAACTGTTTTCCGCTTTTTGATATAACTATTCAATCGTTCGGGTATACGTAAGCCCATAATCCGTTGCAACTTACATATAGCACCTGTCATTCCACTCCCGGCAAAAACAAGCATGTCATCTTGCGAAGCATTTACTTGTTCTTTTATATAAGCCTTGGCATCAGCATAGGCACGTGTCATGACAGTACCGCTCATAGTAGTTTCAGTGTGCGTGTTGGCACAATACGGCATAATATCATTCCGCATTCTTTCTTCAATAGGAGCATATAATCTACCACTCGCTATCCAATCGGCATAGATCATTTTTTTACGACCGTACGGTGTATCAAAATGAATGTCGTTCCCTACAATATTTTTTCGAAAAGTTTCGAAATGTGATTCCATAAAGCATCGATTTAGACTATAAAAATAAGTTGTTTTACTATACTTTTTAATGATTTTTAAAAATCGTAGCTTTGCCCTTTCCATGAAAAAAAAATCAGTCCCTAACGCTCCTTCCATAGTGAATCGCTCGGCGAAGTTTCACTTTGCTATTGAATCTACTTTTACGGCAGGTATGATGTTGGTAGGTACTGAGGTAAAATCAATCAGAGAAGGAAAGGCAAGTTTTAATGATACCTTCTGTATTTTTCATGGCGATGAGCTTTATATACGCAACCTATATATAGCAGAATATGTGATGGGAACAAATAATAATCATGCCCCCGTACGCGAACGAAAACTCCTACTTAACCGCCAAGAATTAAATAAAATACTTAACAAGAAAAAAGAAAAGGGCTACACCATTGTGCCTTTAAAGATATTTTTTAGCGAAAGCGGTCATATAAAAATTGACATTGCACTAGCAAAAGGTAAAAAGACTTACGACAAGCGGGATAGTATAAAGAAAAAAGATCAGGAGCGAGACTTAAAACGAATTATGCGCGATTATAAGTAATTCTAGTATGGCTTACTAAAAACAAGAAACGCCCCTTGCAATTGCAAAGGGCGTTTTAAAATTTCTATATTTTATTTTATTAAAAAGGTAAGTCACTATCGTCACCTCCAGCTGGTGGAGTTACGATATTTGCATCTGTTTTAGGCGCAGCGGCAGCAGAAGGGGCAGCCGGTTGAGGAGCAGCTTGAGCTTCTAAGCGCCAAGCTTCAAGGTTTGTAATATATCCAATGGTCCCATCTTGCTTGTTCCACTTGCTACCTCTTAGGTTAAAATGAACTTTTATTACATCCCCTTCATTCATATTGTCTATCAATGAACAACGATCTTGCGTTAATTGAAATTTCAAATAATCATGATATACATTTCCGTTTATTTCTTTAGGACACTCAACTACAAACTCTCTTTTTTTAAAGGTTTCTTTAATTTGTTGAATGTCATATTTTTCAATCAATTTACCGCTTACATCAAAACTTGCCATAATATATTTAATTTAGAGCTTCGAAAGTAAATGATTTTGAGAAGTAGACATAAATTTTATTGCCTAGGTTTTCTACATCTAATGCTCATTTTATCCATAGGATGTAAAACCCATTACACACCAGTAAAGGCTCAGTTTGGCAATATTAAAGTAACGCCCGTTAAGGATACCATAGGCTATTCAGTAACTGAGAAATACTTAAAGCCTTACCGTCAGAAATTGCAGGACTCTTTTTCTACAGTTATTGCTACTACTACAGGTAAGCTTGTAAAGAAAAGACCTGGAGGGAGTTTGGGAAATTTAGTAACTAGTGTTATTTGGTCTTTGACAGAAGCCAGAGAAGACCTAGATCCTTGCGTTGTTGTAATGAATTACGGTGGTATTAGGTTAAAAGAGTTGCCTAAAGGCAACATAACAATTCGAAATATTTACGAATTGCTCCCTTTTGAAAATACAGTTGTTAAAATGAAAATAACGGGAGATCAACTCTATGAATTATTAAAGCAAATAAAGAAAACTGGAGGGTGGCCAATTCGTTATGATGAGGAAATAAAGAATTTGAAAGATTTAAAAAAGTTCGGTCAAATAACTCTTTTTACAAATAATTACTTGGCTGCAGGTGGTGATAATTGTACTATCCTTAAAAATTTACCTCAAGAAGATACAGGATTACTTTTAAGAGACTTAGTTTTATCATTCTGGGAGTTACGAAAGAACAAAATAATTACTCCCGATGAAACAAATTATATTCTAAAATAGAACGCATGAATTTGCAAGATTTATTAAATAAAAAGAAAAACGAAAGAAACGCAAAAATGATAGAAGAAGGAAAAGCCTTTTTGGCTGAAAACGCAAAACGAGATGAGGTTGTAGAGCTAGAAAGTGGCTTACAATATGAGATAATGACTGCGGGCGATGGACCTAAACCGGCAGCTACCGATACGGTTACTTGTCACTACCATGGCACTTTGATTGACGGAACCGTATTTGATAGCAGCGTACAACGCGGTCAACCGGCTAGCTTCCCACTAAATATGGTAATTCCCGGGTGGACTGAGGCTGTACAGCTAATGCCTACAGGGAGTAAATGGAAATTATTCCTTGCTCCACACCTAGCTTATGGTGATAGACAAGCAGGAGCTCATATTAAGCCGAATTCTACATTAATATTTGAGGTGGAACTCTTGTCTTTTTAATAAAATTACCTATTTTCGCCCTCCGTTAGAATTTGAACGGAAGCTCTTAACGTAAGAACAATATTGGAGAGGTGCCAGAGTGGTAATGGAGCAGATTGCTAATCTGTCGACGGGTAACCGTCGCCAGGGTTCGAGTCCCTGTCTCTCCGCACTAGAGAAACAAGTTGAGCAAAGGCGAAACGTAGATTCTCAGTGCCACGCTTACAACGTGGCTGCTAAAAATATAGAGAAGGTCAACTCTTTAAGATAGACAATGAACTGTTCACGCCATAGGCGTGAGACCTCGGGAGGTAGTTCAGCTCGGTAGAATACGTGCTTTGGGAGCACGGGGTCGCAGGTTCGAATCCTGTCCTCCCGACTTTTAAAACGCCTAAATAGTTGATAATCAGCTAATTTAGGCGTTTTTTATTACAATGGGTAGCGAAATAGGTAGCGCATTTTTTACAAACCCTCTTAGCTTGGCTTAAAGTTCGGTTATGAATAAATAGGTCATTACTCGCTTTTGAAATATTGAAAAGCAAATTTCGAGCTTTTCTCTTTTTTATGGTTTTTAGGTACTTAAATCAGTTTAATCAATGAGAACAACTATTTAACTATCCAATCAAAACATATTGAGAAATTTTAAGTCAGTTTCTCTAAAAGTTGGTTCAATTTTTTTCGTTCACTTTGAACAAAGAGTACCGCTTCTTTATGTCCTGCAACCCCCTTAGTTACAAAATCAATCTGTTCTTTAGTATTAGCTAACTCTAATTGTCGTTCTGCCTTTTTAAACTTACTATGGTCTTTAGGTTGTTTGTCGGGTCTCCGATGTTCATTATAGGCATTGATATAGTCCACACTACTAAACCCATCTATAAGTTCATAATATTTTTTCCAACTGACTAAGGCATTCTCTGCGATAGCCAAATCTGCCAAATATGTATCTTCTATTTTGTCAAATACGTTACCAATTTTCTTTTCTATTGAATACTTCAGTGATGATGAATAAAATGCCTTATCATTATCGTCAAGCTCCATTCTGCCAAGAGTTTGAAGAGAAGAGTACAATTCAGCAATAAAAATTCTAAACTCTTCGTACAGATTATTTTCAAAAGAGTTGAATGGATGCTTATCTGACTCTCCTCCTTCAAGTTTACAATACTGCTCGATTAGTTCCTTTAACGTTACTGAATTTTGAGCAACGGTGGTTGTTCTGCCACTTCTCGTTTGCGAAAATGTATTAAGTGTGAAATAGTCAAGCTCATTATGAATAAAATCATAGAACTTTAAATAAAACAACTTGAGGTTCTCGTTTCTCCTCTCGTTTCTTAACCTTTCTTGTTCATCAAATATTATCTTATTAGCTCTTATTTGAGCCTTGAAAGTGATATAAACGAGAACAGCACTCAATAGACCGATTAAAGGCGCAGTAATACCGCCAATCGTATCGCCTATTTGTCCCGTATCGTTAAACGGTATTCCCGAATAAACCTTAGTTTGCGTTAATACTATCGGCATTAGCAAAATCCCCACTGCTAAAACTGATAAGAGAATAATCTCATTACGCCTCAATAGCGGTTCTTGCTCTTGTTCCTTCTGCTCTTTATCGTTATCCATTAAGCTAAAAGTAGTAAATACTCTATAATTACCGAAGGTAGTAGCCTTTATCTTAATCTCTTTTTTGTCGTTATGATGCCGTAAAAGTCGAATAACTAACAACTATGTTTTGCAACTATTTCGCCTAAGCTGTACTCAATTTCAGCACTTATATATTCAATGCCATCTACAAAATAGGTTTCTTCATTGCCCTGCTCATCTTCTATAATATAGATTTTAGCGTCTCTTACCTCAATGTCAAAATGAGGTCGGTTTTTATTATACCCTAAGTACAAACGCAAAAGGTCGAAATGCTTGGGCGATGCATAAGCCTCACCATTATCATTAAATTTATCTTCAATATAGCGGTTTGAACTTTTAGGTCGAAGCTCTCTAATTTCATTTTTCTTTGTACCATTCAATATTTGGTCAAAGTAAATTTTCTTCATTACAAGGTGTAAAATTTTCATTTCCTTTTATTACAAAGACATTTCAGACATTTAATTACAATACGCTTCGCCTAAAAGAATACCATAGGCGTTATCTCGGTCAGGTGATTTAGTTGTGCCGACTTCTGTAACTTTAACTCTATTCACATTCGAGCCATATTCTCTTAGCACTTGACATAAGTATTCAGCATAGCCGTCTCTTCTTGTACCATCGTCTTTGACGCTAACGTATAAAACATTGGCGTTAGTTATTAAAGCCTCTGCTACTTTGGGTTCTGTTTTTATGGCTTCTAATGCTTTAGCATTATTGTTTTCAATAGAAGATTTATCTACTGTCTCGGTTTGCCTATCGTCATTATTTTGCTCTTGCGCATCGCCTCCGCTACCAAATATTTTACCTAATAAAGCAAGTAGTAGTAAAGTTGCTATTATTATAAATGCCTTCTTCTTATAAAAAGGTTGTTTCGTTTTTGTTGTTGAGTTCATAGTTATTCTTCAAATATTAAAGAACTCAAATATACTATTTTGCACACTTATAGACGTGCAATATATTTTTGAATATTTACTCAAAAAGTGGTAATTACCTTACCACGCTTTTAAAGAAATCATTAGAAAATATTCAAATCGTCTTCCTCGGGGTTATATTCTAAATCAATATCTGTTCCCAAAACTTCTAAATGCTCTTTTCTTTGCAAATATTCCTTCTTATCCAACTTAGGCTCTTCCTCTTCATAGAGATGCTCTAATTCTCCCATTACTTGCCTATCAAGGTTATAGCCAAAAAGGCTTTCTATATATTTATTTATATGAATTTGCTCGAAATTGAAATGCTCTATTCCCTGTAAGTAATAATTAAAATCGTCACTCCTTTCGGTTTTTAATAAAAAGAGCATAACTTCTCTTTGTGTCAATTTCTCCTTTTCAAAATCGAACTCTTCGGCAAGATAGATTTTAAATGCTTTTGAGCCATAAGTTACTTCATAAGTAAATGTGCCTATTCTGAAAGCCTCTTCTTTTACTATTTGATATAATTGCGTTGTAAATTTTCCTACAATCTTACCTATGAATTTTCTAACTCTTGTGCTAATCAATGTAGCCTTCCCAAAATCTGCCGATAATTCAAGGTCTAACTCTTCATTTATAAATTTTACCAATTGATATTTATCCTGAGCTGGAGCATATACAGATTGTATATTATACCGCTCGTATCTTGCCGATTTATAGAAGGTATCAAGTAGGACAAGAAATTTATTGTGCGGTTTTCCCAAAGCAATATCCTTCTTTTTCTTTATTCTATTTAGTAAATCAAAATGGTTATGCGTTATAAGTGTTTTCTCAAAATCCTCTTGAGAACTATTGCTATCGTGTTCTAATAATATTACAGCTATTTTCATTAACCTTTCCAACCCTACAGATAGATTATATAGTAGTTCAAAGCATTCTTCTTCATAATACAGACTTTTCATATTATCAAAGGTGAACAGCCCATTGTAAATAAATGAGCCTGAAATCTGTAATTCAGTTCCTAATCTCCAATTCTTCCAAAAGAAATTTTTATCGTCTAACATAGCATCTAAGTTACTTTTATATCTCTTATTACTCTTTCAAAAATAATTTTCGGTACAGCGAGTAATCGCTTTCGTCTTCTGCCAAAAAACCTTTTAAGTATTCTTTATTTTCATTGGTTAGCCTTCTTGACTTTTTATAAAAAAAATCAGTTGGCTTAATTTGAATTTTTCTTAATGAGTTTTTCGGGTGCGCTTTTCTCGGTTCAAGATAATGACTTAGGAGCTTAACTCTTCTAATAGCATTGGGTAATAAAAAGACCTCCAAAGGGTACATACCTTCTTGACTTGCCAACCAACCTTTTATATCAAATCTCTCTAATGCTCTTACGAGCTTCATTTTAGCGTTAATATTTCGCCACTTAACGTCGAGGTCGTCCATTTCATTTAAAGGCTCTACAATTTCCTCAAACAACATTTGGATAGTCGTTGCGCCAAAACCATTCCATTTTAAATGAGAAACGACAAAGAGTACTTTAGTCTCCCGTACTACTACCCATTTAGCCACCTTTGCCTTACTGTTCGTTTTAAAGTCATTTGCTAAAGTTGGGTATAAGGAGAAAAAAGCACCGTGATAAGGCACAACAGAACCCTGTCGATATAATACTGTTCCCTTCGGTATTATACAATAACCATATTTCTCAAACAAGTTCATAAAATAATTTGTACGCATACTCAATACGCAACTTTAATGGCGTTTTTCCTCCTAAATTGACGCAATTATTGGACTAAGATATTTAGAAATACAGTTACAGCAAATGCAAAATGAAATTAGATATTTAGAATTGCAAAAAGTTGCATCAACGCAACATTGTCGCCACTTTTAGGTACATAAACGCCATTATCGCAATTTGCTGTTGCAATCTCATTGGAAGAGTACAAATTTTTTGTTTTGTCTTTACTGCAACTAATCTTTGAACAACTCTTTTTGATTTGGCTCGGCTAAATACTTGTCAGTTTTTTCAAGAGAGATAGCTTCTAAAAAATTGTCTATCTCTGCCTCTGAACTAAAAACTAACATAACTCCATCAGAGGTAATGAATTGATTTTTAGATGACTTCATTTTTCCTGTACCCACAGAAAGATTATAAGTTATTTTCTCACCTACTTCAGAAACGCTGAAAATAAAAATGTAATCAGCTATGTAAACATTGTGCCTTTCATTCCCCGTATAAAAATAACCTCCCTGCCGAGTAACCAATGACATTTTTTTTCTTAGGTCTTTTACGTCATTTTCTTTAGCTGTTTTTACCCATTCAATATATTTGGATTTGGCTGTGTTTATGGACTTAATGAACTTTTCGTGCCATTTGCGTCTACCTATTAGAATACCACAATCTTTATAAGTATCGTCTATTGTAATACCCTCAATAAATAGCTTATACTTTTTACTATTACGAGCTTCAATCTTCACATCTAACTGCTTATCTGCCGTACTATTAGCAAAAGAACTTAGTACTTGCTGACCGTATAACAATGAAGACGAAGTGCATAGTATTAGCACGATTATTACTTTTATTGAGTTTTTCATATTGCAACCAAATATACAAAATACACACTTATAGACGTGCAATAAGTATTGCAAAGATTTTGACCTTGCACGTCTAAGAGTGAGTGAAAATAAAATCTCAAATATTGACAATTATGTAATCTCGAAGGTCAGGGAGCGCAGGCAAGAATTAGGTTTATCTCAAGTTAAACTTGCGATAGAGTTAGATTTGTCTGATAGCTTTATTGGAAATATTGAAAGTCCTAAGCACCCGTCTCATTGGAATATAAAGCACCTAAATGAGTTGGCTAAAGTTTTGGAGTGTAGCCCTAAAGATTTCCTGCCTGATACTGCCTTGTAGTCTAAACCGAATACTCTTCAACCGTTTCTTGAATTTTACTCTTTAGCTCAACAACTTCGATAGGTAGTCCATCTAATCCAATAGATTTATTCATTTCTTCACGAATGAACCTTTTTATTCTTGAAGGAGTTTCGGGATTTGGGAATACACCCTCCTTTTTTAGATTTTCAACTTTTTGTAGTGCTTGCACCTCACCCATTTTTTGAAGCCCTATTAAAATTAGTTCGTCTTTGAATGTTTTAAGACTATCAACCGTTTGAGAATTAAACATACCCGTGAAATTAGGCTTATACTGAATTTTCAAACTCTCGTCCTGCCATAATTTGATTAGCCGATTGTGAACATTAGGCTTAAGCAAGTCTTGAACACTCAAAGTCGATGGTAAACTTTTAGTATTCGTTTTGCCCTTGAGCAACCTTAGCTCGTAGCGCATTAGATTAAGTCCTTCCTTTTTTTCTCTTAATGCTTTATCATAAAATGCTACTTGTCTTTGTCCTACACGAAACTCTAAAGAACTATCCATTAAAAGCCTTTTTGCCTTGGGGTATTCTACCATAAAATCAAAATAGTGTGTTGGCGTTCGGCTCATACAAAAGCTACTACTAATATCTAAACGTCTTATCAGCCCATTACCTAATGGCAAATGCAATCGTTCCTCTAAATGCTCAAATAGCCACTCCTTTTCTTCAAAAGTACAGGGATGAATATTACAGCCACTTGTAAATTTTGGAAGGCTACCCGATAGAGTTAAATGGTTTTCATTTGCACTAACGTACATAGTATCAATAAAGCCCCGTGTGTAATAACCATATTTATCGCATCTTCCTGTTCTTAATTTAGTAAGATAATTGGGCAGGTAATTTCTAACATAAGTCCCACCGCCCCAATTATCCAAAGCCAACCATATTTTGACTGTGTCCTCCAAGTTCAAATTGCGTTTTTTCGTCAATAGAATTAACTTGTTATAGAGAATTAACTACTTTGTAGTATTCGACGGGCTTGCCCGAATGTTTAGACTTGCCTAATTTATCAACCTTAATCTTATTTTGCGACTTTAAGTTATTCAGTACACGAGTTAAGCTACTAATGCGCATTCCTGTCATTACTTCAATGTCTCGTGCGCAAACTGCCTCCGATAGATTTTGTAAATAGCTTAAGACATAGTCCTGCTGTTTTATATCTAAACCGCTACTTTTCACTTGCGCCCAACTAAGTTTTTGAGTTAAAGTTGTTTTTCTGTGGTTACCTTTATTTTCTGAATCTAAAGGAAAAAGGGTGTTGTTATTGTCAATCATAGCATACCCTTTTTTTGATTAACTTCTAACGCCTCAACAACCGCCCCCCAATCGTAACGAATGGTATTATCCAACCTCATATAAGGTATTTTATCTGCCTTTCGCCAAGCCGTTGCAGTTTGAACTGTTATTTTAAGACGCTTGCACAGTTCAGCCGTTGTAATTGGCTCTTCATTTCTAATTTGAACCGAATTAATGTTATCTACACACCCTTTAATGTAGCTTAGTTGTTCCGATAGTGATTGTACCATTTCGGGTAAATCTTCAATACTTTTTTTACTCATTTTTATTCCTTTTTAATTACAAAAGGCATAGTTAGAGCGATAAAAAAGTGGTAAAAAAAGTGTCTTTAGTGGCAAAGGTGATAGCCCTAATTAGTGTGCAAGTATTTATATAAATTAGAGTCTTTAATGTTTTTCTTATTCACCTTCTCGTTACTAAAATTACTAAATGAATTTTTCACAAATAGAAGAAAGGAATAGTCAAACTGCTTAGACTTTAACTTTTTCCAAATTTCACCCAATGCGCCTGCCAATCTCTTTTTATTCCTATTCCTTACAAAAATGGGAGTCTTAGCAGTTAGGGATTTGGTGAAATAATTATAAACAGTATTCACCGCCTTGTTATAATCTTCGAGATTGTTAAATGCCCGCTCTTTAATTTCAGACAAATGAGCTTCTATTAATTTTAGCTTTTCTTTATCCGAATGAAGAGAACCATTATGCTTGTTTATTTCTAATACTTTTTTGTAATTACTTAATTTGACTATAAGAATTTTAACTTGTCCCAATAGAGTGTTTTTGGTGTCAGACCATTGCAAACCCGATAATTTCGCACTTTTCAATTCTTGCTTTACTGCCACCAAAGTATGTACCCAACTTGCCAATTTAGAGCTATCTTCTTCAATTTCTTTCAAAATCTTTATTTCATAGTCTTTGAAATTCTCATACAAATCATTTTTAATTTTAAGCATTGTGTACTCTTCAATCGAGAGAGTTTTATTATTTAAAAACTCATATTCTTTAATAAGCTCGTTTTCTTTGACTAACTGATTACGAGCTTTAATTGTCGCTTCAATATCCATTCGTTCAAATAATTCTTTGTCCGTTAGAAATTCTGGAGACTTCTTTTTACTTTTCTTAGCCATAACGAGTTAATTAAAGACTGCTACGCTATTCATTGCCTCTACCATTTGTTTTTTGGCTACATC
This sequence comes from uncultured Chitinophagaceae bacterium, assembly GCA_937981995.1. Classification (GTDB taxonomy): domain Bacteria; phylum Bacteroidota; class Bacteroidia; order Chitinophagales; family Chitinophagaceae; genus JAGNRR01. The sequence continues at coordinate 27,916 of CALJNC010000016.1, forward strand.
TACATAACGCTTAAAACTTCGGTCAGATTTATGCCCTGTCATAGCCATTACAGTTTGTTGGGGCATTTCGCCGTTTAAAGAGAGTGTTACAAAGGTTTTTCGTGCTGTGTGAATACCTATTAATTCGTATTTCGGTTTAACTACTTGTACTTCTCTTTTACCATAAAACCTAACCTTTTCTGTTGGCTTGTCAATCTTACATAATTTAGCTATCTCTTTAACATACTTTCGGCACTTATCGTTTGAAATAACGGGGAGTATTTCTTCGTCATTCTCGTATTTCTTCAAAATGTTTCTACTGATATTATTAAGTGGTATAAACAAAGGTTGTTTAGTCTTAAAACAAACTTTTTGAATAGCACCGTCTTTAATATGAACTCTTTTAAGGTCTTTCAAATCGCTATACCTTAAACCCGTTGTAGCAGAAAATATAAAAACATCTCGTTGTCTATCAAGTCGCAAATCGTGGCTAAGGTCTATAAGTCTCATTCTCTCAAACTCTTCTTTGGTTAATACTATAACCTCAAACGATGCGTCTTGACGCTTAAAGTTGTCAAAGTTTTTATAATCATCATTCACTTCGTGATTATAACGGAACTCCGCCCTTCGTAATAACGTTTTGAGAGTTGATATTTGTTTAATCATTGTGTTATTCGTTTGGTTCTTTTCTTGATTTAGAAAATCTCTGAACTTTTCTAACATTGCAAAGTCGAGGTTTTGAAAAGTTACTTTTCTATTTATTGAATTTTCAAAATCTCTTAAATGATTTGCAAGCCCTATGTAGCACTTTATTGTACCCGCTCTTTGCTTAGTACAGGCGGTTGCATAAAAATCAATCCAAGAAGCTATTGAACCATTTGTGTTTTCAGACTTAGTAATCGGCTGACGCTTTTGCTTTAGCTTGTCAATTAGCATTTTTGAAGAAAATGGCTCATTGTTAATACTAAATTCAAATTCTATGTTCATAGCAAGCCCTCTAATGCTATTAAGCTCTTTATTGCTAAGGTTTACTTTCATTCTATCTAACAACCCACTTTGCGCCAAGTCAGTTTTAATAGCCTTTTTGTCTTTAACTGAAAGTTCAATAATTCTTTCATTTTTACTGTCCCATTGTATTGAGTTTACATTTATGCCCGTGTTATAATACTTTCTTTCGCCTTTTATCGAACACCGTAAAAATATTGGCGATGTCCCCTTTTTGGTTTCTTTATCAGTTCTTAAACATAGTTTGAGAGATGCTTTCATAATATAAATTTATACGAAGCTAATACAAAAAAGGTAGCGAAATTGGTAGCGCATTTTTTTGTAATAGCCTTTAATCAAATATAATCAAATACACCATAATACAGTAGTAGCAAGGCATAAACCTATATTCTATTCAAACCTAAAATGTACGATAATAAATAGGGGTAGGGCTGTCCTCCCGACAAAAAAGGGTAGCATTTGCTACCCTTTTTTACTTTTTATACGGTAAACTGTCTAGGACATATCGAATTGCCTCTAGCCTTGCAAAAGTTTTTTTATTAGCTTTTATAATTTTCCAAGGTGCTTGCTCATTATCAGTATGAGAAAACATACGTAATTTATACTGCGTATAATCTTCCCATAACTCCTGTGCTTTTTCATCAACAGAAGACATCTTCCACTTCTTTAAAGGACTACTTTTTATATCCTCAAAGCGTTTAGCCTGTTCCTCTTTACTTATTGAAAAATACAATTTCAATAAATATGTATCTGACTCAGTAATCATGCGTTCAAAATCGTTTACCTGCCCCATAAAAATTTCATATTCTTCCGGTGTACAAAATCCATTTACTGGTTCTACCACTGCTCGGTTGTACCAGCTCCTATCAAAAACCACCATCTCACCTGGCTTAGGTAATAGGTTTACATAACGCTGAAAATACCACTGTCCCCTTTCTTCTTCCGTAGGTTTAGGTAAGGCCTCTACTCTATAAATTCTTGGATTTATATGTGCCAGCATTCTTCTTATCGCACCACCTTTACCCGCTGCATCACGACCTTCAAAAAGTATTACAATCTTTTTTTTATGTGCTACGCACCAATTCTGAACTTCAATTAATTCAACTTGCAATTCCTTTAAGGTCTTTTCATATGCACAACGTTTCAATGACCACTCAACATCAACATTAGGGTAAGCAAATAAATGCTTCAAACCCAAGTCAGAGTTTAACGTCTCTAGTTCTTCCGCGGTATAGCTTCGTATTTCGTTTTCAGTACTCATTTTATACGTCTATTTGGTCAATGTTTCTGTAATAACGTACTATCACGTTTGGATCAGGGAGTAAGTTATTTACGAGTTCCTTATCTTCTATAAAATCAAAGTGAGAAAGTACATGTCTTATAGCTTGTAAACGAGCCGTTTTTTTATCGTTGGTTTGTACAATCATCCAAGGACTAAAGGCTGTGTGTGTCTTAGAAAACATTTGCTCCTTATAATAGGTATATTCATCCCAAAGCTCTTGTCCTTTTTTATCGGTCGCGCTGTACTTCCATGATTTTAAAGGATTGTCTAATCTTGCTTGAAATCTTTTTAATTGCTCTTTCTTAGAAATAGAAAACCAAAATTTGATAACAATTACGCCATCTTCATAAAGCATATTTTCAAAACTTGGCACCTGTACCATAAACTGTTTATACTCTTCCTCAGTACAAAAACCATTAACAGGCTCTACCACTGCACGATTATACCAACTTCTATCAAAAAAAACAATCTCGCCAGGATTAGGTAATTCCTTAATATAGCGTCGCATAAACCATTGACCTCTTTCAATTTCAGTTGGTTTATTCAAGGCAACTACTCGCATAGATCGTGGGTTTAAATGCTCAACAAATCGCTTGATACAACCACCTTTTCCTGCAGCATCTCGGCCTTCAAAAACTACTGCGACACGAAGTTGATTTTTCGCTATCCATTGTTGAAGATCTACTAGCTGTGCTTGTAGCATACGTAATTCCTCATTATAAGAAATGGAGCGCAGATACTTACCAATCTTCACCTTTCGTTCCTTAGCCAAAGGAATTAATTCCTTACGTTTAGCTACTGTATTAAAATCTTCTGCCGTAAACATATTTGTATCTATAAATATAAAAACAAACTTATTGGAATCATTAACTTAATCTAAATTAAGTAGCTAAGGTTTCAGTTAATTTTTGATTTACTTTGCCAATTATATATATCTGTTATGATCAAACGATTACTACCTATTGCCGTATTAAGCGTGATGCTTTTTTCTTGTAAAAATGATTCACTCCCTGACTTAGATTATGAGGAGCTAAAACATGAAGTAATGCATGATAGCCTTACCACAATGGACATGTCTGATACGGCTGATATTTTTGATAGTCCTAACTACGATCCAGAAACAGATAGCCTGAGCACACTCCTAGATTCATTGGAAACGATTTATGAAAAAGATAGTACCATCATTGCAGAGAAGCATATAAACGACACCATAAGCTTTGACGAATACGTATTTACTGATACAACGATTTCCAACCCGAGAGATACATTTACAAATGATATAAGAAAAATTACAACTGATGAAATTAAAGCGCTACGCTATAATCTAAAACAACTGCACGATGCAGATTCAATACTAGCTATTACGCATGTAAAAAAACGTGGACAAATTGATAGTCGTGTTTGGTGTAAGATTAGTAAAACTACTCAGCGTCTTTACTTATACATTGATGGTGAGGCAGTAGATACTTTTAAAGTTTCTACAGGTTCTACAAGACACGAAACTCCTTTATTTGATATGCAACCTCGTGGGCCCATATTTCAAAAGTATACGTCAAAAAAATATCCTGGTGGTAATTATAATGGCTTAGGCAATATGCCATATGTAGTATTTATACAAAATGGCTATGGCTTCCATGGCACAACAAGAGGAAACATTCCCCGACTAGGAAAAAAGGCTTCTCATGGCTGCATTCGTTTACACCCCGACAATGCTAAGATATTAAATGAGCTGATCCGCAAAGCGGGTATTGAGAACTCTTGGGTTACTGTTGTTGAGTAATTATTAAATAGCCGTTCATAAATAGTATTCACTAAAAAACTATTCTTCATTAACTTCAATATCCTCCTCAGCATCCTTAGCGGGCTTAGTTGAACTTTCCTCTTTCACCTTAACTTCAACCGCAGCTTGTGCTTCTTTTAAATCTTCTTTTAGATATTTAGGAAGTGTTAAGCCGGCTTGGCCAAACATTTCGTTTAAAGGAGGTACAGATTTATATAAGCTAGAAATAAAGTTACTAGTGGAAGAACCGCCATCTTTTACTCCATTACCACTATCCCAAACAGTTACTTTATCAATCTTAATATTCTTAATCGCTTCCACTTGTAGTTTCACTAGTTCAGGAAGTTTTTCTATTAATAATAAATTGTAGGCATTACCCGCATCGCCGCCAGCTGCTTTTACTACTTGATCATAACCTTCTGCTTGTTTGGTTAATATCTCATACAAACCGCGTGCTTCTGCATCCATTTTTGCAAAAATTGCATCCGCCTCACCTTTGGCACTTACACGTATTCTTTCTGCATCGGCTTCTGCGTCTATCACAGCTTTTTGTTTAGCAATTTCAGTAGGTACAATAACATTCGCTTTTTGCGACGAACGCTCTTTTTCTGCCCTTGCTTCCTCGGCCGCTTTCTCTGCGGTATATGCTTCTTCTAGGGCTTTTGCCGTTTGAATTTTCTCAGCACTCATTGCAATTTTTAATGCTTCGGCTTCTTTTTCTCTTCTTGCTGCTTCTGAGTTTGCTATTTCAATCTTCGATTCATTCTCTCCTTTTACGGCTATCGCATTTGCCTCAGCTGTTTTAATTCTTTGATCTCTCGCCGCTTCGGCCTTACCAATTGTTTCATCCTTTACTGCCTCCGCAATTGATATTTCTCTATCTTTTTGCGTCACAGCAATTTTTACATCACGATCTCTTTCTGTCTCTGCAATTTCAATATCCTTGGTTCTGTTTTCTTTAGCCGATCCTGTATCACCAATTTTTTCTTGCTCAGCAACACTTACCTTGGCTTCATTAATTGCTTTGGCAGCGGCTTCTTTTCCTAATGCTTCAATGTAACCACTCTCATCTCTAATATCAGTAACATTTACATTGATTAATTTTAAACCAATCTTTTTCAATTCCGTATCTACATTTTGAGAAATATTTGATAAGAATTTATCACGATCAGTATTAATTTCTTCAATAGTCATCGTGGCAATTACCAAACGCAATTGACCAAACAAAATATCCTTTGCCAACTCTTGAATTTGATCAGGCGTTAAACCTAATAAACGCTCAGCAGCATTGTTCATCGTATCTGACTCAGTAGAAATGGCAATGGTAAAACGACAAGGAACATCAATTCTGATATTCTGTCTACTCAAGGCATTGGTTAAATTTGCCTCAATAGATATTGGCTTTAAATCAAGATATGCATAATCTTGAATTACAGGCCAAATAAAGGCACCACCACCATGAATACAACGCGCGGAAGCGCCACCGGTTTTACCATAGACAACTAAAATTTTATCTGAAGGACAACGTTTGTAGCGTGAAATCAGCGCAACTATGGTTACGAATAATACGACTACTGCTATAAGGACAATTAATACTGGACTCATTATTTTATTTTTTCTACTTTTAAAATTGACTCATCTTCAATGGCGATGACTCGAACCATGGTACCTGTTTCTATTTGTTCAAGCGACTTAGTTACTGCTTGTAACTCATGGGTACTCCCTTTTACGCTTACTAATACTTTTCCCTTGCCTGTATAATCTGGTGGAATACGTAAGTACACCTCGGCTAACTTACCGCGGCAATCATAAATATCAAATGTATTGTCCTCTGCTAATTTTTTTACTTGCTTCATAGCAAAAAAGAAAAGGGCCACAAAAGCTAAACCAATAAGCACTGCTACAAAAACAAGTAAGGCCTTGCTAGAAATATCTTCATAGAATAAAATCCCAGACCAAGAAAAACCGATTAAAAAATTTATTAAGTTTCGAAGCGAAAAAAAAGAGCCGCCGCCATCGCCATCTCCCATGTCAGCATCAAAATCAGCGTCCAATCCATCAGAACCATCTAAACCAATAAAGGTTAATATAGTTTGGATTGTAAAGATAAGGCTAACGGGAAGGGCTATAAACCAAAACGTTCGCAACAGGGGCTCAAGCGAATTTAAGTACTCCATTTTGGCTAAAGATAATTTATTTCTTGCTAAAAAAGTAACCATCGATTAGAAATTTATAATAGTATCTTTAAACTCATTACCCACTATGAGAAACAAGATTATTTATCTCGTTATTTTCTTTGCCGTATTGATTTGGTCTGGCATACAACCTCATGATTCTTTTACTTGGATTTTAGAAGTTGCTCCTGCAATCATCGGACTAGTTATTCTTTTTTTTACAAAAAAATCATTCCCACTTACACCTCTATTATATATACTTATCTTAATCCATTGTATTATACTCATGGTAGGTGGTCATTATACCTATGCCGAAGTGCCATTATTTGACACCCTGGCGGAATGGTTTGGATCTACAAGAAACAATTATGATAAAGTGGGACATTTTGCGCAAGGCTTTGTGCCGGCCATGATTGCTCGTGAAATTTTAATCAGAAAAAAGGTAATCAACTTTAGCTCATGGCGTAACCTAATTATTGTATGTATTGCCATGGCAATTAGTGTAAGTTATGAATTTATTGAATGGGGTGTAGCCTTACTTAGCGGTGAAGATGCCGAAGCCTTCCTTGGCACACAGGGTTATGTATGGGATACACAATCAGATATGTTTTATGCTACTATTGGCGCAATATGTGCACTTATTTTTCTTAGTAAAACGCATAACAGGCAACTAGCTAATTTGGAATAAATACTAATAAAAAAACCGCCTCGAGAAACGAGACGGTTCGAATTTAGTTATTTAATAAAATTAAAATCCTAACTCTTTTTTTAATCTACGTGGTAAGGCATTCTTATTCATAAGAATCGCTGTAGTCTTATATTCAAAGAAAGTTTTAGACACATACAAATATCCCTTGTGATCATTTTTTTCACCCCAAGAGTTTTTTACCATATAGTACTCTTTGCCATTTTGATCAGATGCTTTTCCTACAATATGCATTCCATGATCATCGGTTGTAGTATAATTATCAAAGGCATCTTCTCTATCCTGCGAGGTAATTTTACGCTCTGGCTTAGGACCATCAAACATTGTTTTTCTCTCCTTAAGCGTCATAGAGGCATAATCTTTTTCAGGTATAAAAGCTACTCCATTTTTCCAGCTAAAAGATTTCTCACTAACATCAGTAGCCCAAGCCACTGTATATCCATTTTCCAATGCATTATCTACGGCTTCTGTCATTTCATTCATTCTAATATTATAAACACTTTGCAAGCTCCAATTATCGGGCACCATAAGCATGGTAGGCTTGTATAAAGGTGCATATAAGAAAGAAGACATCTCAACATAATCATATGCATCTAATCCTACTACTTCATCAGCAAAAGATTTTGGAGTATAGGTTTTTCCTTTATACTCAAACTTCTCAGGCACTTCACCTAAATAAGTATCCAATGCTGCGGTAAAAGCGGGCATCCAATTTTTTGTCAATTGACGGTTTTTATTTTTTACAATTCCTTGTAAAAATCCTTCCAATGCCGCTTGCATTTCACCAAATCTATTTTTTTCAGTTCCGTAATTTAAACCAGTATATAGCTCATATGGTAAAGCGCCGTACTTACCATATACTTGTACTACATCATGCAACTCAGCACCATCGCCCCAGCCTACATTACCATGCATACGCACATAATTGCGCGCTCGCTCAATGTAAGCACAACGTGCAGTATATATTTCTGAGATATCTACAAATTCTCTGCTATTGCGCATCATTTCACTTTCTAAGAAAGAGTTTCCTGAATAACTCCAACAGGTTCCACTGCTCCCTTGGTTTTTTACAGGAGATGCTTCTAAATTAAGTATCGTTTTAAACTTGTATTTCTCTTTGGCATTCGCCGATTTATTCTTGTCTAATGATTTTACTAAATCATCCTGAGCAAATGCAGCACCGCTAATCAAAAGCAATGCAAAAATGGATTGTAAAAATTTCATCTCCCGAAAATACAACAGCTAGCTTACATTTCATGGCAAAACGGCGCTAGCATTCACTTAATTGTCCTTTAATTCAAACATTAGGGAATTGTGAAACAGTCATGATTCTAGCGATTCGTCAAGCATATATATTACTTTTATTTTACCTTTTAAGACATGAAATACTATTACCTACTACTTACAAGCCTTGTTTTTGGCTTAAGCACGAATGCACAAGGCACATTACAAAACAGCATAGCAGACTCAGCTAAAGTGAGCCGCTACGAGTGGCAATCGCTACAACAAATTGAAAAAGAGCAAAAGCGATTTGACTTTGCCGATGGCATAGGCGACCGCTATCTAAATATAGACGATGACAAATTGCGGTCAAAAGCAATTTCAAGCGCCATTTTTAATAAAGTGGATCAGTACAAATTTTATGTGCTTAATAATTTTACTGATTATGAGACGAAACGTGCTTTTTTGTCTACGCTTATTTTTCAATTAAAGCGAGCAAATAAAAGTATTGATAATGGCACCTTGAATGTAAACTCTTACAAAAAACTTTTTACGCAATCTTTAGAATTAGCAAAAGCGGTTAAAGGAAATAGTGGCGCCTACTATCTTGAAAATAACACCAATAAGGAAATGTATTACATAGCAGATATGCTCAATCCTTATCCTGAATTAAAGGAAAAGCTTATGGCCGAAATTGCTAATCGCTACCCTGAAATTTTGATTGGCAAACTTCGTAAAATCCAGCCAGCATCATTAGCTGATAAAGTAGTAATACAAACTGCCAAAAGCAGACCGAAGTACTTATTAAACTATGCAACCTCTACTGCTATTGAGCGTGACATTGTAAGACGTAGCTCCGATGAGTTTGTACAAAGCTTGGTAAAAATTGCAGATAAAAGTAAAACACCCTTAAAGGCAATTTATTTTTTAGATGACTATCACAATAAGAAAAAAACAATTGCTCAGATTAATGCAATAACGAGTAATAAAAACTCCTACTTTAAAAACATTGTAGCTCAGTTGAATGAAACAAAAGATGAGAACGTAAAAAAACGATTGACCAAAGAGTTACATGTAGAAACCAAATACTTTGTACAACAAATGAATGAGCGTCACTTTATGTCAGACGCTGCCCGGTTTAAAAGTATTGCATCATTTAGCTCAGCAGAAATTTATTATTTAATTACAGAAGGTGATGAAGAGTTTTATACTAGTAGTTACATGGGTGCTTTTAAACGTTTTATGGGTAAGTTGAAACCCAAGAACGCCTATACTTTTTTAGAGAAAATTGACTTCAATGAATTCAGAACCTTCATTCGCTTAAGCGGCAATTTTAATACCCTTAGTTCATTTGTAAAAACTATGAAGCCTGAGCAAAAAGAAAAGCTTATGAAAATGTTTGTAGCTGACTTAGGTGGCAAAGATTTAGATAAAAGTTTGGAAGGCGCAATAGACGTAGCCACAACGTATAGCTCAATTAAGGATTCAGCCCTACATAATTTGGTTATAGAAGAAGTACAACGAAATAAAAACAAAGCCCATATTGCCGATAACCAACTTTCTTATCGCATATATAATATTTTAAACATCCTTTTTGTTGAAAGTGACAGCATGGTTTCTGCCAAGTTAAATGTGCCACCCATTTCTTCCTTACCGTATAAAAGTTTACAAAATGATTCGGGTGTAGTGGTACAGCAAATATTTTTTCCGGGAGATAAAGACGGCAAAGGTGTTTTCAACGGATTTATGAGAAGGCACAGAACTAGCAAATGGAAATTTAGCCAAACCAAAGATTGGGTTGTATTTGAAAGTAAAGGAAAAAACAAAGTAATTAAGTACGCCAATAAACCACACGATGAGCCTAATGATGAATTTGCTCAAAAAGCATTACAAAAACATTTAATCTCATTAAACTTAAACCCTTCTATTATTATACAAAGAGGTCATAGCTATCATGTAGCAACTACGCTTGACCAGTTAGCTCCCTGTAATAAAGTAATTATGCTAGGAGCTTGTGGCGGTTTTAATCACTTAGAAACTATTATGAGCAAAAGCCCAGACGCACAAATCATAAGTAGTAAGCAAGTAGGTAGCGGAAGTGTAAACTGGCCCATACTTGATTATATGGATAAAGAGCTACTTGCTGGTAACGGCTTAGATTGGATTAAAATGTGGGGCGACTTAGGTAAAAGGCTTAGAGGAAATGCTTTATTTGATGACTATGTACCACCACATAAAAATTTAGGTTCTCTTTTCTTAAAAGCCTTTTACAGATCAGAGTTGGAAGAAGTAGAATAATGAACTTAAAAGGATTTATATCCAATATAAAATCAAGGATTCTAAGAAGATGGGCCGATTATATTACTGATATAGAAAATTCAAAAACAAGGCAATAGGCACAAGCCCATATGGCTATTTTCTGGCCAGTAATTATTCTTGTAATAATGATTATTTGTTTTCTAGCTAGTTATCTCTTCGGTCCACAACCAATACCTAATAATCCTGTAAAATGACATGTCAATTTACGATTTAATTTACTTCTTATAGCGTAAAAGTAAATCTGAGAAAATTGGATGTAGCAAAATATCCTTATCAATTTTATTGAGACATTTTGCTTTTGGCGTATCCATAATTAAGGCATTTTCGAAAAACAGAACAGCATCTTTCGTTTTGCCTAGCGCTAAATAAATTCCCGCTCTGTAATATTCAAATTCAACCCGATCGCCACAGTGCTCTATTGCAATTTCAGTTTGTTGCAAGGCTTCTTCTAAATAATCAAATGAGTACAGTGCCTTAATTAATGCGTCCCAAATAGCAGGCTCATTGGGCTGTTGTTTTATCGCATTTAAATAGCAAACAATCGCCTCCTCTTCAGACTCTAATTCAAGCAAGCAATCTCCTAGTGCTAAGGAATACGTGGCATTCCCTTGGTCGATATGGAGCGCCACCGAAAATGACTTTACTGCTTTTTCCCAAGCACGTTCTTTTACATAAGTCTCACCTATTTTATAAAATATAGTATCATCCTCAGGGTTAATTATGGATGCTTTGCGGTAGTAATGTCTTGCTTTAGCATATTGTTTTTTATGCTCCCAGCAAAAAGCCAATGTTTCTAAAATCACATCTTCAGTTTTAGCAACATGAATATGTTCTTCTAAAATAGCAATTGCATTATCATACTCTTTTATCTGTATAAAACATTCACCCAGATTACGCATTGCGTATTCAAATTTGCTATTTACAGCCAAGCAATTTTCATAAGACTCAATGGCCTCAGGAAAGTTTTTTATACTTTGGTACAGCAAGCCAATATTATACCATGCCGATGCATAAAGGGGATACTTTTCTAATATCTCTTTATGAAAAACAATACAGTCATCTTGCTTTTTAGTTACATCTGCCCAAAAACACATTCGCACAAGTGCATCTTCAAAAAGAGGATTAATCTCTAATACTTGTTTTAGTGTAGAATATACTTTTTCAAACTCAGTTTGCTCATCATAAATTTCGGCAAGCTCCATAAGTATAAATGCTTTATCAGCATCAGCAAATTTTTCCAAATCACCCTTTAGTAATTGTATGGCATCATCAACCTTATCACACTCCACCAAAACTTCAGCATGTAATAACAAACTATCTAAATCACCCGGAGTAATATTTTTAATCTTTTCCATGAGCGATAAAGCTAACTCACTTTTATTCTGTGCCAATAGCCATTCTGCTTTGCGCATGAGCAAGGCCGTTGAAAAAGGAAATATCTCAGTAGACATCTCACAAGCAATTTGCCAATTCTCTTTATCACCGTACACCTCAAAATGGTCAATTAATGCTTCAAAATCATCTTCGTGCAGGGCTCTATGGCTCTGCCCTTTTTTCATTTTTTGGAACGCAGCTTTTAAACTTTCTATATCCTTAAAATTATTTTGATCCTCGTTTTCAAACATGAGTACGTTTGGTAAATCTAAGCCATAAAGCCTTTTTTACAATCAGAACTTACTCAGAATTAATATTGATTACATCTTAACTTATTGAAAAGGTATTTTTTTAATATTTTGAGCTTTGGTATTATCTTTAAGGTCTTATGATGGATGTTTTAAATCAATTGCACAGCATACTCCGTTGGGTTATACTCATATTACTTATTCTTACAATTGTAAAAAGTTTTCAGGGCATGCGCAAAAATGGAGCATACAACGCTTCAGACAAGAAATTTGCGCTTTGGACACTCATTGGTGCACACCTGCAGCTAGTTATAGGATTGGTGCAATATTTTGTTGGTGGCAAAGGACTTCATAATATCCAAACTTATGGCATGGGCGATGTAATGAAAAACAGCGTGATGCGCTTTTATGCAGTAGAGCATATTTTTGTTATGCTTATAGCTATTATTTTAATTACGGTAGGATACAGCACAGCTAAAAGAACGCTGGCACCACGCAAAAAACATAAGAAAATTTTCATCTTTTATTTAATCGCCCTTATCCTTATTTTATCCCGGATTCCTTGGCCTTTTATGAAAGGATTTGAGAATACCTCTTGGCTGTAGTTTTAAAGAAAAATGGCTGATTGCTGACGAGGTAATTTGCAGCAATTACTCGTAACTTTACCATCTTTATAATGTTTCAAAACATTTTCAATACACCTTGGCATCTTATGAGATGGGTACGTTTAGTAGCTGGTCTTTTTGCGTTCATTAGTTTTTTATCTAAACTAATAGAAGGCAGCACATTACTTACAATAGATTACCTTTTGCTTGCAGCTGGTATCTATTTTTTATACAAGGCACTATTCAATACTGGATGCGAAGTTGTAAATACAATTGACAATCATCGTCAAGATGAAAGTTCTCCAATCGATTGCGAAGAAATAAAATAAACAACAATGATCAAAACAATAATAAGTTTCCTATTGCTAAGTACAATTATATCATGCACAGCAACTAATAAAAGTATAAAACGCATTGCGATAGATAAAATGAGTACTATGAGTGTTGATGAAAACACCATAATAATCGATGTACGTACACCTGGAGAAGTAGCAGAGGGCTATGTAAAAGGGACCGATAAATTTATAGATTACAATGGTGCTAATTTTGAAGAACAAATCATGCAATTGGATAAAGATAAAACCTATGTAGTTTATTGCCGTAGTGGTAACCGTAGCACTAAAGCATTAAATACAATGGCAGAAAACGGCTTTAAAAAGCTCTATGAGCTAGAAGGTGGCATCACAGCCGTACCGCAAGAAAACATTACAAAATAATAAATTGAAAGCACAACTTTTAAAAGGCATTGCGCTTTCGTTCTTGGTTGGCTTACTTTCTTTTTTGATTGCGCCTTATATACCAGGTATCAATGGTGTTATACTAAGTTTTATTTTAGGTGTTGCCATTGGTAATCTTGTAAGGCTGCCTAATGAATTTATGCAAGGCGTTAAATTTTCAAGTTCAAAAATATTGGAAGCATCTATTGTGCTACTCGCATTTAGCATAAGCTTTTCTGATATTCAGGCTATAGGCCCATCTAAGTTTGCACTTATTGCTATTACTATTGTTCTAGTTCTTTCGCTTACTATATACTTAGCCAAAGTATTAAACTGCCCTGCCGAAGGTGGCTGGCTTGTAGGTTTTGGTACAGCTATTTGTGGTAGTTCGGCTATTGCGGCTTTGGCACCTTCTGTTACAAAAAATACGGAGGATACGGGTATTGCAATTGCCATTGTAAATCTTATAGGTAGCATAGCTATGGTCATAATGCCTTTTGCTTTAAAATACCTTGAAGTTTCGGACCTAGATAGCAGTATATACATTGGTGCAAGCTTGCACTCGGTTGGCAATGTAATGGGGGCTGGTTTTGGTATGGACAATCCTACGATAGGAGAAAATGCACTGACAATAAAAATGGCTCGCGTTGCTTTACTTACACCAGCAATTATCTTTTTTAATATTTTGGTTCAGGCGGGTAAAAAAAGAAGTTTGGCAAGCTACTTTAAGTTACCTCCTTATTTGTGGGCTTTTATAGCCATTACCATTTTAGTATCTGTTGTTGATTTGCCACAGCAATTTCTTGCAACTGCAAAACTAGGTGGCAAGTTCCTACTCATAGTTGCAATGGCTGCCATTGGATTAAAAGTAAGCTTACGCCAATTAGTTACTTCAGGTAGAAAAGCCTTGAAGTTTGGGGTTATGATTTTTGCGTTGCAATTGATTATTATTGGCTTGTTGTTGATGGTGCTTTAATTTATTTTTACCATAGTCATGGAAAACTCGGAAAGAACCAATCAGTGGTGAGAGGAAATAGGAGAAACCCTGCCTAAAAAGTATACGCTTAAACGGTCTAGAATCATGTATATCGAGTATAAGTCAAGTGGTGTAGAAATTGATGAAGATATAAAAGAAGAATATTTTAAAATCATTGATAAATAATCTTTGCAATTATCCCTTCCTCATTATCCATTATCAACTAGTATTTATTCTATCTTTGCACTCTTTACATTATGTCTGATGCGATAAAACATGAATGTGGGATCACCTTCATTCGCCTTCGAAAGCCCATCTCTTTTTACCATGAAAAATATGGTACGGCCCTTTACGGACTGAACAAATTATACCTCCTTATGGAGAAGCAGCATAACCGAGGCCAAGATGGTGCAGGTATCGCTTCTGTAAAACTAGATGTGCAAGATGGTTACCCATACGTATCACGCAAACGAAGTATAAAAAAACAATCTATTGCCGATATTTTTGGAACGGTACAAGGAGAGATGGCAGAATTGCAAAATCAATTCCCTGACATCCTCAACAGACCCGATATGCTCAAAGGACATTTAAAAGCTTTGGGCGAAGTAATGATTGGCCACTTACGATATGGAACACAAGGTCGTAACAATATTGATTACTGTCACCCTTTTTTAAAATCCGATGTAGAAAAAGAAAAGAATGTAGTCCTAGCCGGTAATTTTAATTTGGTTAATACCAAAGAGCTGCATCAATACCTTCCACAAAGTGTATTAGATAATGCTAACCTTGATAGTGACTTAGCAGCCATGATGGAAACAATTCATCACAAGCTACGCGAAAATATTGAAGAGAATGGCAAGGCAAACTGGAAAGACGTTTTAACCAACGCCAACAATCTTTTTGACGGTGGCTATGCCGTAGCTGGTATGGTGGGCGATGGAGCAAGTTTCTGCTTTAGAGATGCTCATGCCATTCGTCCGATGTTTTACTATATATCGCCTGAGATTATTGTTACAGCCAGCGAACGTCCGGCAATCATGACAGCGTTTAACGTGCAAATAGAAGAGGTTAAGGAACTTCCGGCGGGTCATGCCTTACTTATTGATAAGGATGGAAACTATACCATCGAACGCATTTTGCCAGAGGCAAAAAGGCTTTCTTGTAGTTTTGAGCGTATTTATTTTAGCCGCGGTAGTGATGCAGATATTTACGAAGAAAGAAAAAATCTAGGTCGTCAGCTTTCGCAGAAAGTGTTGGAGATGATAGACTTTGATTTAAAGAATACCATATTCTCTTTTATACCTAACACTGCTGAAACATCTTTCTTTGGATTAATAAAAGGAGCTGAGGCTTACTTAAATGATATTAAGGTGGAGCGCATTAAAGCTTGGGATGAAGTAACTGAAGAAAAGTTACAGGAAATGATTCATCGTCGTGTGCGCATTGAAAAAATTGCTATTAAGGATGTAAAAATGCGAACGTTTATTACGCAGGATAGTGCGCGTAAAGAAATGGTACAACACGTATATGATATCACCTACGGTAAAGTACGTCGCGGGATTGATACCTTAGTTGTTATTGATGATTCCATCGTTCGTGGCACTACACTTCGTGAAAGTATCATTCGTATGCTGGATCGCTTAGGACCAAAAAGAATTATTGTAGTTTCAAGTGCTCCTCAAATTAGATACCCAGATTGCTATGGGATTGATATGAGTAAAATGGGTGAGTTTATCGCTTTCCAAGCTGCTATTGAACTGCACAAAGAAAATATTCATAGCAATGTGCCTAATGAAGTCTATGCAAACTGTTTACAAGCTGAAAAAGCCAATAAATTGGGATCTGAAAATTTTGTAAAGAAGATTTATGCCGCTTATGACCCTGATCAGATTAGTGCCAAGATTGCTAAAATGCTAAAAGAAGATGACGTAAACGCTAAAGTAAATGTGGTTTATCAGCGCATTGAAGGTTTACATACAGCTTGTCCTAATCATAAAGGCGATTGGTACTTTACCGGCGACTACCCTACCCAAGGTGGTAATGTAGTAGTAAATAAAGCCTTCATGAATTATATGGAGAAAAAGACAGAACGGGCTTATTAACTCGTTTCGTATAGCCACTCTTCTTGTACTACCCCGTTTTTTGAAATTCGCACAATGTAATCATCATATGGGTCTAGCTTCCCTATTTTAATATCATGCATAAATAAGCATAAGGATTTTTCCTGTACAAAAATTCGATCATGACGTATGTTATTTACTAGTTCATCTGTCTCGGCCGAGTATAATTGAATAGTCACTTTATCACTCGTTTCTATATTTTTTAATTTGTAAATTCCGTTATTATGAAAAGCTACTGGCAAAAGCGAAGGCACTTTTTTAATATAAACCGCAGGTTGATAAACTTGAATAGGTAAGTATAATTTATTGCCTACAAAACTTCTTAAAGCCATTACAGCAGAGGAATCTTTTCCTACTATTAAATTAGGTGACCGTTTATCAAAAAATTGCCATATGGCACGCTGTGCCGCGTAATCAAAAACTTGCAGGCGTTCTATTAATTTGCATAATTCTATGCTTGCCTTATTCGGATTTTTCTGAAGATAAAATCGACTTAATTTCTCAGGGCAACCATCACCACTTTCACAACAAAAGGCAGTAAGTGATTTGTAAGCCACTACTTTGGGTTTAATTATTATCGTATCCGTTTGTGTAACTAAGTGATCTTGCCACCCTTGATTCTCTGATCTAAAATAAGTACCACAAGGTACCTCAACTCCAATAGGTCTATTGGTTCTATTGCGTGCACTCATGAGCACCCGCTTGTGATCCTTGCCTTTTCTTAAATAATTAAAATTAGCTGCTATTTTACCGGTCTTTATAGCTTCTTCTAATTTTAGAATAGGAACTTTTAGCTTGGCTTGGCTAGATAAACAAAAAAGAACAACGGGAATAATTAGTAAATACTTCATGATAATTTAAGTTTAAGTTCATAAAGAAAACGTAAAGACATACTATTTAGTATTAAAGAACTCCAAAAATCTATCTCGCAGTCAATTTTTTAACTTTTTAAATCACAAAGACTTTAACTTCGCAGGATTACAATTTTGGTATAACAAATGATTCAATTCGAAAAATTTACATTAGACAACGGCCTCAAAGTTTTATTTCATAAAGACGAGAGCACTCCAATGGCGGTAGTCAATGTATTATATAATGTAGGCGCAAAAGACGAGAATCCTGCCCAAACAGGCTTTGCTCATTTATTTGAGCATTTAATGTTTGGCGGAAGTATAAACATTGAAAGCTATGACGAGCCTTTACAAAAAGCAGGTGGTGAGAATAATGCGTATACTACCAATGACCTAACCAACTATTACCTCAAACTACCAAAGGATAATTTAGAAACTGGTTTTTGGCTAGAAAGTGATCGCATGTTGTCTTTGGCATTTGATGAAAACAGCTTAGAAGTACAGCGCAAAGTGGTATGCGAGGAATTCAAAGAGAACTATATTAATAAACCTTATGGCGATGTATGGAAATATTTGCGCGAGCTATGTTATACCAAGCACCCGTATCAATGGATGACAATTGGAAAAGAATTATCTCATATCGAAGATGCACAATTACAAGACGTAAAAGATTTTTTCAAAAAACATTACAATCCGCAGAATGCAATTGTAGCTGTTGCCGGCAATACAACATTAGATGAAGTAAAGCGCTTAGCAAAGAAATATTTTGAACCTATACCAAGCGGCGTAAAATACGAAAGAAATATTGCTGCAGAACCAGAACAAAAAGAAGCACGCAGACTAAGCGTAGAAAAGGATGTGCCTGTAAGTTTAATCATGAAGGCTTATCACATAGATAATAGAGAAAGTCCACATTATTATACTGCTGACGTAATAACAGAAATACTAGCTGGAGGAAAATCTGCTAGATTGTATAATGAACTCGTAAAAGACAAAAAGCTTTTTAGCCAAGTAAACTGTTATCATACGGGTAGTGTTGAAAAAGGATTACTAGTAGTAATGGGCAACTTAAGCAATGGGGTAAGTCCTGAAGATGGTGAAAATGCAATGGACGCAGTTGTCCAAGACTTAAAAGATACTGGTGTAACGGAAGATGAGCTTGAAAGGGTAATCAACAAAATTGAAAGCCTTATGACTTTTGAAGATATGAGCTTAATTAATCGCGCAAATAATCTTGCATTTTATGAGCTTCTCGGAGATGCCAATAAGTTGAATCATGAATTTGCAAATTACCAAGCAGTTAATGCTGCGGCAGTTAAAGAGCAAGCAAAACATATTTTCCGTAAGGAAAATGAAAATGTATTGTATTATTTAGCCAAAGAAAAATAATCCTTTAAAAAACCAAAAGCACCTTGCTTTAGCGAGGCGCTTTTGAACTTAAACTATGGATTTACCAAATGAACTTAGTACAAAGGTATTTTAGTTCACAAAGGTTTCCCGTTTCATTCCGTCAAGCTTTGGTCATATAAAATAGACATTGCAGTGATAATTCATAAAGTTGAATTACTTTAGTCCTAATGAAAATGATACATCTTATTTCAGGACCGCGTAACATTTCTACCTCATTAATGTATTCGTTTAATAATCGCAAAGATTGCCTAGGGATAGATGAACCATTCTATGCACACTATCTCAAACATACTGGTTTAACACACCCCATGCGCGAATCCATTTTGGCTACAATGGAAATTGATGAGAATAAAATAGTAGAAAACCTGAAATCAAAACAAACTGATATAGATTATCTTTTCGTGAAAAATATGGCATCACATTTGTATCACTTGAAAAATGACTTTTACTACCAAGCAGAAAACATTTTCTTAATTCGCGATACGGATGCAGTTATTAATTCGTTTGCAAAAGTAGTTTCAGACTTTAGCTTGGACGATATTGGTATTAAGCAAGAATTTGAAATTTATCAGAAATTAAAAGACCATGGTTTAAATCCTCCAATTATTGATAGCAATGAACTCTTAAAAAACCCTGAGAAAATTCTTCGAGAAGTATGCAGGCAACTGGAAATCCCTTTTGACATGGATATGCTTAAATGGCAAGCAGGACCAAAAACAATTGATGGCATTTGGGCTAAGCAGTGGTATAATAATACTCATAAAAGTACTAGTTTTTCTATAGCTATACCAAGTGAAAAAAGACAAGTGCCTTATGACAAAGAGACAATAGCCAAAGAGGCAAAAAAATATTATAGCACACTATTTGAACAATCTATAAAAGCATAAAATATGTTACAGCAATTTGACGAACGAAATAAGGAAATTAAAGTACATGTAAACGGCGAACTTTTACACCGGAACAATGCGAAAATTTCTGTTTTTGATAGTGTAGTCCAAGGGGGCGATGCTGTTTGGGAAGGCATACGTGTTTACGAGCAAGGTATCTTTTTATTAGATAAACATATTGATCGACTTATTGATTCTGCGCATGCACTTATGTTTAAGAATGTGCCTTCAAGAGAAAAAATTATAAAAGCAATTACTGAAACCTTAGTGGCAAACAAAATGTTTGACCAAACACATATTAGACTCACATTAACTCGGGGAGAAAAAATAACTTCGGGTATGGACCCTAGATTGAACCAACAAGGATGTGGACTCATTGTTCTAGCAGAATGGAAACCTCCAGTGTATGACCAAAGTGGCATCAAGATTATAACTAGCACCATCCGCAGAAATGCGCCCAGCTTTTTAGATTCTAAAATGCACCACAATAATTTATTGAATAACATTCAAGCTAAAATACAATCGAATGTAGCCGGTGTCGATGCTGCGTTAATGTTAGATGACCGTGGCTTTGTATCCGAACTCAACGGTACGAATATTTTCATGGCTAAAAATGGTAAAATACTTACACCCCATGCGAATGCTTGCCTACCTGGAATCACTCGCAGACTTGCTCTAGATATTTGTGCTGAACTTTCGCTTTCGTGTAAAGAAGTTGATTTATCGCTCACCGAATTTTATACTGCGGATTTAGTTTTTTGTACTGGCAGTATGGGTGAACTAACTCCGATTGTTGAAATAGACGGAAGAACAATAAAAGATGATAGAAGTCTATTAGACAAATTGAATATTGCCTTTCATGATAAGAAAAAGGAATTCTGCAAACCGATACAATCATAAAAAACAAAAGCGCCTTGCTTTAGCCAGGCGCTTTTGAACTTAAACTATGGATTTACCAAATGAACTTATTACAAAGGTATTTTAGTTCAGTATGGTTTCCCGTTTCATTCCGTCAAGCTTTCGTCATTAAAACATTACTTCTATATGACATTAAAACTCACAATTACCAGGAGTACGTGGGAAAGGTATTACGTCACGGATATTACCCATGCCGGTAACAAACTGTACTAAACGTTCAAAACCTAAACCAAAGCCTGCGTGCTCACAAGTTCCAAAACGACGGGTATCTAAATACCAGCTCATTTCTTCTTTAGGAATATCCATTTCGTCCATGCGTTGCTCTAGTTTATCTAAACGCTCTTCACGTTGACTACCTCCAACTATCTCTCCAATACCTGGCGCAAGTATATCCATTGCAGCTACCGTTTCTCTACCCGGCTCACAATTGTCATTCTGACGCATATAAAACGCTTTAATGTCCTTTGGGTAATCAATTACGATAACTGGCTTTTTAAAATGCTTTTCAACTAAGTAACGTTCATGCTCACTTTGCAAATCTATCCCCCACTTTACCTCAAACTTAAATTTCTTCTTTTTATAAGGTTTGGATTGCATTAGGATTTCAATCGCCTCAGTATAGGTAATACGTTCAAAGTCATTTTCTAATACGAAATGTAGCTTTTCTTGCAAATTCAATTCACTACGCTCGTTTTGAGGTTTTGTTTTTTCCTCATTCACTAAGCGTTGTGTAAGGAACTCAATATCATCAGGGTGTTGTTCCATTGCATATTTAATTACATACTTCAGCATGTTCTCAGCACAATCCATATCACCATGTATATCACAAAAAGCCATCTCAGGTTCTATCATCCAAAACTCAGCTAAGTGACGTGTTGTATTAGAATTCTCCGCTCTAAAAGTTGGACCAAATGTATATACATTACTAAAAGCCATGGCCGCTAACTCAGCTTCTAGCTGACCGCTTACCGTAAGATTTGTTTCTCCTTCAAAGAAATCTTGTTTGTAATCTACTTTACCATCTTCAGTCATAGGTGTATCCTTCATATCTAAAGTGGTTACTCTAAACATTTCACCAGCACCTTCTGCATCACTAGCCGTAATTATAGGTGAGTGCATATAAATGAAGTTTTGCTCTTGGAAGAACTTATGAATTCCAAAAGAAATTGCATTGCGTAATCGGAATACACTACCAAATGTATTGGTACGAAAACGTAAGTGCGCATTCTCACGCAAAAATTCCATACTATGCTTTTTAGGCTGAATTGGATAAGCATCTGCATGGCTATCTCCTAGTATTTCCACCTTAGCATCGGTCATTTCTACACTTTGTCCTTTACCCTGGCTTTCTATTATTTTACCACTTGCTTTAATACAAGCTCCTGTATTTATTCTCTTTAAAGTTGCTTCATCATAATCATCAGTATTAATTACAATCTGCAAATTATTATTCGTGCTACCATCATTCAATGCAATAAACCGATTGCTTCTGAATGTTCTAACCCATCCTTTGATTTCAAAATCATAATCTTTCTCTCCTGAAGACAAAATCTCCTTGATTCTTTTTTGCATAAGTGCAAAGCAACATAAATTTTTGGTTTTTATTCATATAATGCATTGTAGATTTATTACAACTTCTAAAATTAAAATGACAATAAGAGTACACGATATTTTTATGGAATCAATAGTTAAAAAGTATCTTAGGATTAATACCTATTATTTAAAACACTTGCTTATGAAACGCCCTGCTAAAATTAAAACCGAAAGACAAATAAGAAACCCTTATGTACACAGCGTTTTCATTATTCTACTCTCTTTGTTTTCTTTGAGTACATTTGGCCAATCTGTTCGGGATCAGGTGCAGCGAGATACCATGTCTTACATCTACGAGCTGAATAATGCCCAACTCAAATACATTTATAAGAATAGAAAAATACAAGACACCACTTGGCTTTTTACAAATAAAATTGACTCCTGCAAATATGATCGCTTTGATAAAAGCAAACTGAAAAACGGTTGTTATTTGCGCACTGAAGCAAATCAACATAAACTTACAGTAGAATTAGTTATAAATTATCCTTTTGAAATAGAAACGAAAACCATAAAAGGGAAACACTTAGTGTATTTAAAAGACATTAAGACAAAGGACCAAATAAAAAATGCCGTATTACTTGTAAAAGATAAGAGATGTAAATATGACTCCGGCTTTGGTGCTTATGTGCTTGAAATTGAAAAAGAAAAGAAGAAGAGAACTACGCATAACCTTCATATTGAGTACCGAGGAAAAGATTACTACTATTACCTAAATGGCAAAAAGAACTATGTAAAAAAACCTTCAAACTCAAATAAAATGAACACTGGACCGCAATTATCTCCTGGGTACTTTTTGGTAAGCCAACCTAAGTATAGACTATTAGATACTGTAAAGTTCAAGGCTTTTTTAGTAAATCGTTTCAATGGGAAACCTATAAGAAAAAAAGCATGGCTCTCTTTGAAAGACAATCGCAAAACCTATTGGAGTAAAAAAATAAAGAGTAAAACTAAAGGAGCATATTTTGGAGATTTCGTTTTACCAGATAGCTTAAAAATTGATAAAGAGTATAAACTCAAATTGAATTATTATCAAAGAGGCTATTTTTTTTATAGCGAAAAAACTTTCAAATTAGAAGATTATCAATTAGATAAAAACGAATACAAGCTCATCATACCACGTGATACTTTCTATGCTGGTGAGCCTGTAAATTTTTACGCCAAGGCAACGGATGCCAACGGCTTCAACTTATCAGACACTCGTTTAAATGTAAAAATAAGTGTTGAACAACTTATACAATCTTACGATGACACTATAATATTTAGAGGTAACGAAAAAGCAAATTGGTATAACCTTGATACGGTCATGAACGAATTGGAGCCTACGAAAATCAGCCTTCCTAAACATAGACTTTTAAACGGCTTATTAAAGTATAAAGTAGTAATAGACATGAAAGATCAGCGCCAAGAAAAGAAAAGCTTTACACGCTACTTTTACTGGGAAGCTAAAAAAGAAAGCACACTCTTTGTACAACGTGCGGATACTATTGTAGCCCGCCATACCCACCTATTAAAAGATACTGCTAAAGAATTTGATTTGTTCATTTATCAGAATAATCGCTTGTTAGATAGCTCACGCATTACAACACCCTATAAAAAACAAATTGAATTTAACTATACAAAAGCAATATTACAAGAAACAAAAACGAATAAACGCGCCGTACTAAGTATAAATCAGACTCTATTAAACTTGATACAACTTAAAACCACTAGAACACATGACAGCGTTAAGGTCGACCTCTCATGTCCCTTACAAAACCCTATTCATTATAAAATATATAGGAACGAAAAAGAAGTAGCTTCAGGAGCTAAAAGAAAAATACAATATAAAGCAGCAGACAATACAGATGCAGCTTACTACTTATTATTTAGTTCCAATATCAATGGCCAACTTATAAGTAACTATCAGTATTTTAAAATTGGGCAAGACAAAAAGAAACTACACATTACTACAAACCTCCCCGAAGAAATTTACCCGGGTCATACACAAGCCATTGAAATAACAGTAAAAGATTATAAAGGCCAATCTAAGGAAAATATAAATCTTACTTCATATGCTGTAAGTAGTATGTTTAAGAATGACTTGCGTCAACCTCACATAAACATGCCTAAAAAAAGGATTCCGCAGCTCGAAAAAGTGACCCTCAAAAAACCTGAATTAGAATATAATACAAGCAAGCTTACGCTAAGTCAATCACATAGAATTGAGGATTGGATGGTTAAGGAATTTAATTTACACAAAAACGATTATTACAAAATTTATCATAGCCTAGAGAATGTTTACGCACATCACATCCCTTTTGAAAAGAGGAAAAAAAATATTAAAACAACTTTTCATAAAAACATGATTATTGATAGAATGCATGAAAAGGCTAGTAACCCTTTTTGTGAAATCGCAGTACTTCCTATTTTAGAGAATGAAATAACGCGACCTTCTTTTGTAAAAATTGACGGCCAATTAATATATCATAATAATATTGGTGCAAATTTACCCTACTCTGCTATGGTAAAACCTGGCAAGCACACGCTTGAGTTTCGATTTCAAGATAAACTATTCAAAATCGATAACATCATTGCAAAGGATGATAACAAAACCTTAGTTTGTGTGCGCCTTGACAGCATACTAGAAAGAAAAAATAGTTCTTATATAATAAAGGACTCGTTGCCTTCCTATGCCATGACTACCCGTGAGTTTAACACACTGGATTCCAATAGCATATTTGCCTATGGCCTTTCTTTTGATACGTTAAAAGTATATCCTTTAAATAATGAGAGAAATGCCATCTACTATTTTGGCCAACGAGAACTTGGCAGAATCCAAGTAAGAGACGAAAACTTTAGAGTGATTAGCTTACCTGTAAATTCAAAACAGAATCAATTCGTACTAGATATGGGAAAAATA
Organism: uncultured Chitinophagaceae bacterium; assembly: GCA_937981995.1. Lineage (GTDB taxonomy): Bacteria > Bacteroidota > Bacteroidia > Chitinophagales > Chitinophagaceae > JAGNRR01. Next base: position 52,979 of record CALJNC010000016.1, read on the forward strand.
AAAAAGATGGTAACGAATAAAACCAAAGAGGCCATTTTCTTCTATGACAAAAAGGAAGAATACAAAACCTATGATAGTACGTCAGTTCCTTTTTTTGGCGCAGGCCGCAAAAGAATAAGCTATTTTCAGTTGTTAGACGTTGTCAATAATATTATTCCACCCGAAGCAAAAACAGCAGTAAAGAAAACCGCAACACCAGAGTACAAGCAAAATAATTCTACTACTTACAGAGAACTATATTCTTCGCCCCTGGGAAGATATATCCCTGTGCATACTAAAAAAGGCTATGTAAGTTTTAAAATAAAGAGTAATGATAGCGCAAAGTTAATTGCTCTTTGGTTGATTAATAAGAGTGCTCCAAACCTATCCTCTTTTCACAGAATAGCAAACAGGTACCAGGTTTCAACTTCCCATTACGGACGCCCAGATATTTATGATATCTACTTTGTATACAATAATAAGACCTTTACCCTGTTTCAAGACCACAAACTTAGAGCAAAAGAACAGTGGATTGTAAATGCAGACCTTTTACCAAAACAAGCAATTGAAGAATCAAGTTTCACAGAACCTATTTTGCTATTTAACCAATTGACCAAAACTCCAATGGAGCCTTTTGTTTCATACCCCGATGAAAGTAACATGCAAGTAAAAGTTATAAAAACTAAAAAACGTAGCACAGCCATGCTCAACGGAATAGTAAGAAATTCAAATGGGAGCATATTGCAAAAATGCGATGTTTATCTTGAAAAAAATGGACGTTTTCATAGCGGAGCTACAACAAATCGAAAAGGAGAATTTGAGTTCCTTAATATTCCAAAAGGTAATTATATGCTTAAGGTTTTTGTAAATACCTATCGTCCACGATATGCCTATAATATCCAAATAAAAGAAAATGCAGTTTATTCTTATACCATTGAATTGAAAGGTAAAAATACATTTGTACCAGACTTAATGGTAAACCAAAATGAGCTACAACTCAGAGTATTTCAGGCTACAGAAAATGATAACTTAAAATCATTTGGAAATATTTTTGATATGGATAGCCGTGCTCCTATGAGCAATGTAAAAATAGAAGTAGTACGAAAAGATGGTAAAAAACTAGCAAATTATCGTTCTAGTATAACGGGTAGATTTAATGTATATAGCGAACAATTTGTTGATAGCGCATACCATATTATGTTTAGCAAAGCAGGATATAGATCGCTCGTTTTGGAAAATGTGGAATTGTACAAAACAAACATTAATCAAATGCAAGTCTTTCTGCGTATCAAAAACACAAAATCTAGTTTACCAATAATTATTGATCTTGAACTGAACGAAAAAACAACAGTTTGGAAACCCGACAATAAAAAGGAAAAGAAAAAATATAGAAAAATTATTAGCACCAATGCCACTTATAGTCGCAGTGTCGCTGGAGGGATCGATGGCAAAATAGTAGACCAAAAAGGCGAACCGATTCCATTTGCTAGTATTGGTGCTTTTCAAGGAGGGATTCTTAAGGGGCAGGGAAAGTCCAACTTCAATGGTAATTATAAAATTAAACCTTTAAACGATGGAACCTATACCCTAAAAGTGAGTAGTGTAGGTTGGCATAAACTGGAAGTACAAGGCGTTTATGTAAAAAAGAGAAGCACTACTACGCAAAATATAGTAATGTCCAAGCACTCGAAATCATTGAAAAAAGTAATGATTGTATCTAGAAAAAGAATGATAGATGCAACTAACCCCGGGGGACAATCTATTGGTGCCGATCAAGTCTATTCAATCTCTTCAAATGCTCCCTTAAGGGCATTATCAACAATGGCTGGCGTAGACAATGGTGGTCAAGCAGTATATATTGGTGGCGGCAGAAGCGATGAAACAATGTACTTAATTGATGGAATGATGGTAAGAGGCTCCTCAGCAATTAACAATATACCTAGTGAATTAATACGTTCAGTGGATTCTTATAGAAGTAGCAATGCAAGTAAAATTGGCAATGCAACTGGTGGTGTTATTGAATTAAAGAAAAAGGGATTCAATTTATTCAAAGCTGCCAAGGCAAAAAGTCTGCGAACAAAATTTAGCAATTTAGGTTACTGGATTCCCAATATGATTACAAATAAAGAAGGTAAGGCCTATGCAACTATTACGTTTCCTGATGATGTAACTCGTTGGAGAGCGTATGTAGTAGGCATGGGTAGAGATTATTTAAATGGTGTTCACACTTCTTCTATTAAGTCTTACAAACCCATAATGGTTAATAGTATCGTCCCACGATTTTTATATCAATCAGATAAACTAGAGGCCAAAGCCAAATTTGTAAACTTTGATTCAGTTACACACAACGTTCAAGTAAAAATCAATATAGATAATCAAGAAAAAATAAATAAGAGTATTAATTTAAAAAGAAACTATATTGATTCAGTCATATTAAACGCAGGCGATTCGGATACACTAGTATGGCGTGCTGAGCTCGATCTTGACACTTACTATAAGGATGGCGAAGAAATAAGCATCCCCGTTTTCAAAGATGGCTTAGAAACAGTTGATTATACACTAGTTAAACTTGATAAAGATTCAAGTAAAGTATTTGATCTTAAAGATAACGAAAAGACGACCATCTACTTTAATAATACAATCCTCGAAAATATACTCGTAGAGGTAAATAAACTCAAAAACTATCCTTATGCTTGTAACGAACAAAAGGCTTCTAAGATTAAAGGTCTCTTGGTAGAAGAACGAATTCGCGAAAAGCTAAAACAAAAATTTGAACATAAAGCAATGCTCAAAAGTTTAATCAATCGTTTAGAACGCTCACAAAAGCCAAATGGATCTTGGTCATGGTGGTCTAATGGCAGTGCAAATCAAAGAATGACTTTATATATTACAGAAGTATTGCAAGAAGCTAACAAAAAAGGCTATAACAATTCAGCATCTCTTTTAGCTCGTGATTATATCAAAAAGAATATTAAGCGGTTCAATACTTCTGATAAAGTATATGGTTTGTATTTATTAAAGAAGATGAACGTACCCGTCAATTACGACAAACTTATGGCAGACATTTCATATTATGATCTAAACCTTTGTAGCAAATTGTATTACCTCAGCAATACGCACACCTATAAAAATCAACTAAGCAAAGCAAAATTATATGATTGCTTAAGCCAACTTTCTGCAGCTAGCGGTTCAAGATATTCTAGCAATTTCTTTTATGACCCCAGTGCTAATATGGCATTGGCCTTAAAATTGCTTAAAAACACAGGACATGAAAATCATGTAACCAAAAGCTTAGGACCCTTTCTCAGTTCGGGCAAGTTCATAGCAAATAGCAATACGTTTTCTAAAGTATACCTCATAGAAGCTTGGCTTGAAAGTATGTCAAAGGAAAACACGAGCTTAGTAACTGAACTAATTATAAATGACACTATTCGCATTAATAAGTTCCCTTACGTATACACCACTACTCAGGCTAACGTAAAAATTGAACATACCGGTGCTACAGTTTACACTTCTTTTGTACATGAAATTTACAAAGCCAATCCTAAAAAAATCGATAGCTTATTTGACGTAAGAACAAAGTTTGTAATTGATAATAACACAACAGTTGAAAAACTTAAGAAAGGAGTGGATGTAAATATGGATATTAATATTATGTCTTTTAGAACAGGAAAAAATATTATGATTGAAATACCCATACCTTCATCTTGTACTTACAATGGCAAAGCGATACCAAGAGGTAATATTTCTCACATCGAATATTACAAAAACAAAGCAATTTTTTATATTGAGAATTTAAATGTTGGCGAAACCAAAATAAGACTCCCTTTGCGAGTTAACTTTAGTGGCGACTATAGTGTACCACCTACTAGAGCTTCTCTTATGTATTATCCTTTTAAAACAGGTAACAATACCAAAATACGTGTACTCGTAGATTGATAAGTTATCTTTGTTGTCATAATGAAAAACATAGTCATTTTTGCATCAGGTGCGGGCAGCAATGCACAATCTATCATTGACTTTTTTAGGGGGAGTGAAGAAGTGGCAATTGCACTAATTGTAAGTAATAAAGCACAAGCTGGTGTTTTAAAAATTGCACAAACAGAGGAAATTGACTCATTGCTAATTGACAAGAAGGTAATAAACAATGAATCCTTTTTAGAAATTCTTTCGGATTGCAAAACAGATCTTATTGTTTTAGCCGGCTTTCTTTGGAAAATTCCTGATTATTTAATCAAAGCGTATGAAAATAAAATAGTCAATATCCACCCTTCCTTACTACCTAAATATGGTGGCAAAGGAATGTATGGCAGCCATGTGCACAAAGCAGTGATCCAAAATAAGGAGAAAGAGAGCGGTATTACAATTCATCTAGTTAATGAAGAGTATGATAAAGGTAAAATTCTACTTCAAGAAAAAGTAGCAGTTACGCAAGACGATACGACAGATTCACTTGCACAAAAAATTCATAAATTAGAGCACCTACACTTTGCTAAAACAATTAAAACATTGCTCTAATTAAACTATTTATTCTTTTACAGAGTCCAAAGCTCATAAAAATTACAATATGAAAAATAAATTTACTCAAAAAACCATTTTAGTAATCTTACTATGTTCATTAAGCGTTACATCTTTTGCGCAGACGAAAGAAAAAAGTAATGATATAAGAAAGCATGTATTAAAAACGAATCTACTCGGATATTTAGCCGGGCAATACCAATTAGCCTACGAACAAGCAATTACAGACAATGTTTCCCTACAAATGTCGGCAGGCTTTCTTAGTGGTGGCTCCAATACTAGAAATTATGAAAATAACCGTACTGGATTTATTTTAATCCCTGAAGCTCGCTATTATTTTAGTGGAGAAGCTCCTCGAAGATTTTATATAGGTGCTTTTGCACGGTACCGCCAAGCCAATAATAACTTAACGGATAATAATTGGACAAGTGGCGGAACTGGTTTAGATCAAAACTTATCAAGAACTAGAAAAGTAAACTCAATTGGCGGTGGGGCTATACTAGGTTATCAAGCGATAACAAGGGGCGGATTTACATTTGACATTTATGCAGGGCCGCAATATAAATCAAGGTCTTATAATACATCGTATGATAATAATGCGCTAAATGCGGCACCGACTAATAGTGGATTTGAAACCGTGGGAGATGAACTTTTCAGCGAAAAATATACAGATTTCAAAGTAGGCGAAAAAGAAGGAATGGGTCTAAGATTTGGATTCCAATTTGGATACGCATTCTAACTTAAAACGATTCTGATTATAAAAGGAGGCAATTATGCCTCCTTTTGTATGAAATGGCTAAACCGTTTTTTTCTTTATACTTACAAGATACACTCCACTAAATATTAGTACGCCGGCAATGGCTTTGACCCAAGTCATCGTTTCACCAAAAAATAGAATGGCTATCAAAGAAGCCAATAATGGTTGCAAATAAATATAGCTACCAATGACCGTAGGCGATAATTGTTTCATGGCAAATACATTCCATAAATAAGCGAAAAAAGTCATGGCAATAAGCACATAGGCTAACACCCAATAACTTTCTGAAGTGAATAAGCTCCAATCAACATCGCCGACTTGGCTTAAACCAAATGGCAACACGATAAGTGCTCCAAACAAAAAGACCCAACGAATTACACTCAAGGGAGAATATTTAGCCATAAGCGGTTTTACCAAAATCAAATAAAGCGAGTAAGAAGCCGCATTAATAAAAACTAAGAAATCGCCCAAGGCGGGATTGGATCCTAATTCTGTTTGTTTCCCTTTATAAATAAGAAAGAACGCTCCAACCAATCCTATAAAAATACCCAATCCTTTATTCCAACTAAATTTTTCTTTAAGAATAACACTTGCCATAAGTACGATAAGTATAGGCGCGGTGAGCATCATGAGCGATGCATGAACCGGCGTAGTGCGCGACAAACCTTCAAAGAAAAATAATTGATTGGTAGCAACCCCAAAAACACCACAAAAGAACAATCTAATAAAATCTTTCTTTTCGATTTTTTCATTGTTTTTGCCTTTAAGCATAAAAAACAACCAAAATAAAATTGTACCAGCCAATACGCGCAACAAAATAAAACCACGTGCCTCAATCAAAGAAGGCATAATAATTTTACTAATAGAAAAGCCACCTGCATAGATTAATGTTACGGCAAAAACCGCTAGATGAGCTATTCTTCTGGATTGCATAGGTTGCAAAAGTAAGCGGAAAGCTTACGAATTAAACTTTTCGTCTAATACTTTAAAACGATGCTCAAATATTCCATCTAATTTCTTTTTAACGAAAACAGCACGTGCAATATCACCAAGAAATCCTAAGGGTAGTTTATAATGAATAATATCTGTCATAAGCATCCCTTCGGGTGTTTCTTTTATATGATGCTCATGATGCCACATGGCATAGGGTCCAAAGCGCTGTTCATCTACAAAATACTCTCCTTCTTTTACATGAGTAATTTCAGTACACCACCTTAATTTGATACCTAACATGGGAGTCACCTTGTAGTTTATTATTTGCCCTGGATACATTTCTGGAGCAAGGTTTTCAGTAAGAATCTCAAAACCCATTTCCTTAGGCGTAATCTCCTGTAAATTTTTAGGCGATGAAATAAAATCCCAAAGTGTTTTCTTATCCGTTTTTACTACTTGCGTTTTCTCTAATTTGTATATCGCCATTTTGATTGTTTTTATTTCTTCTGCAGCGTTCACTGCAATATTTTACTTCGTCCCAATTTTTCTCCCACTTTTTTCTCCAAGCAAAAGGACGACTACATGCCACACATATCTTCTCGGGTAAAAATGGTTTCTTATGCATTTTATATCATTCTTATACTACTCATACCTCCATCAGCATGCAGTATTTGTCCGGTCATCCAACTACTATCCTCAGTAAGTAAAAACTTAGCCGTTGAGGCCAATTGAGCAGCAGTACCTACTGTTTTTAACGGATGCCTTTTGGCAGATGCTTCCTTTTTTTCATCGCTACTCAAAAGCGCTGCAGCTAAAGGCGTATCAGTAAGTGAGGGTGCAATGCAGTTTACTCTAATCGTTGGTGCTAGTTCGGCCGCTAAGGCTTTTGTAAGGCCCTCTATGGCGCCTTTGCTACTGGCTACCATGGAGTGGAAACCCATACCCGTTTGTACCGCAACGGTAGAAAATAATACAACAGAGGATTGACCTCCTTTTTTAAGATTCGGCAAAAGTTGCTGGATCGTTTTCACGGCTCCAACCAAGTTGATTGAATAGTCTTTCAATAAATCTGCTGGCTTTATTCTATTAAAAGGACGCAGGTTTATTGTACCAGGTAAGTATACTAAACCATGAATCTCATCAGGAATATTTTCAAGGCTGGCCTCGCTTGTAACATCAAAGTGCTGATAGTGCACATTGCCACTACTTTCTTTTTGATTTTCATTAAAAGTTACAAAAAGCTGGTTGTCTGCAGAAAGCTGTTGAACCAATGCTTCACCAATTCCTGAGCTGCCACCAATAATTACATAATTTTTCATTGTTTAACTAAATTGATACAAAGTTAAACAAAATGTGCGGACTATTAAGGAAATCTTCTAGGCTGTTGCTAAACTTTTTCTTTTTGAAAAAGAAAGATTATAAACGCCAAAGGCTAAAGCCCCAAATACAATATTGGAACTAAAAGCATTTACAAATAGCTGAGATCCTTCAACTTGATAAAAAGGAATAGCCATCGTATAACACTCTATAAGACCTGCGAAACTATAACCATAGTAACCGCCTGCCCAAACACCTAAGTTTGAAACAATCCAGAAAATTAATGTTCCTCCAATGGTAAAACCAATTGCTTTCGTCCATTTTGTAGGATCTAATTTAGTACCCATTAATACCACGAGTAACACCGCAACATACTTCAGTACAGTAGGCAACACTTCCGTTGGTGTCATGGCTGGCATGAAAATAGCAAAAGAAATATCAGTAAGTATCATAGCTCCTAATAATACGATATAAGGCGTCAATTTATTTTTAAAAGTAGAACCAACCAAAATACCTAAAGCGGCAATTGGAAATAAGTTGAACCATTTCATTTCGTTAAAAAATAATCTACATGCTACTACAGCTAAAATTAGTCCTGCGATTACTGCTATCTTCTTCTTGTCCATATTGCAAATGTGGTTTTAGTTCTTCGTTTTCCCAAATGTATCTATTTTTTCTTTTCCCCCATAGCGCTTTTCAAGGCATCTATTACATATATTTCGGTGGAATCTACTTTGTTTAATACACTTAGCTCCCAGCTAATCCAATCTTGTAAATGACTATAATAGAAAAACTGCTGCCAATAGGTAGTACCTTTTGGTTCAAGCATTGTGATGTTTTTACAACTCTTTTTAACTACCTTGTTTAATAAAAAGTCCATTCGCTTTTTATTTTTGGCACTCGCTTTCATATCCTTCATAGCAATTACTGAAACAGCTGAATTTTTCGTTTGCCAACCCAGTATTTCATTATGTGTCATTTCAGGTATGATATTATGATGCGCAAGCATTTTACTATTCTCATTCAGCTGCTGTCTAAAGCGCATAGCCAAACCTTCATAACCTATCGTGGTATAAATAATAGGCATAGTGTTTACCACTTTCTTGGCTACTGATTTTGCCTTTGTTTTAATTGAGCGACTTTCTTTTTTAAGTAAACCTACTACTCCTTTAAGCTGCACCGCAACGCTTTGCTTAATAAAACCTGCTTGATGCAATACATGCAATTGTTGCACCAAAGAATACCCTAGGCATGACCTTGGTGGCATGCCACCTGGCACTATAATGCACTTAAACTTATGCTTAGCAGCAATTTCTTGCAGGTAGCCACCAGAGGTAATACATACAACTTCTGCTTTTGCTTTAATTGCAATTTTTACAGCAGCAAGTGTTTCTTCCGTATTGCCTGAGTAGGAACATGCAATAAATAAGGTACTCTTATCTATAGTTTTGTGCGTATTGTAGCTCTTATTTACTGTGAAAGGAATTTCAATTTTATCTTTTACAAAGTCTTGCACTATGGTTGCTCCTATCCCACTACCTCCTAATCCACTAACGTAAATCTGACTAAATTTTTTCTTTCCAAAAGCCAAGGGGTTTTTCTTACTAATGGCAAGTGCCGTTTCTAACTGTAGACCAAAGTTTGCTATAAGTTCTTTCATAACGATTAAGCGTGTAAATTTAAGAAATAAAAATGAACTCCAATCTAGACACAGGGGAATTTGGCGAGGATCTAGCCGTTGACTATTTAGAATCTCAAGGTTTTGAGATACTAGAGCGCAATTGGCGCTACAAACATTGGGAGCTGGATATTATTTGTAAAGAAGGTGACACTACCGTATTTGTAGAAGTAAAAACACGCAAGTCAACAAAGTATGGCCTGCCCGAAGAAGGACTCACAAAGAAAAAATTAAAAACGATTATCGCCGCCGGAGCAGAATACTTGCACCAACACCCTAATTGGGATATCCGCTATGACTGTATTTCTATTTTATTAGAAGGCAAAAAGGTGAAGGATTTGCTGCATATTAAGGATGTGTATTTGTAATTTGACACAAGCGTTGCTAGCCAGACACACCCCTAACCCCTCTCAAGAGGGGAACGTTTTTGTAAGATTAAATAGTTTATTTAAAAAATTAATCCAAAAAAACTCAAGATTTCACAACCCAAGCTCGTACATTTTTGATTCCCCTCCGTGGGAGGGGATTAAGGGGTGGGTCACTACCTAAAACTTATGCTTTACCCCAGTATAATTCCAAGGTGTAATTTTAAGCAATTCTTTTTTCACTTTTGGTGAAACTTTTAATCCTTGAATAAATGCATGCATACTTTCTTCATTAATGCCGCCTTTACCTCGCGTTAATTCTTTTAAAGCTTCATACGGCTTATCAAAATTCTCACGGCGGAGGATTGTTTGCACTGCCTCGGCTACTACTGCCCAATTATTTTCCAAATCAGATTGTAGTTTGGTTTTATTCAACAATAATTTACCCAAGCCTCTTTCTAAAGAAGAGAAAGCTAATAAACTATGCGCCAAAGGCACACCAATATTACGTAGTACCGTACTATCCGTTAAGTCACGCTGTAAACGAGAGATAGGCAACTTAGCAGATAAATGCTCAAAAGTCGCATTGGCCATTCCAAAGTTTCCTTCTGCATTTTCAAAATCAATGGGGTTTACTTTATGCGGCATAGCCGAAGAACCTACTTCGCCTTTCTTTGTTTTTTGCTTGAAATAATCCATTGAAATATAAGTCCACATATCACGAGCTAAATCCACTAGTATATTATTGATGCGCTTTA
>CALJNC010000017.1 GCA_937981995.1 uncultured Chitinophagaceae bacterium
TTAACTGGTAGAGCACTTTCAGACGATGCAATAACGGTAGAGCTACTATTGATTTTTGGAGGAGAAGATTTTACTGAAAATCCAACCTTGTCAGATGATCATGTTGATGCAAATGACAAAGCATTTTTAACTTCTTTCCCTCCTTCACTTTCTATTGTTCTTTGATAACCCAGTGGTGCACTTGAAAAAGGTCGATAGCCGGCATACAATTTTCACTTTTGACCATATCTTACTCTTTTCTGTCCTCTTTTGCTTTCTAAAGCGTCTACAAGAAAATTCAAAGTAAGACCAATCAATCCTTCTTCTGTTTCGGTTTCTTGTACACCACCATTACCAACTGCTACGAGTTTGCCACCTGTCATTTCCACTCTAGCCACCATATCAAAAGCTCTGTTGATTTCGGGGGACCTTGAAAACCTAGAGGTAGCCACGCAAATGAAATAATCTATTTCAGTATCCTTCTTATTGGTTTTTTCTAAATATTTAATGGCGTTTAAAAATCATTTTCTGCTGAGCGTTGTGCCGGAGACCGCTTCGTCTTTGAAAACGGAAACAATCTCTACGTCTTGGTGTTGGGCTCGTCTTTCGCAGTCTGAAATTTGGGCATTGATACCATTCCCTTTTCTTTTTTGTTCTTCAGTCGAAACTCTCGCATAGATAATTCCTTTTTTCTTACCCTTGGTTTTATCCGCTCTTTTTTGTGCTTTGACAGTGACTTGTCTAGTCAATGGATCGTACTGTAGGCTGTTGGAGTGCTTATAAGTCATATTAAGTTTGCTATGATATAAAAAATGAAAGCGCTACATTAACTGTAGGTATTTTGAATGCAAGTTTGTAACAAGTCTGTGCCATTATTCTACATCATATTTTTCTTAAAGCAAGGATTTTTCATCTCAAACAAGCGATTTTCCAACATTCATATTTTCTATTGTCAGTATATCAAACAAAGAAAGCACAATAACACGTTGTCCTATGCAAAGTCGCTCAAATGTAACACAAAACCCACCATCAATATTTGTTTTAAGTAGCATTCGTATTGCCTACTTTAGAAGTCCTCGTCGTCTTTTATACTTCGTAATAATACGCCTGACAAGTGTAAAAAAATTAATGTCAATTGACTTAACTAAATGTCAAATCGTATCTGTACCGTAATTCTTTTGTCATAAAAAAATAACGCAAAAATGACAGGATATTAATGTGGATAACGAACACCAGTGTGTACTTTAAATTATTCATGAAAAAAGTGCTCTTAGTCCTCATTGTTTCTCTACCTTACTTTAAGGCTTTTTCCCATTGTTTTTGTGGAAATACCATTGGTTCATTTGGACCTTATTTGATTGATAGTTGTGATTTTGATACTTCCAATACAAATAATTTATTTTTTGAAGTAGATACTACCTTGCCAAATAATTTGTGGCAGGTAGGAACTGTAACTAAGCTAGGATTCCCAATGGCAAATTTTGGAAACCGCGCAATCCAAACAGATACGGTCAATACATATGATACAAATAATATTAGTGCATTTAATATTTGGACGAATAGTATTTATTATGTGCCCACACAAGATTCTGTATTTTCAATTAATTTTTGGCATTATTATAATGTTGATAGTCTGCAAGATACCTGTATGGTGCAGTATACTTTAGATTCTGGCTTAACTTGGTTGAATTATACGGATACATTTTTTTTTTAAAATTGATTATTCTTACCAAGTACCATCGCAGCACTTGCCGATTAGTAATAGTCGAGGTTTGTTTTTTTGGACAGGTAAGTCTAATGGGTGGCAACAAGTAAAGATCTGTTTTACTTATTTAGCTATTAAACCCCAACTTAAAATGAGTTGGCCATTTGGTTTTCGTTTTTTATTTAAAAGTGATTCCATTCAAAATAATAAACCGGGTTGGATAATAGATAAGGTTAGATTTAGCACGCCTCACATTACGTTCTCAACTAGTGCAATAGAGAACCATTCTCTGCCAATTTACCCTAACCCAAGTAGTAACGGTGTTTTTTATATTAACTACCCTGACAATTATGTAAATGGCAAAATCTATTTCTTTGACTTCCTAGGAAGGAATGTAAGAGCACTCCCTTTAATGAAAAAAATCAACTTGGGTAATTTGCCTAGTGGTTTATATACTTATAAAGCAGTGTTTGAAAGAACTGAGCAGTGGTTTTCTGGAACCATTGAGATTATTAAATGACTTGAAGTATTAAAAAGGTACTAATTTTTAGTTTAAAAAACTTAAGCACCTTATCTTAGATCTAACTAAACTAAAAACTATGTAAAGTAATAATTAATTAAAATATATAGCGTTTCTTTTAAGAGAATCACTACGTTGAAATCGCAAAATTAAAAGCTACAGTGAAGAACTTGAAGGAGCGCACCCTGAGAAGGGTGTGTTCTTCCTGTAAATCATGTAGCAAGGTTTTTGCGAACCTCAACGTATGACAAGCACGGGCTCACACCCTTTTCTTATGTCATGAATTGAACCCGTTCATTTAACAAAATAGAGAAGAAACAACATAAACTCATTATGTGCAACAGTGTCAACTTTGTTTCTCCGGCTAAAGAAACATTTACTAAATCATGACGAAATCTATTAACTGTACAATATAAAAAAGATTAACTTTAGAACTATGAAATACATAATTTCAATTCTCCTTGTATCGGTAGGTATAAATTTACTTGCCCAGCCTCCGCAGCCTACACTCAACTGGGTGAAAACTATGGGCAATACAGATGTTGATCAGGTTAGGTCTATGGTACCAACATCAGATGGTGGTTTTATTGCTATTAGTGAAGTTTATTTTCCGAGCAGTGGTGATTTTATAAAGCCTACAGGTCATAGTTCTTATGAATTTTGTGCCATCCGTTTTGATAGTACCAAAAGTGTGGTTTGGAAACAATGTTATGGAGGCAGCGGTCAAGATCGGCCTTTTAAGATAATAACACTCAGAAATGGTAGTTTTCTTATAGGTGGTGATACTGAGAGTAATGATGGAGATGTCACTCACAAACGAATGGGAGGTACTAATGCTTGGCTATTATGCATTGACGGTAATGGCGGCAAGCTATGGGATAGCACCTATGGAAGCGCTGTGGGTGTTGGATTTAGCGATGTGATTGAAACACTAGATGGAGGTTATATGCTTTGCATAGTGGGCAATCAGGGTAATGGAGATTTAGATAGCGTTTATGGTGGCAATGGTGGGCTGTATGATGCTCATTTGCTTAAATTGGATAGTACTGGTACGAAAGAATGGGTGCGTAATATTGGCGGCACTGGAGATGAAGGAGCCATGAAAGTTGTACAGCACCCAGATAGTAGCTATTATATTACGCTATATAATGAGTCACTAGATATTGATTGTACCCCTAGTGGTTTTAGTCTGAATGGTTTTCCCAACCCTGCTGACAATCCCAGCAGAGATATGTACGTTGCTAAGTTAGACAAAAACGGTACAATGCTTTGGCACTATGATTATGGAGGTACCTTATTCGATGAGATTAACCCTGGTGGAGGTATTTTATTGGCAGATGACACTTGCCTCTTTGTGGTGGGTAATACTCGATCTAATGATTACATGGCCAGCAGCAATCATAGTGGTTCTTTAAGTAATCCAATAACAGATATTCTCGTTTTAAAAATAGATACTAGCGGTAAACTATTATGGAGTAGGTGCATTGGTGGCAGTTATGATGATGAATGCTTTAGCATAGCCTCTAATGGATCGGGCGGAATATTACTGGCAGGTACTAGTCAAAGTTGGGATGGAGATGTGCCAAGAAGCTTTGATAGCAGCGGTATAAATGATGCTTATATAGCGAATGTTGATACCAATGGAGATTTAATTTGGGGCGGGAGTATAATAGGACAATGGAATGATGTATTGGTGTCGGGATGTGTTTTGTCCGATAAACATCGTATTTTAGTTGGAGGGTTTACAGCAACACAAGGCCCGAGCGGTGACATACCTGGACCTTATAAAGGTAATGGAGACATGCTCTTTGCTGAGTTTAGTTTATGGCCATCAAGTTCAAATTATATTACTAAAGAAGAGGATTTTATGATTTATCCAAATCCTGCTTCTACTAAAGTTTATGTGCGGGGAGTATTAAATGATAATGATATTATATCATTACAAGATATTAATGGTAAACAACTCAAAGTACTTTCCAAGAAGGAAGCATTTCATGGGATTTCTTTAAGAGAATATCCTGCCGGTTTTTACTTATTATCCATTCGTACAAATAAAACTATCATTTATAAAAAATTAATTATTCAATCCTAAAAAACAATATACCATGAAAAAACTAATCTTATGTTTCATTTTAATCTCCAATTGTGCACTTGTTTGCGCACAGTCGCCCTCGTCGCCCTCGTATGCTCCTTTGCCTAATTATTCGCAACCTGGTTTAACTTATCAGCAGGCACTAGATGGTATACTCTATCATTTTAATGACCCTACGGATACAACAGAGGGTAGTAGCTTTTTAAAAATTAGCAAATGGAAACGTTTTTGGCAGGATAGAATTTGTGCAGACTTTCCAAATGGTAAAAATGCATTTACAGCTTTAGCTGAATTGGCTAAATTTTCAATTGATAATCCACACGCACTCTGTAGTGAAACCGATGGTAAATTTCAGGGCAATTGGTCCTCAATTGGTCCTGACACTTTGCCGAATAATATGCAAGCCTTAGGCTTATTTAATACGGTATGGGCGAGTCCTACCGATAGTAATTTTATACTTGCTGGTAGTGGAATGGGTGGTTTATGGAAAACTACTGACGGAGGAGCGCATTGGCACAATATTACGGATAATGCCAATATTGCAGGTACTATGGGAGTAATGAGTATCGCCGTTAACCCTTCAAATCCAAATGAAATATGGTTAGCTACTCCTAGCCATTATCATTTACAAGGTTCTTATTGGTTTAACGATGGGTATCATTATGGAGTGATTCGTACAATGGACGGTGGTGCTACTTGGCAGCATGAGCCTTTCTTTGTAGGCCCTAATGGGCTATTGTCTATAGAGCACGGGGTGGATAAATTATTGTACGCACCTGACGGAACCTTGTGGGCTTTTAATAAGAAGAAAATTTTTATGAAGAAGCAAGGGCAAGCATGGAGCGTAGTCCATACGTTAGGAGGGCAAGAGGCGATAACAGATACTTTTTTTACAGATATTGCTTTTTTACCTAGCCCTCCGCATAGGCTCATAGCATCTACAAATAGTATAATTGATCTAGTAGACTCGGTTGGAAATGCGCTTCTTTATGAGTATAGTGATTCAGACGGAACTATTCTGCATCAGTATATGCATGATAGTATTGTTAAGTATTACGGTAATCCTGTGCATACTAATATTGCCAGTATATCAATACCTAACAATAATAACGTCTATTATGACTATGATGATGTGTTTATAGTGCAAGGCCCTCCGCCTATTTTTGCACCACAAATAAAAAGATTACTTATACTAGGTCATATAGATAGAACTACTGGAATCATAGACACAAATATTACGAGAAGGGTTACGAATACAGCGATAATTGGAAAATTAATTGTGAGTCCCAATAATCCAAATACTATCTATTTTGGAAGCCCTCAAAATGTCGGGGGCGTTGCATATATGTCTGTTGATGGCGGAGAAATTTTTGCTCCCATTAGTACCTATTGGGGAGAACCTACACATGGCGATATACGTGGCATGTATTTACAGACAAGTTCTCCGCTTGATAGTGGTCGAGGAGATTTATTATTTTTTGCTTCAGACGGTGGCATAGGTAAAAAACCAGCAGGCAGTGTATACAATTTTGGGCAATTTAGTACTAGAACGTGTGTAAATATTAATGGTAGAGGATTAGCAGTAACCCAGTTTTATGGGATGGCTGATCAGGACGGTCAAGAAAAATTTCTGAGTGGTGGTGCTATTCATAATGGTATGTTTGCCTGTGAGGGAGATCAATCAATCCCTTGGAAGGTTATACAAGTTACCGATGCCGTAGATTGCGAATTTGATGCAGTGAATAGAGATAAAGCCTACTATCAATTGGGTTATCCTACAGCTCCTAATAATTTCCAAGGCCAACTGTATGCATCTGATACTGGCGGTGGACGCAAAATAGATTCTCGTTATTCTTATCAACAAGATCATATTATGCTGCATCAAGAAAAATACGAAAATGCCTTTCCAATCAATATTTCTGAAACCAGTAAAAAGCTTTATGTGGGTAAAGAACGATTGTGGGTTAAGGATAGCACTTGGTTAAATGATGGAAATTGGAGAAGGTATGGACCCTTAGGGTCTTACCATCCTAGAGGTTACTATTCTGATCAGGTTTGGGGCATTGACTCATTACCTGTGCGCTGTTTTGCCATTGGAAAAAACGATTTGGACGATAGAAAAGCTTACGTATGTTACTTTTCTCAAAATTCTAAAGGAGATCAATTAGTGAGTTATACACCCGATGGAGGGTTAAATTGGTATGACGCTACACCGCAGCATCTATTATCAAGTGCAAGTAATGCTGGGCATAGAAGCCCGATCAGTGCCATAGCCATTGGTGATCAAAACCCAAATAAAGTATGGCTTGGACAAAGCCAAATAAATATGGGTAGCGATGGTAAGCCTACCAATTCACGTAGAGTACTCTATACGGAAGATGATCCATTTGTTGTGGGTAGTGGAAATGTAGTTTGGAAGGATTTATCCAAGGGTTTGCCACCGCATCCGGTTACCTCATTGGTGTATCAATCGGGTAGTGATGATGTTGTATATGCAGGTACTGATGTAGGCGTATATCGTTTCGTAAAGCAAGAGCCTATTGATAGCTCATTCTGGGTATGTTTTAATGATGGTTTCCCTAAATCATTAATCAATGATTTGGAGATCAATTATTGCAGTGGTAAGTTACGAGCAGCTACACATGGGAGAGGTATGTGGGAAAGCGATTTGTACCATGCTAGTTCAGGCAATATAGGTACGAGTAAAAAAGTAGATGCTGGTGGTACTACTACTTTAACGGGAGATGTTTATATTGAAGGTAGTATTACAGTAGAAGCTGGTAATACTTTGTTAATAAAAGGCACAGCGACTAACCCAACTACAATACACATGCCTAAATGGGGGCGTATCAATGTAAAAAAAGGAGCACATCTTATTGTGGATGGTGCTACAATTACTAATTCTTGTAATACCATGTGGTTAGGAATATTTATAGATGGTGATGATAATTTGTCACAAACACCTTTAACCAATCAAGGGGTATGTGAATTAAAGAATGGTGCCGTTATTGAAAATAGTGAGAATGGTGTTGCTAACTATTGGACAGGACTTGGCGGTGGAATTATAATAGCTAATAATGCTACTTTTAAAAACAATAGACGCAGCGCGGCTTTTCTAAAATATCAAAATTATATCTCTAATACCATTATACCCAAGGCAGATGTCTCCTATTTTAAAAATTGTTCCTTTATTGTAGATGATGATTATCCCAGTACTGGTCCAGTATTTACTTATCATATATCTCTATGGGGTATGGATAGAGTAAAAATAACAGGCTGTTCTTTTGATAATCAAATGACTAATGCACTCCATACAGGTAAAGGTATTGCCTGTTTAGATGGTTCTATTTTAGTAAATGAAACATCGAATGCTGGAAACCCAAGTAGTCCTGTTGTGCCAAGTACTTTCAATAACTTAGAAATGGGTATAGATTTAGGCGGTTATAATCTTTTAAGCAATGCTATTGTGGTTAACTCAGATTTTAGCGAGAACAAAATAGGTATTCAAATGCTTGGTCATGATAATGGAACGTTTGGACTCAACGAATTTGAAAATTTAAGCACCACATGGGGGGTAGGCTTATATGCCAATGAGTGCCCACATTATAATATTAGTGAAAATGAATTTGTAGGTAGTAATGCGCATAATACGGTTCCAACTTTTGGAACTTGGATTGCTAACACCTATGCTAATGACAACTTTGTATATAAAAATACATTTAAAGACTTGGCTTACGGTAGTGTCTCCGAAGAGTATAATCACGGATACCAATTTGGCGGTGGTGCACCTCGTGAATATGGTGTGCGCTTTAATTGTAATACAAACACGAATAATTTCAGAGACATTTATGTAGGTCCTTCTGGATCTCAATATGGAATACATTCTAATCAGTTAAGCATCTCAAGTTTGGGTGCATTGCAATCAGCCGGAAACACATTTAGCCAAAATTCACCAAGCCAAAATTCCATAGGTTGGGATTTCGCAAATTACGGTCAAGGAATACGATACTATCATTCGGGAGGTACAACAGACCCATTATACAATGATGGTACGATAAGTAAAATGACAACACTGCCTGCTACAAACTGTGATGCCAGATACAACCCCAATGTAGACCCGATTGATTTCCCAACATCAAGATTAACTTCTGCTATTATACGTTATAATTCTTTACATGCCTCTTTAGTAACTGCTTTGTATAATCATCAGCAGGTAATAGATGATGGAAGCACAAATCAAATGGTTGGCAATGTTAGTGAAACATGGAATGATAATGCTTGGACTTTACGAAATAATTTATTGGCCGAGTCTCCGTATTTATCAAATGAAGTATTGCGCCAAACGGGTGAAGAAAACATTTTACCGCAAGCGATGTATTTAGAAATTATTCTCGCTAATCCAGAGGCTTCTAGAGAACGTGAGTTCTTAGAGTTTCTTCAATATGAATTAGCTAATCCATTGCCAACTTATATGATAAAACTTAATTGTGGCTAGTTGGTCAACCGAGACGTATCGAACCAGTCTTGAAAATACAATAAGTATGCTTCAAGCTGAACGGAATGAAAGTATCTACGAAGTGGTACAATGTATGATGCACAGTGAGAATGAAACTACTGATTACACAAATGACATAGCTACATGGTTGGATAAAGTACAAACTGTACATTCTCGTTTTCAGTTATGTGAATATTATTTAAGTAAAGGTCAAAATGCAAATGCACAAAATACACTTTCTGCAATTTCAACTTCTTTTGAACTCAGTGAGAAAGAGCAAACTGAATTGAACGCTTATACAGATTTTTTCAACTTTAAAATAGGATTACAGAATAGTAGTATAAGTATTCATGAATTAGATGAAGTCAAGAAAACTGATCTGACAAACATTGCTGAAATGTTCCCGAGTACCTATGGTGGACAAAGAGCTCAAAATGCTTTATGTTTTTTCTATAATGATTGTATTACCAAGAGCTTTGCAATAGTACCACCTCAAAATAAAAAGGTCGTTGAGTCAGTAAATAATATATCAGTACAACAAGAAATCAAAGTATATCCTAACCCTGCTAAAGATCACGTTACTTTTCAAATAATGAATCCAGATAAATCTTGCGAGGGTTGTAAAATTGTTATTACAGATTTACACGGTCGTACTGTTAATGAAGGAGAATTAAATGAGCTAAGCGGAATGTATATATGGGATACGAGAAAAATAGTCCCTGGAGCTTATATTTATCAGGTGAAGACTAATTTATCAGTGGAAAGTGGTAAAGTAGTTATTATGAAGTAGAATAAGTTTATTACTGGAATTGAGGTTGTCTATAGGACAACCTTATTTTTTTTTGAACTTAAAAATACATTGTTTACCTTATATTTACCCTGTTAAATAAAATAACGCCTAACTATTTGAAATACAAAAAGTTAGACGTTTTGTTGCTCCCCCTTCAGGACTTGAACCTGAGACCCTCTGATTAACAGTCAGATGCTCTAACCAACTGAGCTAAGGAGGAATATGGTTTCTTTAGTTAAGCACCCTCTGATTAACAGTCAGATGCTTTATAAAGGAGTGCAAATATATACTTTTTGATAAAAAAACAAAGAAAATCTTACTCGTAAAAAACAGTTTTATATGGGTAGCGTTCTCGGTACAAATCTTTGACCTTTTTAAGCAAGATATCCCTAAACTCAGCAATATTCGTCTTTTCCTGTGCTGAGATGAAAATACAGTTACCATCAAGCCTTTTTTTCCAACTTGCAATCAATTCTTTTAAAAGCTGTTCTTTTACTTCTGGTTCTAACCACTCATCAAAAGCTTTCTTTTCGTACAGGTCTAATTTATTAAAAATGATAATAACGGGCTTGTCAAATGCATTCAGCTCCTTCAGCGTACCATTCACCACATTCATCTGATCTTCAAAAGTGGGGTGAGATAAATCCACTACATGGAGTAGAATATCCGCTTCACGAGTTTCGTCTAGTGTACTTTTAAAACTTTCCACCAAGTGGTGAGGCAGTTTTCTTATAAAACCTACCGTATCGCTAAGTAAAAATGGAGTACGCTCATAAACTACCTTGCGGGTAGTAGTATCCAATGTGGCAAACAATTTATTTTCAGCAAATACTTCCTCTTTACTTAACACGCGCATGATGGTACTCTTACCAACATTGGTATAACCAACTAATGATACTCGTATTAATTCACCACGTTCTTTGCGTTGAGTTTGTCCTTGTTTGTCAAATTTGATAAGCTTCTTTTTTAATACCGAAACTTTGTCTCTAATAATACGTCTATCCGTTTCAATCTCTGTTTCACCAGGTCCTCTTGTTCCAATTCCGCCTCCTTGTCTTTCAAGGTGAGTCCACATACCACGCAGACGTGGTAGTATATATTGGTACTGCGCAAGTTCTACCTGTGTGCGTGCTTGAGCTGTTGTAGCTCTTGCGGCAAAAATATCTAGTATTAAATCACTGCGGTCCAATACATGCTTATCAAGTGCTTCTTCAATATTTAATATCTGAGAGCCCGTAAGTTCGTCATCAAATATTAGGATATCAACCTCTGTATCTGCACGATCAATATATTGTTTAATTTCTTGTAATTTTCCTTTTCCAAGAAAGGTCCGTCCATCAGGGCGCTCGCGTCTTTGGGTAAAGCGTTTTACTTCAATGGCTCCGGCCGTCTCAGCCAAAAAAGCCAACTCGTCAAGATATTCTTCTATCTGCTCATCGGTTTGATGTTGTTGTATCAAGCCTACGAGTATTGCCTTCTCCGATTTTTTTATTTTTTTATTCTTATCTATCAAATGATATCCTTTGTATTCAAAATTAGGAAATAATACCAACAAATGAATTAGCGATTCTAATCCAAGATTTTGTTTATTTTAGTAGTTCGCAATTTTATTATGAATCATTATAACATTAGTAATCCAACGGACTATCAACAAGCGTATAAAAAATCAGTAGAAGACCCTAAAGATTTTTGGGAAAAAATAGCAAAAGAAAATTTCGTTTGGAAAAAACAATGGGAAAGCATTTGCGAGCATGATTTTAAAGAAGCAAAATTTACATGGTTCAAAGGTGCTAAATTAAATATAACAGAAAACTGTTTAGATCGGCACTTAGCTACAAAGGGCGAACAGGCTGCTATAATTTTTGAACCAAATGATCCTAAAGAGGATGCACAGCATATAAGTTTTAATGAACTGCATAAGCGAGTTTGTAAAATGGCCAATGTACTCAAAGAACAAGGAGTTCAAAAAGGAGATCGTGTAATACTTTATTTGCCTATGATTCCTGAATTGGCAGTATCAGTTTTGGCTTGTGCCCGAATTGGCGCGGTGCATTCGGTGGTATTTGCAGGTTTTTCTTCAACAGCATTGGCCTCACGTATCAATGATTGTGGTGCCAAAATTGTAATAACAGCTGATGGTGGATTTAGAGGAGCCAAAACGATTTCTTTAAAAACGATTGTTGATGATGCATTGAAAGAAACTCCTGCTATAACCAAAGTGCTTGTTGTAAAACGTACAAGCCAAACTATAGAAATGATAGAGGGACGAGATGTATTTCTTCAACCATTATTAGATGCAGCTAGCGAGCAATTTGAGGCGGAGGTAATGGATGCCGAGGATCCTTTATTTATATTATATACCTCAGGTAGTACAGGTAAGCCTAAAGGCATGATGCATACTACAGCAGGCTATATGGTATACACTGCTTATACTTTTAAAAATGTATTTAATTACAATGAAGGTGATGTGTATTGGTGCACGGCAGATATTGGTTGGATTACGGGTCATTCTTATATCGTTTACGGGCCGCTAGCTAATGGAGCAACTACCATTATGTTTGAAGGAATACCATCCTACCCTGATTGTGGGCGTTTTTGGGAGGTGGTAGAGAAGCATAAAGTAAATCAGTTTTATACTGCGCCTACTGCAATTCGATCTTTAGCAAAAGAGAGTTTGGCACTGGTAACTAAATATGATTTAAGTTCCTTAAAAGTAATTGGCTCGGTAGGTGAACCTATCAACGAAGAAGCTTGGCATTGGTACGATGATAATATTGGTAAAAATAATTGTCCATTAGTAGATACATGGTGGCAAACTGAAACGGGTGGAATTTTAATTTCTCCATTACCTGGAGTGACTCAAACAACGCCTACCTATGCAAGCTTTCCATTACCGGGTATTCAACCTTGCTTAATGGATGCTGATAAAAAGGAACTAGCTGATGCAACAGCAGAAGGTGCACTATGTATAAAGCATCCTTGGCCTTCTATGGCACGTACAATTTGGGGTAATCATAAGCGATATATTGATACCTACTTTTCGGCCTTTGCCGGCAAATATTTTACGGGCGATGGAGCTCAACGCGATGAAAATGGTTATCGTATAACAGGAAGAATGGATGATGTAATTATTGTGTCAGGGCATAATTTAGGTACTGCACCTATTGAAGATGCTATTAATGAACATAAAGATGTAGCCGAAAGTGCAATTGTTGGATATCCTCATGACATTAAAGGAAATGCTCTTTACGGTTATGTTATTTTAAAAGAGACGGATAATAGTCCTGAGCAAGTAAAAATCGAAATTAATCAACTTATAAGTAATCAAGTAGGACCGATTGCTAAATTGAATATAATTCAATTTGTACCTGGCTTGCCCAAAACTCGATCGGGTAAAATTATGAGAAGAATTTTACGAAAAATTGCATGTAATGAGATGGATAGTTTTGGTGATATTTCTACTTTATTAAATCCTGAAATTGTAGAAGACGTAGTAAAGGGAAAACTATAAGATTTTAAATAAGAATAAAAAAAAGGGAACTCGTTCGAGTTCCCTTTCTGTTTTTATTTGTTATTCTATTTCTTACGAATAGGGAAAGTATACAGTTTAGAATTCAAATCCGAAACTTTTAAAATATACATTCCAGAAACTACATTCTCTAATGAAATGGTTGTGTTGAAAGAACCATTGTCAAGTACGTGATTACTTGAAAGAATAATTCTTCCTTGCAAATCATATAGCTCAATTTTTAAGTCGTCAATATCTAAATTATTTATTGAAAGTGTAAGAACATCATTTGCAGGATTAGGATAAACTACAACGCTTCCTTCCTCTCCAACATAAAGATTAATAACACTATGCGCTTTTGATTTTAAATTGTAATCAACAGAATGTAATTGGTAGTAGTTGTTTTTTCCTACTACTGGTTTAGTATGATTAAATGTATAATGCCAATTCCCATTTGTATTAAATGCACCTTTTGACTCAATCGTAGCGAGTTTTTCTAAACCACTTATTTGCGTACCATGGTAAAGCTCGAAGTACTGATTATTGTACTCATTTATTGTTTCCCACTGTAATTGATTCTCACCGTTTATTGTTTTACCAAAGAAGTAAACATGGTCAACAGCAAGAGGGGCATTGGTTGAAACTAATATATGCAACGTTGCCTCGGCACATGCTTGCGGCGTACCATCATCACATGTTGTATAAGGGAATTCTACAGGGCCGGTAAATCCATTTACGGGAGTAAATGTATACGAACCATCAGTTCCTAAAACTAAAGTTCCTTTACCCGGTATAGTTGTAGTTTGTGCAGTTACGGTTTGATTATCATCTTGTGGGTCAGTATCATTATCTGATACATTTGCACTTACTGGCGTATTTAAAGGAGTATAAGCAAAATCATCAGCAGCCGCCGTTGTGTTGGGAGCATCATCTCCTACAACTGTTATAATCTGTAAAGCTGTTTCGCATTGTGCTGGAGTTTGGTCATCGCATACTTCATACTCTAATGTATCTGTACCTACGAAACTCGGATCTGGTGTGTATGTTATATCACCTGTAAGAGGATCAACAGTTACTGTACCATTAGAAGGGGAATCAACTACAGATACTGAACTAGGATCTAATTCATCATCTATGCTACCCGCAGCATCATTGTCTAACGTACTAAGTGTAACAGGAGTACCTGACTCAGTCGAAGCAATATCTGTATTTGCAACTGGAGGATTATTAGCGCTTTCATCTAAAACCGTTATGGTAAGTAAAGATTCAGGACAACCAGGCATTACAACACCAGGAGGACATACAGGAACTAAAAACTCATATACACCAGCTACCGGTGTAACAAAAGTATACGTTCCGTCAGGATTCATAGTAGGCATAGCCGTTGTTGGATTTCCTGGATCAGCAGTTGGCATTCCATAAGTAGTACCCGGTGGGAAACTTTCATCATTTGTACTTACATCACCCGTTACCGGCACATTTACAAAGGTTGCATTAATATCTGGGTCAGGAAGTATTGGATAAGCTATAGCAGTATCGTTGTTATTGCTTAAATCAGTATCATATAAAACACCCGCAATAGAAGTTGTATTTACATAGCTTCCTGTAGGGTTTACTGTTGCTGTAATGGTTAATGTTTCAGATTGGCCAGGTATTAAAGTACCTATGTCCCAAGTTCCATCGGCTGAGTTATATGTACCCTGACTTGTAGTAGAACTTACGTAAGTAAATCCTGAAGGAAGAATGTCTTTTACTACCGCTGCAGTATCTGCGTAAATTTCCGGTGCTGTACCATTATCTGCAGTTAATGTAAAGGTTACGTTGGATCCAATTGTAGGGGCGTTATTATCTATTACTTTGTTTATACCTAAATCCGATACAATTGAAGCAACAAAGAATTTTCCGTCTCCATGATCAAAGGTTGATGCTGTTAAGGTTACTTTTTTTACTACCGAATTAAGTGGAGCAATATCCGATAAGTAAAATAAGGCAATTCCTATTGTTGCCCCTTCTCCAGCAGCATTTGTATTATCATTTGTTCTTCCACTTTCCCAATAATCAACATTAGTAGCTGGAGGGGCAAAATTTGCACCATAAATTGTTGAACCATTACGTACAAATGTACCACCAAGTACCTGGTCAGGGCCACCACCTGCAGGCGTACCAGTTAATTCAACATAGAAGCAGTTATTAGCATTACGCTCTACTACTGCCACTACAGCACCTGGTGTAGATAAAATACCTTGGCTATATAACAAAGATTGTTTTTGAGCTAATGTGGTTGAATAGGCAACAGAGTCTCCACAGATATTCAATCCATTTTGGCTACTTTGAAAATATTGATTTAAATTAAAGTTTTGGAAAGCAGCAAGTGCATTAGCATTCCAAGTAGGCGAACCACTGTTAGATACTGTAACCGATCCATTCGTTCTAATGGCATTTGGAGCATGTCCGTTAGGGCCAAGTTGTGTCATTTCATAGCCATCTGGTACTACAAGCTCGCTGTAGTTTAAGCCATTAATTGTAATACTTGTAAGCACCGTAGGTGATGCTGGAGTTGGTTGAGGGCCTGCCCATTGGAAGGTAGCACCTGTGCGCACACTCATAGCTTGCTGAGCATTTACATTAATTGTGGCTTGGAAAAGCAAAACCAGGATAAAAGTAAGTTTGTAGAAACGTTTCATTTTTTTAATTTAAAGGTTTTAAAAATTATTTGGAGGCGTAAAACTAAAAAAGAAACAAGGTTTTAGCAAGCAATAAAGTATACATAAACGGAATATTTTCTTAAATGATAAAAGCCACTACTTTACGTAGTGGCTTTAAAAAAATATGTAAGAAGATTTAAAGGGCTGCTTCGAAACGCTTACTTACTTCTTCCCAATTTACAATATTCCAAAAGGCTGAAATATAATCAGGACGGCGGTTTTGATAGTTTAGGTAATATGCATGCTCCCAAACATCAATTCCAAGTATAGGAGTTCCTCCACAACCATGACCCATTACTGGATTATCTTGGTTAGCAGTAGAGCATACCATTAGTTTGCCATCTTTCACACAAAGCCAAGCCCAACCACTTCCAAATTGTGTAGCTGCTGCTTTTGCAAAAGCTTCTTTAAAAGAATCCATACCGCCCAAATCGCTATCGATTGCTTCGGCTAGTTTTCCTGTTGGGTTTCCTCCACCATTAGGGCTTAATATGCTCCAAAATAAAGAGTGGTTGTAAAATCCGCCACCATTATTTCTTACGGCTGCATTGTTTTCACAATCAGCTAGTAATTCTTCAATGCTTTTTCCTGCTAGATCAGTTCCTTCAATAGCGGCATTTAATTTAGTAGTATATCCATTATGATGTTTTCCGTGGTGAATTTCCATGGTTTTAGCATCTATATGAGGTTCAAGCGCATCATGTGCGTAGGGTAATTCTGGTAATGTAAATGACATAATTTATTTTTTTAGAATGCAAATATAATCATGAAAAAGGTATTGGCTCAGTTAAAACCAATTGTCATAGGAATGTAACATTTTTAATGAGGTGTAAAGTTGCTTATGTAGTCTCGTCTCATTTCTATGAAAAAAATAGTACTAGTTCTAATCTTATTTATCACTTACAATTCCCAAGCTCAAATTTTTGCCGATGGTACCGTGATAACTAGCTTCTCAGCTACTGATATTAATAATGACGTATTCTCTTCTACCATAGCAACTAATAATGGTAAACATATTGTAATAGATTTTTCGGCTACATGGTGTGGTAATTGTTGGAACTATCATGGCACAGGAGTTTTAGATAATTATAATAGCTTGTACGGTCCTAACGGAACAGCAGCACAAGATGCTGAAGTTCTATTTTATGAATCTGATGCATCTACAAATGATAATGATTTAAATGGAGTAGGAACAAATACGGTAGGTGATTGGGTTACAGGTTCAAATTATAAGATTTTTAATGAATCTAATCCTACACCGGTAAAATCAAGCTTTGCAAATAATGGAGGATTGGGTTATCCAACTGTATTTGTAGTTTGTAGCGATAGAAAAATGTATCGTCTTGCTACTAGTATTACTAATGCGACCGATGTAAGAAATTTTGTAAATACGAAGTGTGGCTTAAACCCACTAAGCGCAAATACTGTGCATGCAGCTAGTTTTTCGTACGAAGTATATCCTAATCCTACATCAGCTAACGTAAAAGTAGATTTGAATATCGATGGTTTATCTAATGTGCGTTATGATGTATATAGTAGTATTGGTCAAAAAGTACTATCTCAAAATTTAAATAAAATTGAAGGGAAGTCAACAATAGATTTAGAAACGGCTACACTTCAAAGTGGGTTGTATATTTTAAACATTACGGTAGACGGAGAAAAAATTACTGAAAAAATTATTGTAGAGTAAATTAGGGGTTTTATTTTATAATGATGTGAAAGTCATTCTGCTTAGGCAGGATGGCTTTTTTTGTGCAACTTTGTAATATTGGCAAAGTATAAAAATTTAACACTCAAAAAATCTTTTGGTCAGCATTACCTGCACGATGAAGCTTATTGTGAGCGCATTGCCTCAGCTATTTTGGCACATGCCCATTATAATATTGTAGAAGTAGGTCCTGGTGCAGGAGCTATTACAAAATATTTTAAAGAGGATCAGAATTATTTGGGTATCGAGTTTGATCAAGAAAAGGTTGATTACTTAAAAAAGCATTACCCAACTAAAAATGTCATTCAAGGAGATATTCTTACCTATCCGATTAAAGAAGAGGTTTTACTCTGTGGTAATTATCCTTATAATATTTCAGGTCCTATACTTTTTAAGACCTTGGAAAATAAGGAACACATACCCGTTATGGTTGGGATGTTTCAAAAAGAAGTAACGCAACGAATTGTAGCAAATATTAGCACCAAAGCCTATGGTATATTAAGTGTGCTCTGTCAGTCTTTTTATGATTGCAAATTGTTATTTGACATACCAGCCGGCGCTTTTCAACCTCCACCTAAGGTGGTATCTTCTCTTATACAAATGATACGAAATGACAATCCCTATGATATCCAAGATTTTCATAAGTATAAAGTATTAGTAAAAACAGCTTTTAATCAACGAAGAAAAACGCTCAATAATTCTTTAAAACCATTACAACTTGATGTGCCAAATGATGTAAAAAGTAAACGTCCCGAAGAATTAACACCGGAGGCTTTTGCTAATTTGTATCATACATTATATTCTTAATATCTTTAAGTCGTGAAAAAGCAAGTTTTACTCGCCGCAAATATTTCTAATACCTTCCGTACATTTTTGGAAGTAAAGAATTACACGCTCCAAGATTATGACCCTAAAAAAATTGATTATACAGTACAAGGTATTGTAACCTCAACAAAATTAAAATTAGATGCAGCTACCTTAGTAAAATTTACCAATTTAAAATGGATTGCTCGTTTGGGTTCGGGTCTTGAAATAATAGATTTAGCATATTGCAAAAATAATAATATTGCTTTTGCCTCTTCTCCAGCCGGTATTGCAAATGCTGTAGCCGAGCATTGTATAGCGATGCTTATTTCATTACAAAAAAATATCAATTCCAGTTTTATAGAAATAAATAATAAGGAATGGATTAGAGAACCTAATAGAGGTTGGGAGCTTGAAGGTAAAACCATTGGCCTTATTGGTTATGGAAATACGGGTAGGGCATTCGCCAAAAAATTATCAGTTTTTGGAGTAAATGTTTTGGCTTACGATAAGTATCTGCAAGATTATTCTGATTCGTATGCTACAGAAAAAAGCCTGAACGAACTTCAAACAGAATCAGATATTATTTCATTTCATGTACCCTTAAACCAAGAAACCGAACATTATTACAATGTTGAATTTATAGCTTCATGCAAAAAACATATTCTTTTAAATACTGCAAGGGGTGGTGTGGTGTCTACTGTGGCCTTACTTGGTGCTATGAAGGAAGGTGCTGTAATAGGTGCCGCTTTAGATGTATTGGAAAATGAAAAAGAACTTACTGTTAAAAGCAGTACAGCATGGAATCAAGTAGAAAATTTACTGAATTATAATGTGATACTTACACCGCATATTGCAGGTTACTCGCATAACGCGGTTGATAAAATGAGTGCGGAACTCATGGAAAAACTAAAGGATAATTTTTAGTAGATTGTTATATACCCAGTTTCTTTTATTTCATCGTTTTCGAATAGTTTAAAAGAGTAGGTGCCCTTGGCATTGAAGTTATACTTGTCAAGTACAATTTGTTTTTTCTTTATTCTTGAAATGTATAATACCTCTTCTTTGCGTGGGTTATAAAATTTAAGAGAGTATCTTTTTTGACGAGCATCATCTAAGCCAATCATAATATGTCCGGTATAAGGGTTGGTATAAATTTTTGTAGAAGGCTCGTAGTAAAAATCAGTATAGTTTGCGTTGTCCTCTGTATTGTCTACATCTCTTGAGTTGGTGCTTCCAGTAGTTAATGATTGTAAACGCGACTTTTCAATGGTTGCGGAATCTAATACCACTTTATATGTATTACTAAACCACTCCAACTCTGAGGCAAAAAGAACTCGAACTTTATAGTAGTTTTTTCCTAATTTAGGTTGTTTGTCAGTAAAACGCTGTACACCTTTTCTTGGTCTAGCAATTGTGCCTATGGATACAAAACTAAGTACACTATCTTGGGAGCGCATAATTTGAACTGACTTTAGTCCGCTGTAATCACTAAGCCAACTAATTTTATTTTGACCATTTGTTGTTTCTATTTTCAAGCCAGGTAGGCTAGGGATTTCACTATTTTGTGCTTGACTCGAAAAGCCAAAAAATAAAACAGAAAGAAAGAGTATTAGGTATTTCATTTAGAAGAAGCGAAAATATAGGATAATATCCTAATAGCGTCTTAAAGCCTTCTTAATTGCCACTTCTATTTCCTTGGAGTCCGCCGGTATGGACTACAAGTATTTTTTTATGGAGGGTCAGCGCATTCTGATTTAAAATAGTTGTTAGGCCAAAAAACAATTTAGCGGTATAAATTTTATCTAATTCTATTTTATGTAGTGTACTAAATGATTGGGCAAATTCAAGCAATTCTTTTGGGCTTTTGCCAAAACCACCAAAATGAAAATCGTCAATGTACCTTAGCCTGGGCAAGGATGTTGTCAATTTATCCTTTAATGAATGCGCATTTTTAAAAGGAGCAAATCCCCAAATTTCTTGCGTAAATGATTTGCCTAAGCCGCTTATGGTAGTGCCCGTTCCAATAGAGCAACACAAAACATTATAAGTAGTACTAATGTGAGGTGATATAATTTCCTCGCAGCCTTTTTGACCTAGCGCATTATCACCACCTTCTGGTATAAAGTATGCCTGCGGGTATTTTTCTTGAAGCTTTTCTAAAAATGATTCTTCAGTTTTTTTTCTATAATCAGATCTTGAAATAAAGTGAAGTTCCATGCCCCACTGTTTACAATCGAGTAGTGTAGGGTTGCTTATTTCTTCGCCTCGTACAATGCCTATAGTTCTTATATTAAAAAGTTTGCCTGCATATGCCAAGGCATGCAAATGATTAGAATAGGCACCGCCAAAACTAAGAATGCTTTGAGCGCTGCGCTTCTTGGCTTCAAGTAAATTATACTTTAATTTAAACCATTTGTTGCCAGATATTTTTTCATGAATTTGGTCCAAACGCAATATGTCTACTGCAGCATAGGAACCATTATCTAGTTCTAATGAAATAGAACGTATTGGTATTTTTTTTTCAAAAAGTGAAAGATTAATATCCATACTCCTTCAAGAAAATGTCACTATCGCGCCAATCTTTACGCACTTTTACACGCAGCTCCATAAACACTTTGCGTTGAATAAATTCTTCGATGTCTGCTCGGGATTGCTCGCTAATTTTTCGAATCATACCACCACCTTTACCTATCATAATAATTTTTTGAGTCTCCCGTGTCACTACAATATCTGCTTCTATTTTAGTGAGCGTTTCTTTGTCTTTATAGCTACGAATATGCACGGCGGTGTGATACGGAATTTCTTTGCTTAGCAGCTTAAAAATTTTCTCACGAATTATTTCCTCAACAAAAAATCGTACAGGTCGGTCACTCATATTGTCCTCATTAAAGTAAGGCGGGTGCACGGGTAATAAGTCTACAATATGTTCAATCAACTGATCGGTACGTATGCCTTCTTGCGCTGAAATGGAAATGATGCGTTGGGGATTTGCCGCAGCGGTAATTTGTTCTCCTAATTCCTGGAGGTCTTTTTTATGTATGGTATCAACCTTATTTAAGATAAATATGACTGGCTTGTTGGTTTTATATTCTTTTAGTAGTTCTAAGTTTTCTTCAAGATCGTCATTTACATCCATTACAAAAAGCAGAACATCGGTATCCTTGCGTACATTTTTTATTTCTTCGAGCATACGCTCATGCATTTTGTATTTAGCATCTAAAATTCCAGGCGTATCAGAGAAAACAATTTGATAGTTGTCCTCAGTTAAAATACCCATGATACGATGCCGTGTAGTTTGCGCTTTGCGCGTAACAATTGCTAGTTTTTCGCCTAAAAATTGATTTAGTAGGGTTGATTTACCCGCATTTGGTTTTCCAATAATGGCTACAAAACCGCTTTTAAATTCACTCACCGAACAAAGGTATTACAAGCATTTCCTAATAATTTAATAATTAAACAAAATACTTATCTCATTATTTCCTCAATTGAAAGAAATACCATTCTTTTGCCGTGCGAGGTAGAGCAGCGGTAGCTCGTTGGGCTCATAACCCAAAGGTCGTAGGTTCGATCCCTACCCTCGCAACTAACTGAAAGTCCGCTATAAGCGGGCTTTCTTTTTTTATATTTATTTTTATTCCATGCAATTAAATATAGTTTTTGTTCTATCTCTTTTCATATTAGCTTCTGGCTGTAATGACGATGCTCAAACAGAAGCTATTTCAAAGGGCAAAGAAATTGCACTTTTGAAAAAGGAAAATGAACTTTTAAAAAAAGAAAGTCAGTTGGGCATTAGAACAGATTCTTTAGCTGAAGAGGAGTTGTTGACTGAAAAACCCAAACCGAATCCTGAAAAACTTATTGAAAACAAAAGTGAATCCGAATCAGAACTTTATGATGAATGGTCAGCACCTGCAGAGCATGGTGAAGTTGACCATTTATATGTAAGAAAAGGCAAGCATAGTTTTTCGTTACAATGGTTAGGTTCTGATAAACCAGGCGTTGTAGAAATCGATTACCTTGGAGAGGGTGAATACAGCATAGAAGGTGAGCATCGATCTAAAGATGGATATGCCACAATTAATGGTACATTTTCTACAGCTTCAAAAAAAGAATTAATTTTTAATGGAAAGATTATTACACAAGTAAACTATAATAACGGTGGTAAGCCTTGTATAAAAAAAGGAAGATATAATTTCTTGGCAACTGGAAAAAGAAAGTATTACAGACTGCAAGAAATGAGGAACTGCGAAGAGGCTAATGTTGTCGATTATGTAGATATCTATTTCTAGAGCGGTGAGTATCTTTTACTTGCCTACCTTTGCACCCATATCATGAAAACAGTAGCCATAGTTGGAAGACCTAATGTAGGAAAATCTACCCTTTTTAATCGTTTAATAGGCGAGCGAAAAGCGATAGTAGATGATGTAAGTGGCGTAACCCGCGATAGGCAATACGAAGAAGCTGTATGGAACGGACAACAGTTTAGTGTAGTAGATACGGGAGGATACGTAGGTAATAGTGATGATATATTTGAAAAAGAAATTGTAAAACAAGTAAATATTGCATTGGAGGAAGCTGATGTAATTATGTTTATATGCGATGTAGCTACTGGTATTACTGATTTAGATGAAGCTTTTGCTAATTTGTTGCGTAAAACAGAGAAACCCATATTAGTGGTGGCTAATAAATCGGATAATAGTGAGCGCATGCTTGAGGCTAATGAGTTTTACTCGCTTGGTTTTGAGGAAGTTTTTCCGGTATCTTCAGTGGGAGGTTATGGTACAGGTGATTTATTGGATCGGGTAGTAGAGTTATTGCCTAAAACAGATACAGAAATTACTTCTGACTTACCAAAGATTGCCATTGTGGGTCAGCCAAATGCAGGCAAGTCTTCTTTGCTAAATTCATTGATAGGTGAGGAGCGCACCATCGTTTCTGATATTGCAGGTACAACTCGAGATAGTATTCATACCCATTATAACTTATTTGATAAAGAGTTTATACTCATTGACACGGCAGGTCTAAAAAAGAAACGAAAGGACAAAGAGGAGCTTCAGTTTTATTCTGAAATACGAGCGGTAAAAGTTGTAGAAGACTGCGATATAATTATGCTAGTAATTGATGCAGAAGTAGGCATAACTGCGCAAGACATTAATATTTTTAGCTTGGCAGAGCGCAAAGGCAAAGGAATTGTGGTGCTTATGAACAAATGGGATTTAGTAGAAAAGGATACGCATACGGTAAAAAAATGGACGGAGGCAATCAAAAAGAAAGTAGAACCTTTTACTGATGTGCCAATTTTATTTATTTCTGCTACTGAAAAACAGCGTATTCATAAAGCATTAGAATTGGCACTAGAAGTATACGATAGAAGAGCTCAAAAAATTCCTACGAGTAAGCTCAATGATATAATGTTAGAAGAGATTCAAAGAAACCCTCCGCCAAATTATCGTGGCCTACCAGTAAGTATAAAGTTTGCAACTCAGCTACCTGTGGTAGTGCCATCATTTACTTTTTTTGCTAATCACCCCGACGAAGTTAAAAACCCTTACAAACATTTTATAGAAAATAAAATGCGCAAACACTTTGATTTTACAGGCGTACCACTTCGAATATTTATTCGGAAGAAGTAGACTTTTTCTTTTTACTTTTTTTGCGGCTTTCTGGGATAATTCTTGAAGTAATTCCAAGTTTTACTCCAGCCAGGTCTGTACCGCCAGTACCAAATTCTAAATTGATACCTGTTTTCTCATCAAAAAAATATCGACCACCTATATGTCCACCCACGCCTATTACAGCAGTTGTCTCTTTGGACCAACGAATGGAATAAAGGCCCGTATTCAATCCAATATAAGCATCCCATTCTTCGGGTATTCCAATAAGTCTATTAAAATGATAATTAGCGTTTGCCGCAATGCCAAACATCCCTAGCCTTACTCCTGGTCCGTCCCAATGAAAAGATGTTTCGCCACCCAGGGTAATATTATGTCGCAATCCATAGTCAATACCTGCATAAATTGGTATGCCATAGGTAGATCTTCCAACGCCTGCATTCCATTGTTTTTCACCTTGAGGTAGCGAACTTTGACCATAGGATAATAATGAAAAAGAAAAGAATAGTAAGGTGATAATAAATGTCTTCATGGGGAGAAAGGATTTATAATTTCTTTAAAAGAGCAAAATTATATAAGGGTTCTTGATTCAATTCGGGTTGAATGTTAAAATCCCAACTTATTTTTTTATCTTTTTTCTTTTTATAATTAAGGAGTCTAAAACCGTTTACACCCAAAGCAAGTACGCCGGTTACTAAATTTGTATTGCTCAGTTTCTTTTGATAATCTGTTTTGGCATTTCTAAAGGTGCTGGCACCATACAAAAATTCATAACCCAATGTCAAAACGCCAGATGCCATTCCTACACGTGCATAGTTTTTGCTGTACTCCGGGTTATTCCAATTTACAATGCTTGCGGTGCTTAAGCCAATATTTGTAAGGCTGAGTACAGATGAAGGAACACCATATCTATAACCTATATAATTGCTATTTCGTGGATTAGAGTATGTGGGTTGAATTATTGCTACTTCTTGCTTGCTTAAGCCGGAGTGGTCAATCCAATCTTCTAAAAGCGGAGATTCCATTTCATGTATTGTTGCATATTGATAATCTGAATTTATTTTTTCTGCGGCTTGTAATCCCGCACTTTGTTCTACGAGATAACCCACTGCACAAATATTTTTATCTTTATCTATAAAGCATGGTTTGCGCTCGTTTTTATGGTCATAGTTTTTAGGAAACTGGCCTGCTTCATGATAAGCTTGTAAATAATCTAAAAGAGTATTTCTTTTAGCTAATTGATTATTGCTTAAATGATCAGTGTTTTTATTTCTTAGCAAATTTTCTACATAAGCTAAGTGCGTTTTAATTCTTAGATTTTCATCGCTTTGGTCAGTAGGCTGTTCGCCAAATTTTTCAATATAACTAATATTGCCAATGATGGGGTTAATACTGTCTGGTTGAATAGGAGTTTTTACTTGCTGGCAAGAGCTTATAAAAGCAATTGCTAAAAGGAGGTTTAGGTATTTCATATTATAAATAACGTTGAATTGTATTAAAACGTATATGCATAGGTCAACTTTTTTATAAATAAACCTAGGAAACTTTTGCAATTGAAAAAGTTTATTTAGTTTTGTGCACGATTTTGGATACTAGACAACAAATAATAGAAGTAGCAACTAAAGATTTTTTGCATTACGGATTTAAGAACGTAACCGTGGACGAAATAGCGCGCAATGCAGGGATTTCAAAGAAAACGCTCTATCAGGAGTTTAGTAAGAAAGATGACCTTGTTTTAGCTTCAGCACAGTATTACAATGAAAAGCATTGGGATGAAATGATTGGAATCATGGACCGAAGCGGTAATGCCATTGAAGAGTTGGTGGGTATTTTTATTCATATGGCTATCATGTTTAAAGGAATGAACCCAGTATGTTTTGTGGACTTGCAGCGCTATTATTCCAAGGCATATAAATATATGGAGAACTTTAAAAATACCTTGCTCCATGATTGTATAAAGGATAATCTTGAAAGAGGAATTAAGGAAGGTCTTTTTCGAGAAGATATTGATACCGAAATTATTGCACGTTATAGAATGGAATCAGCTTTTATGATTATGCATTTAGATATTTTTCCTAAAAAAGAATTTGACTTGGTCGAAGTAAGCAAACAAACTTCTGCTCTTTATATGTTTGGCATTTCTACTTTAAAAGGTCATAAACTAATTACAAACTACTTAGAAAATTTAAAGTAAGATGAAAACAAAACTAATATTATTACTCTGCTTTTTTGGTTTGTCTGCTCAGGCCCAAAGCGTTTACTCCGTGCAGGAATGTATTGATTATGCTTTGAAAAATCAGGCTAGTATTGCCAAGATAAAACTAGATGAAGAAATTCAGAAGGAAGTAAATAAAGAAGTTACTGCAATGACCCGACCACAAGTATCGGCATCTGGTAGTTTACAATATTTATTTATTGTACCCAAGCAGCGATCAGATGCTGGCGCTTTTAACTTTGGCGATGCGTTTAAGTATTTTGCTTTAGACTCAGCTAAACTAGCGGCTGATCCGCCACCGCCACCAACAGAAGATGATGAGTATACGGCCTTACAATTTGGATTGCCACTTTCGGTAGGTGCAACCTTGCAAGTGCAACAAATTATTTTTGACCCTAGTGTAGTGATAGGTTTAGAGGCGCGCGAAAGTTTAAATAAACTAGCAAAACTTAATACAAAGCGTAGCGAAGAGGAACTTAAGATTAATGTAAGCAAGGCGTATTACAATTGTGTAATTGCACAAACACGAAGTGATTTATTGGATGAAAATATTTCCCTGATAAGCAAGATGCAAAGCATGACACAAAAATTATATGATGCAGGTTTTGCCGAGAAAATTGACGTGCTGAGATTGACGGTACAAAGAAATAATTTACGCACCGAGAAAACAAAAATCAATAATTTAATAGAGGTTAGTTATTACCTACTCAAGTTTCAAATGGGTATGCCTTTGACAAATAAAGTGAGCCTAAGTGATAAGTTAACCGATGATGCCATTAAAGGTGATTTGCTTTTGGCCAATGCCACAGACTATGATCAACGCACCGAAATGCAATTGCTAAAAACAGGGGTTGAGTTGAATAAATTGGACTTTAAGCGATATGATAAATCTTGGTTGCCATCGGTTGCTGGTTTTGGTTCTTTTGGCTACAACTCACAAATGAAGCGGCTTAAAGAAATTGTAACCCTGCCATATTTCCCTACGGGAGCCTTGGGTTTATCAGTTAATATGCCCATATATGGTGGTGGTCAGCGCAAGGCAAAAATGAAACAAGCTGAGCTTAAGATTAAGCAAAACGAATTTGATATAACAAATTTTAGACAAGCTATGGACTTTGAAGTGAGCAATGCACGTACTGCTTTACGTAACAGTATCCTTTCGTTAGATAATCAAAAAGCGAACATTAAGCTAGCCGAAAAAGTATATACAATTGCCAGAGCAAAATATAAAGAAGGGCTTGGCTCTAATATAGAAATTATACAAGCACAGACTTCTTTGAAAGAAGCACAAACAAATTATTTTAACTCATTATACGATGCCATGATTGCAAAAATTGATTTGCGCAAGGCACTTGGAATTTATAAATAACAACATTGATAAATAGAACAGCTATGAATAAAACAATCATATTATTAGTAACCGTATTTTTCTTCCTGGCAGGATGTAGCGGGGATGGAGAAAAAGGAAAAGAGGCAGATAAGGATCCAAAGAAGGAACTTGCCAAATTGAAGCAAGAGCAAAAAGAAATCGCAGAAAAAATTGCAGCTTTAGAAAGTAGTGCAGGATTAAAAGATAGTGTGCGTAAAATTCCGGTTCGGCTTACGAGTATGTTCCCAGATCGTTTTGATCAATTTTTAGAACTACAGGGTAGAGTAGATGCAGGAAAGTCAGTGAACGCAACACCTGAAGCGCCGGGTGTAGTACAACGAATCCATGTGCGCAACGGTCAATATGTACGCCGAGGTCAAACCTTAGCCACGTTAAAAGCTGAAACCATTAATAATGGAATAGCAGAATTAAATCAGCAAATATCTTTTGCCAAAGTAATGTATGACAAACAAAGAAAGCTTTGGGCGCAAGATATTGGCACGGAAGTACAATTACTTACAGCAAAAAATCAATATGAATCTTTGCTAAAGAAAAAGAAAACTACTCAAAGCCAACGCAGAATGTATGTGATTAAGGCACCCATAAGCGGTGTAGTGGATGACGTGAATATTAACGTAGGAGATATGGCTAATCCTGGAATGCCTAATCAAATACGTATTGTAAATACGGGAGCGGTAAAAGTAAAAGTTGATATACCCGAAAGTTACGCTGGGAAAGTACGCTCAGGGAGTCAAGCACAAATTATGCTACCTGATTTTAATGATACGATGATTACCAATGTGCGTTATGTTCAAAAAACAATTGACCCTTTAAAGAGAACATTTACAGCTGAGATAACACCACCCTCAAGAGGGAACTTGCGACCCAATATGATTGCCAAAGTAAAAATTGCTACTTATACTAATACGCGTGCCTTTGTATTGCCTGCTAAGGTGATTCAAAAAATTAATGGTGGCAACTATGTATATGTAAAAGATAATATGGATAAAGCCAAGTTGAAAAAAGTGATACTTGGTAAAAACTATAGAGGTAAAGTAGAAATACAAAGTGGCTTGCTACTTGATGATTTAGTAGTAACTGCAGGTTACGAAGAGTTGAATGAAGGAGATAAATTAAGTTTTAAAACAATAAACTAAAAGCATGCAATTAAATCCATCCAAGTGGCCTATAAATAATCGCACGGCAATATATTTTGCCACGGTGATCCTTGCCTTTATGGGTTATAACGCCTATAATAGCTTGCCTAAGGAGCAGTTTCCTGAAGTGAAGTTTCCTTCTATTATTGTACAAACTATCTATCCTGGAACTTCTCCTGAAAATATGGAGAACTTGGTTTCCAAGCCTATTGAAAAACAGCTGACCAACATAACAGGCATTAAAAAAGTAACGAGCAATTCATTTCAAGATTTCTCTGTTATAACTGCTGAGTTTAATACAGATGTAGATATAGCCGAAGCAAAAATTGATGTGCAAGATGCGGTAGATAAGGCAAAACCAGATTTGCCCAATGATTTACCTAACGAGCCGGAGATTAACGAAATTGATGCATCGGAATTTCCTATTATGTTCGTAAATCTCTACGGCGATTTTGACGTTACACGTTTAGAAAAATATGCCGATCGTATAAAAGATAAGATTGAAGATCTTAAAGAAATAAAACGCGTAGATAAAGTAGGAGGTTTAGAACGGGAGATTCAGATAAATGTTGACTTATTTAAAATGAGTGCAACACAACTTTCGTTTAGAGATATTCAAAACGCGATAGCATTTGAAAATGTAGAAGCAACGCCAGGGCAAGTAACAGTAGATGGTGAGCAGCGTTTATTATCTATTAAAAAAGTTTTTCAGGATGCTGAGGAGATTGCAAATTTGATTGTAAAAAACCCAATGGGTGCATCAATCTATTTGCGCGATATAGCTGAGGTAAAAGATACTTATGAAGACCCTGAGAGTTTTGCGCGTTTAGATGGTAGAAATGTAATTACCTTAAATATAATTAAAGGTGCGGGTAAAAATTTAATTAACGCTAGTGATAAAATCAACGAGATAGTTGATGAAATGCAGGCTAATGAATTGCCTAAGGAATTAAGCATAAAATTAACCGCAGATCAAAGTGATAATACAAGGGTAACACTGCATGATTTAATCAATACCATTATTATTGGTTTTTGTTTAGTAACCTTGATACTTATGTTTTTTATGGGTACAACCAATGCCATTTTTGTGGCTTTGTCTGTACCGCTATCTATGGCTATTGCCTTTATGGTTATGCCTAGTATTGGCTTTACGCTCAATATGATTGTACTCTTCTCATTTTTACTAGCCTTAGGTATTGTAGTGGACGATGCCATTGTTGTAATTGAGAATGCACATAGGATATTTCATGAAGAAGACTTGCCTATTAAAGAGGCGGTGGAGAAAGCGACCAAGGAGGTTTTCTTACCCGTATTAGCTGGTACAATTACTACGCTGTTACCCTTTATACCTTTGGCGTTTTGGAGTGGTGTGATTGGTGAGTTTATGTTCTTCCTACCTATAACTTTAATCATTACATTAATAGCTTCCTTAGTAGTTGCCTACTTTATCAATCCGGTTTTTGCAGTTTCTTTTATGAAGAAGGATCAGTACAAATCGGGCGATAAGATTCGTTGGACTGAAAACACTACATGGGTCGTGGCTTCATTGGTTGTTATCGCGGCTCTTAGTTATTTATTTGTTGGGTTAATGCTAGGTAATTTAATAGTGTTTTTTCTTTTTCTGTTTTTACTAAATAAATTTATTCTTACAAGATTAATTTACCGTTTTCAAAATAATGTTTGGCCAAAAGTACAAGCATGGTATGTGCGTCGTTTAGAAAAAATATTGGATCGTAGAGGTTGGGTATTGGCTGGTGTGCTTGCCATTTCTATTTTCTCCTTTGTACTTATTGGAATACGAAGCCCTAATGTTTTATTCTTCCCTGAGTCTGAGCCTAACTTTACCTATGTATATCTAACCTTACCCGAAGGAACGGATCAGAATAAGACGAATGAGATTTTACAACAATTGGAAGAGAAGGTTTATAGAGCTACAGGCTATGACAAATCAGGAAAGAAAAAGCATCCATTAATAACCTCAGTAGTTTCTAATGTAAAAGTAGGAGCTACCAATACGCAAGGGGGTGAAATTGGGGAGTATCCTAACCGTGGTAAGATTACGGTTTCCTTTGTAAAATTTGCGGAGCGAAATGGAAAGTCAACACAAGATGTATTGGATAAAATTAGAACTGAATTAAAAGGTGTACCCGGTGCTAAAATTGTAGTAGAAAAAGAAAGTAGTGGTCCGCCAACGGCCAAGCCTATTCTTATAGAAATTACAGGTGAAAACTTAGATAGTTTAATCGCAACTTCAAGAAGTTTAAAGCGTTACCTCGATGATAAACAAATAGGAGGTGTGGAAGAATTGAAAAGTGATTTTCAGGCAAATAAACCAGAGATTGTTTTTGATATACAACGTAGCCGTTTAAATATGGAAGGTATGAGCACAGGTCAAATTGCGGGTGATTTACGTACGGCCATGTTTGGTACGGAGGTATCACGTTTTAAAGATGCAAATGATGATTATCCTATTGTAGTACGTTTGAAAAAAGACCAACGAAACAATATTGATATTGTAAAAAATCTTCCGGTTACGTATAGAGATATGGGTATGGGCGGCGCGGTACGTCAAGTACCTTTAGGAAGCTTTGCTGATTTAGATTATGGTAATACCTATGGTGGTATTAAGCGTAAGGATGAGCAGCGAATTATTAGTTTAAGCTCCAATGTATTGAGTGACTTTAATGCAAATACGGTTGTGGCTGAAATACAAGAAGAGATAGATGCTTTTAATCCGCCAGCAGGAGTAAACCTTAAAATGGCTGGTGAGCAAGAAGAACAAGCGGAAACGGGTGCTTTCTTAGGTGGTGCTTTGCTAACATCTATGGCACTTATTTTCCTTATCTTAATGATTCAATTTAATTCCTTTAGTCGCTCAATGATTATCATGAGTGAAATAGTATTAAGTGTGGTTGGTGTATTGCTTGGTGTTGGCATATTTGGTATGGATATGGTTATAATTATGACCGGGATAGGTATCGTAGCTCTTGCAGGGATTGTAGTGCGAAACGGAATTCTGCTAGTGGAGTTTGCTGATCTTAAATTGGAAGAAGGAATGTCGCCTCGAGAGGCTATAATAGAAGCAGGCCGTACTCGTATGACACCCGTATTACTTACAGCTATTTCTACCATTTCAGGCTTAATTCCATTAGCCGTTGGTTTAAATATTGACTTCGCGCTTTTATTCGAAACGGGTAATCCACATATTTATTTCGGTGGAGATAATGTTGCTTTCTGGGGGCCATTAGCTTGGACAATGATTTTTGGTTTAGCTTTTGCTACTATCATTACCTTAATCATTGTACCCGTGTTATTATTAATGGCGTTTAATCGTAAAAAGAAAGTATTAAAAGCCTTAGGTAAGGAAGGGGCTAAGATTTAAACAATAATATTACAATAACGTAAAGGAGTTCATGAGAACTCCTTTCGTTTTTTAATTGACTACCTTTGCTGCTTATAATACATTATGACATTTAAAGAAATTGGCTTAATACCGCCAATACTCAATGCCTTAGATGCTTTGGGATATACAACCCCAACTCCTATTCAGGCACAATCTATTCCAATACTATTAAAGGGTAAAGATTTATTGGGATGTGCGCAAACGGGTACGGGAAAAACAGCTGCCTTTGCTATTCCTATTTTACAGCAGATGTACGAGAAGGGAGGAGAAAAAGGAAAACGAAAAATAAAAACGTTAGTGGTAACACCAACAAGGGAGTTAGCGATACAGATAGAAGAAAGTTTT
The DNA here is from genome assembly GCA_937981995.1 of uncultured Chitinophagaceae bacterium. GTDB lineage: Bacteria > Bacteroidota > Bacteroidia > Chitinophagales > Chitinophagaceae > JAGNRR01. The sequence goes on from CALJNC010000017.1 coordinate 32,411, forward strand.
ACGGAGTATGGTAGGCATACGGGCTTATACAATACCGTGATTTTTGGCGGAGTAAAACAAGGAAAACAAGTGACGGCTTTAAAGCGTGGCGTGGATATTTTAATTGCTACGCCAGGTAGATTATTGGATTTAATAAATCAAGGTTTTATAAGCTTACGAGATATTGAATATTTTGTTTTGGATGAAGCTGATCAAATGTTGGATATGGGTTTTATCCATGATATTAAAAAAATAATAAAACTGCTTCCGCATCAAAGGCAGTCGCTATTTTTTAGTGCTACCATGGCCACAAGAATTGTGGATTTGTCAAAACAAATTTTAGGCAATCCTGAACAAGTGACTATAGCTCCAGAAAAAACTACGGCAGAAAAAGTAGAGCAGTCCATGTATTACGTAAGTAAGCCCGATAAGATTAAACTCTTATTGCATCTTATGAAAACAGAAAATATTGAAACGGCCTTAGTGTTTTCGCGTACAAAACATGGTGCTGATAAAGTGGTAAAATTGCTAAAGCGAAACGAAATAAACGCAGCAGCGATACACGGTAATAAATCACAACCTCAGCGTCAACGAGCGCTAAAGGCCTTTAAAGAAGGGGATATTAAAGTACTGGTTGCTACTGATATTGCAGCCCGTGGTATTGATATTGATGAATTATCACATGTTATAAATTATGACTTACCTAATATAGCTGAGAGTTACGTGCATCGTATTGGTCGTACTGGCAGAGCTTCGGCAAGTGGTCAAGCGTTTTCTTTTTGTGCAGCTGATGAACGTGCTTACTTAAAAGATATTCATAAATTAATTAAGCAAGAGGTTCCTTTAATTACGGATCAGCCATATCATGATACCAGCCCGCCCGAAAAACCTGCTAAGCAAGGCGGTGGCGGCAGAAATAAAAGACCGCATGGCGGTGGGGGTGGTAAAAAACCGAACCCAAATAAACGAAAGTTTTATGGTCGTAAAAAAGGTCCTAAGAAATCATAAGTAAATTGCATTTGCATGTCAAACGAAAATTCCATATCCCTTAATAAATTTATAAGTAGCTCGGGCTTTTGTTCGCGAAGAGAAGCTGACGAGTATATTGAATGGGAGTTAGTTACTATCAATAGTAAATTGGCTAAAAAGGGTGCAAGGGTAAAAGATGGAGATGACGTTAGAGTAGATGGCAGAAGAATTAAAACGAAGCCCAAACGAGAAGCAATTTATATAGTTTTAAATAAGCCGCGTGGCGTTGTTTGTACAACCGATAGTAAGGAGAAAAACAATATTGTAAATTATGTCAATCATAAGGAGCGTTTGTTCCCAATAGGTCGTTTGGATAAAATGAGTGAAGGCTTAATTTTTCTTACTAATGATGGTGATATTGTAAATAAAATTTTACGTGCGGGTAATGCGCATGAAAAAGAATATCATGTAGTGGTGGAGCGCCCGGTAAAGGAAGATATTATAAAAAAAATGGAAAAAGGGGTAGCGATACTTGGTACCAAAACCTTGCCATGCACCATTAAGAAAGTAGATGAATTTGCCTTTAGAATTACGCTTACGCAAGGTTTGAATCGTCAAATACGCAGAATGTGTGAACACTTTGGCTATACGGTGCGTAAATTAAATAGGGTGCGCATTATGAACATTAAGATGGGTAAGCTAAAGAGCGGCGAATGGCGTTACATGACAAAGGATGAGGTAGCTCAGATTAGCAAAAAAACTGCGGGCTCTAGTAAAATTTAGTTTTATCACTAAAATGTCATTTTATTATGATCTTAGCTAGGGTCTTAATTTCTTGGCCATTACAGGCGCTAAAATCCAGAAAATGGTAGTTCAGTAATCTGCTTTTATAATGCTTAATTTAGGCTTTGATTTCTTTATGAAAATGGGGTATTAAAGGTGTACAATGTTTCATGCCTTCAGGCTTGGTTATGTGCGTATTATTATTATCTTGCGTCCAATACATATGCAGTTTAAATTTGATTTAGAAGATAGGAATAAGTTTACCTATTTGACCTATCGTAAATTTGTAGAGGATCAAATGGGTAATGGCGAAACAACTGATGGTGATGAATCTGACGAATTGTTAGATTCTACCAAAACAAATGTTGCGCGCATGACTCGTTTAGACAAAACGGTAAAAATAACGGATAAGATGAAAGCAGCCATGGTAAAGGCGACGCCTCAAACTTGGGTTCTTTTAACGGAAGGTTGGAGCGATGATGCTGCTCAAAATTTACCTATCATAAATAAAATGATGGGCTTCGCTTTTAATGTGGAGTTGCACATCCTGTTACGCAAAGAAAATATTGATATAATGGATAAGTTCCTTACTAAAAAAGGACAAGCGATTCCTAAGCTTATATCATTTGATGAAAATAAGAAAGTACTATTTACTTGGGGGCCTCGTCCGCAAAAAATGCAGGAACGTGCTATGGAGTTAAAAAAAGCAGGTGAAGAGTATGGGCAAGAAATTCAAAAATTATATGGTAAAGATAGAGCCGCAAGTATACAAGTTGAGTTTATAGACTTACTTACCAAAGCAAAATAAATTGCTCAAAAAACTATTTTAAAAAACCACAATTCTTTTGAATTGTGGTTTTTCTTTTTCGTCATATTATATTTGATATTAAATGGATTTAGATTTCTCAAAAATTCCTGCAATTGATCAAGCTATTGTAGAAAAGCATGTAGCTCGTTTTAAAACAAACTCTATCAAAGAGGAAAATAAATTGCAAAATTTGAAGCTGGCCTTGAATATGATAGACCTTACAACGCTGCAAGGGACTGATACCGAGAGCAGAGTAATACAACTATGTCATAAAGCCGTACATGTTTCGGATAGTGTGCCGGAGCTGTCAACTGTAGCAGCAGTATGCGTGTATCCCAATTTTGTGCAATGCGCAGTAAAAGAATTAGAAAATAAGAATGTAAAAGTAGCTTCAGTTGCTGGCGGATTTCCTAGTGGGCAAACTAGCCTTGAAGTAAAAAAGGCTGAGACAAAATACGCAATAGACCAAGGTGCTGATGAAATAGATATCGTTATTAGCCGAGGAAAATTTTTAGATAAAGAATACAATTTTGTACATGATGAAATTGCAAGCCTAAAAGAAGTATGTGGCGATAGACATTTAAAGGTAATACTGGAAACGGGAGAATTGGAAACACTAAGCAATGTGCGCATTGCTAGTGAACTAGCAATAGCTGCTGGTGCTGATTTTATAAAAACAAGCACAGGTAAAATTAATCCAGCGGCTACAATGGAGGCTAGCTATGTAATGCTACAAACAATTGCAAACTATTATGAACGAACAGGAAAAATGATAGGAATGAAACCTGCTGGTGGTATTTCAACGGCTGAGGTTGCACTACAATATTTAGCTATGCTTGATGATACCTTAGGTAAAAAATGGATGAACAATGAGTATTTTAGATTTGGTGCGAGTAGGTTGGCTGACGATATAGTTGTTCAATTATCGAAATAAAATAAACGAGTTTTTGATCCGATTTATGTTATGCGTGATATTAAATTTTACAATCTAATGAGAATTTTACTCCATTTTTATTGTGAGCACTAATTTTATTTTGTGTATTTTCAGAATATGAAAAAAGTATTCCTCCTTTTTGCAATATGTTTTACTCTGCAAATTAATGCTAATCCTACCTTAATTAAAGTCAATCAGGAATGGTTGAATCAACTTGATATTAATCTTAGTTCTTACGCAAATATTCCTTCTTCTGAATTAGAAGCTATTCAAATGCATTTGAAACTAGTGGAAAAAACATTGCGATCTAGAGATGTTTCACATCTTTCAGCTTCTCAAAAGGTAAACCGAACGAAATGCTTAAATATTTTGAAAAAATATTGGATTAAGAAGGTCTTTCCTCAAAATGAAGAATTTAGTTATCGAACACCAATTTTTATTGACAAGTATAATACGTTTTGTGCGGTGGGTTATTTGATGAAGAAAAGTGGTTTTGAAGGTATAGCAAGAGAAATAAGTGAAGAAAATAATTTGGTGTATGTAAGAGATATTTCTAATCCTAATGCAAGAGCGTGGATGGATTGGGCTGGGTTGACCATGGAAGAATGTGCTTGGATACAGCCTAGTTATGGTAATCCTACTGATTTTAAGCGCTGTGGTAAAGGGACTATCGGTAATGTATGTGCCATGCAAGCAATTAATAATGAACTTGTTGTCGGTGGAGATTTTACAAAAGTAGATAGTACAATTAATAGTAGTGGGTTGGCTAAATGGAAAAAACAAGGCTCGAGTTATATATGGGAGGATTTTTCTGCAGGTATTCCACCTAATACGACTCGCTTTAAAGCGGTAGCTTTTTATAAAGGAAAATATTGGGCTGGCGGAGAAAATTTGACAGCCCCGAATGATTATACTAAGAATAATTTATATTGCTTTGACGGCATGCAGTGGCAGGTAGTTACTCAAATTAAAGGGGATATACGCGATATAACAGTTTATAAAAATGAATTATACATATGTGGTATTTTAAGGCGAAGTCAGTTTGATTGGTACAAAATGGCAAAATTAGATACAAGTCAGAACCAATGGGTTGATGTCTACAACGCTGGTTCAGAACATACTTGGATTAATAAAATGAAGGTTTTGAATGATAAACTAATTGTTGCTGGTAATATTTGGATAAATGGGTCTCAAAATATTGCCACTTTTGATGGTCAAAATTTTGATTATCAATCATTTTATTTAGGGGTGCCTAATGAAGTTATGGACTTCGACGAGTATCAAGGGAAGCTTTACATAGGCGGTTTAGTTAATGGCTCAGTATCTTCCTATACAATGCGATACTATACTGGTAATTATTGGTTGGATACTAATAGTCTATCATTAAATAGGGCGAAAACAATTAATGTTGTTAAAAGCCTGAAAGGGAGCTTATTTTGGGCCGGAAATTTTCATAGACCGGGAATGATGTATTCCGCTAAAAATCTATGTAATAACAACAACGCAAATGGTTGGGGTTTTTTAGATTCAACTGTGACCTGTATGGAAGAGTTCGATGGTAATATCTATATCGCTGGTTTGTTTAAAAATGACATAACTAAGAACAGCCTTAATCATATTTCTTATTTTTCACGAGAAGCTGTAGGGGTTGATGATTTATCCTTAAAAAAAGAACAAATAGTAATTTATCCGAACCCTGTCATACATGCAATTAATATTGAATCCAATGTAAAGATTGCCTCATATGAAATATTGAATATTGCAGGAAAGCGAATCAGGGCAGAACAATTAAAAAGAAATGAAATTGATGTTTCAATTCTTTCTGATGGTTTGTATTTAATTGGATTAACGGATAAGGATGGACAGAAGGTTTACAAAAAGTTTATCAAGGATTAAATTATTTTATACAATACTGCCATTAAATAAAATTCCTTTTTTTATACATAAATGTAAAGTAGCGTTTTGTTCAAATATCAAAGCTGCTTATTAATAAGTGAAAATAGCGGCAGAATAAAATTAGATCGAGTCCCAACATGCTTGGGACTTTTTTATGACTATGAGTATTGCCCTAGCTGTGCTAACTTAGCAATAATAAATTGTACTGTGATAGAGAAGGCAAAAGGTAAAAAGGTAAAAGGTGACGCATTTGAGGCTGTTGAGGACCTATTGGCCGTAGAAGAAATGCTAAGCATATCCATTAATGGAGAACCATATACAATAACCATGCGCACACCAGGAAGTGAAAAGGCGTTGGTGCGAGGAATTTTACTAACTGAGGATATATATACGCGACGAGATGCTCATCCTAACTTTATTATTCAGAATAAAAATAACCTAGGTTATGTTACTGAGGTAAATATTGAAATTGAAAAACAGGATGTTGAGAAAGGTATAGAGACTAAAAGAAACTTAATGTCGGTAACCAGTTGTGGAATGTGTGGTTTACAAGAGACTGATTTGTATTTAGGTGAGCAACTTGAAAATGAAGAGACCTTAGGATCTAGTAAAGTGCAAGAGATGTTTGAAACCATGAGGTTGGCTCAAAAAACATTTAAAAAATCGGGAGGCTCTCATGCATCAGCAGCTTTTGATTTAAAAGGTAAATTATTATCAATACAAGAAGATATAGGACGCCATAATGCCGTGGATAAAGTAATTGGTGATTTGTTACTACAAGGTATATTAGATCAAGCCAAGGTAATTGTTGTAAGTGGCAGGCTATCTTACGAGATTGTAAGTAAGACCTATAAAGCTCAAATTCCTTTCTTGGCTGCAGTTTCTGCTCCAAGTTCTATGGCGGTAAAAGTTGCTGAGGAAGCAGGCATTTGTCTTATGGCTTTTTGCCGTGGCGATCAATTTACTGTTTATAGTCAGGAGGATAAAGTGATTTAGTAACCCAAAATTTTAAGCATACTTTGTGCAGTTTGCTCTTTTGCGTAAAGCTTATCAACTAGTTTACCATTTTTATCTACATCAATTATAATATGTTTTGGTGATGGTACTAAGCAATGTTTTATACCTCCATAACCGCTTATTTGATCTTGGTATGCCCCGGTATGAAAAAATCCTACGTAAAGTGGTTCGTATTCTTTTTTAAGAGAAGCCTTGTTTTCTAATCCTGATTTTGGAAGATATACGGCATTAATGTATTCTTCTTTGGTATAAAAATCATGACTATCACAGGTCAATCCACCAAGGTGCACTTCGTGCGTTTCTTCCTTCCATTTATTAATGGGTAGCATTAAAAATTTTTCGCTAATACCCCAAATGTCTGGCAGTGTGGTAATGAAAGAGTTGTCAATCATATACCATGTTTCTTTATCGTTTTGTTTTTTTTCACCTATTACAGAGTATATAGTAGCACCGCTTTCACCCACTGTAAAGCTTCCAAATTCAGTATAAATATTGGGAGCTTTTACATGGTGTCGTTTGCATATTTTTTTTATAGTGGCAACTATCTGATTCACCATGCCTTTGTAGTTGTACTTAAAAGCCAATGAATCCTTGATAGGGAATCCACCACCAATATTCAGAGAGTCAAGCGTTGGGCATTCCTTTTTAAGGTTGCAATAAAGCGTAACGATAGACTGCAATTCTTTCCAATAATAAAAGTCGTCCTTAATGCCTTTATTCATGAAAAAGTGCAACATTTTCAAATTGAACTTTTTATGATTCTTTAATTTTTCATTATAAAAATCCAAAATATCTCCTTTGCGTATTCCTAAACGAGAAGTAAAAAATTCAAAAGTGGGTTCTTCATCTGCAGCAATACGCAATCCAATATTTACAGGCTCCGTAGATCGTATTCTTTTATTATACTCTGCTAATTCATCCTTGCTATCCAGTACAGGAAGTACATTTTTAAATCCTTTATTAATTAAGTAGGAAATATTCTTAGTATAAGCCGGAGTTTTAAACCCATTGCATACGATATGAATGTCCTTAGTAATTTTCTTTTTTGCGTATAGCTTTTTAATAATCTCTAAGTCATAGGCATGCGATGTTTCTATATGAACATCATGCTTTAAAACTTCATCAATGATGTAAGAAAAGTGCGAGCTCTTGGTACAATAACAATAGAAGTAATGGCTTTCGTATTTATTTTTTTTAATGGCCTTTTCAAATAGATTTTTAGCTTTCTCAATCTGACTTCCAATTTTAGGTAAATAAGTAAGCTTAAGTGGCGTACCATATTTATCTATGATTGACTTTAAATCAATACCATTAAACTGCAGGTAACCATTGGTAAGTTTAAATCCCTCTTGTGGGAAATGAAATGTTTGGTCAATTAAATCGAGATAGGTGTTTTTCATTGTTTTGTACGAAAAACAAATTTAGCGCTTTAGCTTATAATAACAGACCGGTTTTTAGCAGGATATTTTATCTACACGACGTTCATGTCTACCGCCTTCAAATTCAGTGTTAGCAAACGCTTCAATGCATTTAATTGCAAGGTCTTCTTCTAAAAAACGAGCTGGTAAACAAATTACATTCGCGTTATTATGCTGACGAGAAAGTGCTGCAATTTCATCATTCCAAGCTACAGCGGCACGTACTTTTTGGTGTTTATTGGCCGTCATGGCTACACCTTGCGCACTACCACAAATAAGGATTCCCCAGTCTGCGCCTTCTTCTACGGCGCTTGCTACTGCATGTGCAAAATCGGGATAATCTACACTATCTGGTCCATTAGTTCCTTTATCATCAAAGGTCCAGTTCTTATCAGCAAAGTGTGCTTTTATTTTTTCTTTTAATTCAGGACCTGCATGGTCACAACCGATAGCAATTTTCATAAGAAATGTATTTACTTCAAAGTTATATTGTCCTGTCCAATTAAATAGCCTTTGTGAAAAAGTTCTACAGAATATGTTCCAGGTTCAAACTTATCAGTAGGGACACAATTTGTTTTGATATTGTAAGAGTTTTTACCTTTTGTATACGATACATTTTTCTTTGTAGTGTATTGCTGCGTGCCGCCTTTATCTAATTGTATTGTACCAGTAGCGTTTCCTTTGGAGTGTATAATGTTTCCGTTAGGCCCTTTTACTGCTATGTAAATAGTTTGATCTCCAGATTCTATTATACGGTTTACACCTAATGCAAAGTTTACCTCTAGTAAATCAGCTTTTTTAGCTTTTGTAGTACTTTTCTCTTTTTCTTTACCTAATAGATTTCTTTTCTTATTAATTACATTCATAGAAATACTATTGGCGCTTAGCACTGATCCCACCTCAACAGTAGTTTGAAGTTCTTTTTTCTCTTCGGTTAATACAACTTCTTTTTGTTTAAGGTCTTCGTTTTCTATTTCAGTAATTTTCTTTTCCTGAGCTAGGCTTCTATTGTTTTCAGTTAGTTCAATGTTTTCTCGCTTAAGTGAAATAATTTGCTTTTTAAATGTAACAGATAAGTCTTCCAACTGTGCAATTAAGTTTTTAGCTTTTTTTAATTCACCTTGCGATGCATTTTGGTCGGATAGGATACGTTGGATCTCTTCCTGTAGTCCACCTATTACGCCATTTTTACTTTGAATCAGACTATCCATTATTGCATTTTCAGTTTTCATATTATCCAATCGTGCAATGGCAGCATTGTATTCTTTATTTAAAGATTGTTGCTCCAAATTTACCTCCTCCAAGCGTAGTTCATTATCATCTACCTCTTTGGATAATTTGTTCTTTTGTATGAAAAAGTAAGCACCTGCAGCTACTAATAGCGCTATAATACTCCAAAGTAATAGGTTGGAGTTTTTGGGTTTGTTGCTTTGAAATTCTTCTGTCATAGTATTCGCAATTTTATTATAAATCAAAATTATAAAAAGTCAATTAGGATAATAATTTCATTGAATAAAGTTTTGTTATATTTTAGCTTTCCATTCATGCAAAATATTCTCTTTCTTGATATTGAAACGGTACCGGTGCTTCCATCATATAATGATTTGAGTGAGCGTATGCAGGCTTTGTGGGATAAAAAGTCAAGTAGAATAGCTAAGGATGAAGAGCCCGAAGCTGCTTATAGCCGTGCCGGGATTTATGCTGAGTTTGGCAAGGTTGTATGTATAAGTGCGGGTTTTATTTATGAGGAAGCCAGCGAGGAACGTTTAAGAATTACCTCTTTTATAGGTGAAGAAGTAGAATTGTTTGAACGATTTTTTGAAAAAGTGCGTGCTTTTTTTAAGGGCAGGCCCAAGCAATTTTGTGGCCATAATATCAAAGAGTTTGATATCCCCTATATGTGCAGGCGCGCCCTTATATGTGGTGTAAAGTTGCCACAAGTTTTGGCGGATATGCAAACTAAAAAACCTTGGGAGATACCCTTATTGGATACATTGCAATTATGGAAGTTTGGTGATTATAAACATTATACTTCTTTAGACTTAATGGCAGCTGTATTAGATATTGAAACACCCAAAAGTGATATAAGTGGTGCCGATGTAGCCAGGGTTTTTTATGAAGAAAAAAATATTGATCGAATAAAAACCTATTGTGAAAAAGATGTGCTTACTACAGTACAAGTTTATAGAAGATTAAATCAAAAAGAAATTTTGCCTTCAACGGCAGTTGAGTTTATATAAGGATGAGTGATATAGCGTTTACTAAAAGTACCATAACGTCTTTCAGGAAAAAGACGCTGCAAAACGTAAATTGTTTTGATGGCGAGGAAACGTATTACATTACCGAATTAGAAAAAGCATTTGAAGAGCATTTGCTCACAGATGCCGAGCGCGATTTTAATTTACATATTTATTATGGCTTAGATTCCGATTGGAAACAGATTCTAAATACTTGCCAGCAAGCACCTATGTTTGGCGATCGGATGGTGGTGATTATTAAAGAAGCTTCCAAGCTAAAGGATATAAATAATCTAGCGCCTTATTTAGATAAACTACCTGAAACTACTTTTTTGTGTATTGCGCATAAGTATAAAAAACTAGATGGGCGTGGCGCTTTAGCTAAGACCCTGAAGAAAGTAGGTACCTATCATACCTTTAAATCATTATATGATAATCAAGTACCGGCTTGGATTATGCAATACGCCAAAGCGCATAGCTTAGAAATTAGTGAAACCAATGCTCACTTGCTAAGTACCAATATGGGTACGCACCTAGAAAAAATAGCCAACGAGCTAGAAAAAGTGCGTATTAATTTAGCGGAAGGAGAAAAAGAAATTACGGGTGATCATATTGAAAAATATATAGGCATAAGCAAAGACTATAACTTTTTTGAATTTAGCGATGCGCTCTTAGGGCAAGACCGAGCTAAAGTTTTTAAAATTTTAAAGTATATAGAAGCCAATGCTAAATCAATGCCAATGACGGTTACTACAGCCACTTTATACGGTACCTTAAATATTATGCATACCTATCATTTAATGGCTAAGCCTGACGTGGGCGTAGTACTAAAGGAGCTAAAACTATCGCCATTTCAGGCAAAAAAAGCCATACGGTATGCGCATGCTTATACGGAGCTACAAGTGCGTAATGCGCTAAAGTTGCTTTATGATATAGCTCAAAAAGATAGGGGAGTAGGCGGCACCGTACCACCAGCAGATTTATATAAGGAGTTGGTTGGAAAGTTTTTTGCTTTGTAAACAGTAAGCTTATGCCTTGCTTTTTCTCGGTTTCAAAATAAACCAAAGCAACACACAAATAAATAAAGTAAGGATAGCAAAGAATTTTTCGAATAAGGTTATTGCAAAAATATTGCCAACGGTATTTAAGGCAAATAGAACCATGAAAATCCAAAGTACTATGCTTGTAGTTTTATCTGAAACAAACTGTTTGATATACTTGCCGCGTATTAGCAAGGTAAGGCATAACAATAATATTATTCCTATGGATATGAATTCAAATACATACATTTCCGTATCATTTTTTAAGCGGCCACCCCAGGCAATGTCATAAGGTACTATTTTAAGCAGGATACAAATATGAAAACCTACAACGCTAGCTAGCATACCAAGAAGAATTTTTATAGATAATTTGGAGCTCATATACTGGAATGAATTTGTTTAGCTTTTGTGCTATCTATGATAATTTGCTTTTTTAAATCTTCAAAAGAATCAAATTTTTTCTCGTCTCTGATTCTTTCTATAAATTTAACTTGTAAGTCCTCACCATAAATGTCTTTGTCAAAATTAAATAAGTGTACTTCTAATCGAAATTCTTTTTTATTATTTATGGTAGGGCGGTATCCAATATTCATTACGGCTTTATAAAGCTCATCTTTTAGCTGGGCATGAACTGCGTATACACCACTAGATGGTATCAACTTTTTATCATTTTCTACCGCTAAATTAGCTGTAGGAAAACCTATTGTTCTTCCTTTTTGATCGCCTTTAACTACCTTGCCATTAAGCATAAAGTTAGATTTGAGTAAGCGGCCGGCTTCTTTTACATTACCCTTGTCCAAGGCATTTCTTATAGCCGTAGAAGACACATGTGCATCGTCTACTAATTGTTTACTTATTTCTTCTAGTATGAAGTGCCCTTGCTTTGCATATTCTTCTAGCAAAGTTAAATTTCCGCTTCTGTTTTTACCAAAGTGATGGTCGTAACCAATTACAAGAACTTCAGGTTTTATTTTTTTTATAATAAAGTCCTCAACATAATCTTTGGCTTCTTGCTCAGCAAATTCCTTATTAAAAGGAGCAATTACCAAATGGTCAAGCCCTAATTGTTCTAAAAGTTCTTTTTTCTCATGAAGGCTTGTAAGAAGCTTCAGCTTATGATTTGGGTCAATTAAAAATCTTGGGTGGGGTTCAAAGGTGACTAATACAGATTTTCCATTGCGTTGATTAGCAAGTTCTTGAATACGTTTTATTATAATACGATGCCCGGCATGCACTCCATCAAAGGTGCCAATGGTTACAATTGGTTTATCAATTGCAATTAGATCTTTTAAATTGGTATGAAGCTGCATTATTTGAGCCGCAAATCTAAATATAGTTTTACAATATTCTATCTTCGCGCTACAATGAGTAATTTGTACAAACAACGTGGCGTAAGCGCCGATAAAGAAGACGTACACAAAGCAGTAAAAGACTTAGATAAAGGCTTATACCCCAAGGCCTTTTGTCGTATTTATCCTGATTATTTAGCTGGAGATGATGCTTTTTGCAATATCATGCATGCTGATGGTGCAGGCACCAAAAGTGTATTAGCTTATTTATATTGGAAAGAAACTGGCGATATATCTGTTTGGCGCGGAATCGCCCAAGATGCTTTGGTTATGAACCTTGATGATATGCTTTGTGTGGGTTCCACAGGTCCTTATACTTATACAAGTACCATTGGGCGCAATGCTTCTATCATACCAGGAGAAGTTATCTCTGAGGTAATCAATGGTACGCAGGAATTTATTGATGAAATGGCAAAGCATGATGTGGATATACATTTCTTAGGTGGTGAGACGGCCGATGTAGGAGATGTAGTACGCACAATGATAGTAGATGGTACCATGATGGCACGTATGCCTAAAAATGAAATTATTGATAGTCAAAAAGTAGTACCCGGCGATGTAGTGGTTTCGATTGCTTCTTTTGGTAAGGCTGTGTACGAAAAAGAATATAACTCAGGTATTGGGAGTAATGGTTTGACGAGTGCTCGTCATGACTTATTAAAAAAGAAATATGCAATGGATTTTCCTGAAGCAGTAGATCCTCACTTGAATAAGGATGTAATTTTTAATGGGAAGTATGCCTTGACTGATAAGGCAGATACAATGGAAAATATTGGTAAACTTATTTTATCGCCTACAAGAACCTATGCACCCTTAGTTAAAAAAGTGTTGAGTACGCTAGGCCAAAAAGTAAATGCCATTATTCATTGTAGTGGTGGTGCTCAAACTAAATGTTTGCATTACTTACCAGATAATGTACGTGTAGTAAAAAATAATTTAATTGCTCCTCCAGAAATATTTACTAGAATACAGGAAGCTGTAAATACAGATTGGAAAGAAATGTATAAAGTATTTAATGTAGGACAACGATTAGAATTTTATACAGATAAAGGAAGTGCCGAAGAAATTATAGGTATGGCCAATGAGCTTGGTTTAGATGCGCAGGTATCAGGTTATGTTGAAGCGGCTGATAAGAAATCTTTATTAATAGAATCAGTATATGGTTCTTTTGAGTATGAATAAGCAGAGCTTTAGCTATAAGTAAAAGAAAACCCCACGCAATGCGTGGGGTTTTTTAATTTTTAGAAAGAAGAGTTTATTTCTTTTTTCTTTTAGCTGGCTTTTTCTTAGCTGCCTTCTTTTTAGTAGCTTTTTTCTTAGCTGCTTTCTTTTTGGCTGGCTTTTTCTTAGCTGCTTTCTTTTTAGTAGCTTTTTTCTTAGCCTTTTTCTTAGTTGCCTTCTTTTTAGTAGCTTTTTTCTTAGCCTTCTTTTTGGTAGCTTTCTTTTTAGTAGCCTTCTTCTTAGTGGCTTTCTTTTTAGTAGCTTTTTTCTTAGTGGCTTTTTTCTTTTTAGGAGCCGCTTTTCTTTTGGTAGCTTTTTTCTTAGTTGCTGCCTTTTTCTTTTTGGTAGCTTTTTTCTTAGCTACTTTTTTCTTAGGAGCTGCTTTTTTCTTTGCAGTTGCCTTGCGTTTTGGAGCAGCCTTTTTACGAGTTGCTTTCTTTTTAGCTTTTGCCATTGTTTTTTGAATTTTAAGTTAGTACCGCAAAGATATAAAAAAACTTTTCGGAATAGCAAAACTCATTTCAATAGTTTTTTATTAACTATTAAAGCAAAAAATTAATTGTAATTGAAAATTCGACTAAAAAATCGGAGAGTACAAGTAAAACTAAACTATTGAAACAATAGTTTTAGAACTTGTCTTTTTAAACTCAACGGTTCCATCTGCTAATGCAAATAATGTAAAATCTTTACCTTGACCTACATTTTCACCAGCGTGAAATTTATTTCCTTTTTGACGGATAATAATGTTGCCATTAATAGCTGCTTGTCCACCAAATATTTTTACGCCCAAACGTTTACTGTTTGAATCTCTTCCGTTCTTTACACTACCTTCACCTTTCTTATGTGCCATTGTATTGTGTGTTTAAAAATTTAAAATTAAAGTGATGTGATTTTTACCTTAGTTAATTGATCACGGTGACCAATTTTTTTAGCATAACCTTTACGGCGCTTCTTATGAAACGTCATAACCTTATCACCTTGAATATGTTCTATTACTTCTGCTTTCGCTGTACCTTCTCCAAAAGTAGCCTTGCCACCATCTGATGTCATTAAAACTTTTGCGTCTACAGAAGCTCCAACTTCTTCATTCAAGTGCTGAACAAATAATTGGTCATCTTTCTCAACTTTATACTGCTTTCCAGCGATTTCTACTATTGCGAACATGTTCGTGATTTTTTTAAGGAGTGCAAAGATATTCGATTTTCCACAACCGCAAAGGTTTTTGAGGAAAAAATAAAAGCAAAATTGGGGAAAACCATAGTCAATTATGCTTTTAGTTCTCGACTTCCATTATTTTGCAGTTACGAATATGGGAATTAAATCGTTATTAGCCCGTCCTTTTGCCTCTACAGTGGTTAAAAAGCTTGAAAAACAGCGAAAAAATGCTGTTCGGGACCAAAAAGACCTCTTTCAATTCATATTGAGCAGGGCGCAAATCACTCAATTTGGCAAAGATCATGAGTTTGAAAAAATTACGAGTCATTATGAGTTTACTCAAAATGTACCCATAAGAGACTATGAGGAGCTGAGACCCTATATAAGTAAGATAATAGCAGGAGAAAAAGATGTACTGTGGCGTGGAAACCCTGCCTACTTTGCCAAAACAAGTGGCACAACAAGCGGGGCTAAGTTTATTCCTATAAGTAAAGATAGTCTACCGAATCACATGAACACGGCTCGGGATATGCTGCTGAATTATATTCATTTGAGCAAGGAGCATAGCTTGGCAGATGGCAAAATGATTTTTTTATCAGGTTCGCCTACTTTAGAGGAGACGGGCGGCATTAAAACAGGAAGGCT
The DNA here is from genome assembly GCA_937981995.1 of uncultured Chitinophagaceae bacterium. Lineage (GTDB taxonomy): Bacteria > Bacteroidota > Bacteroidia > Chitinophagales > Chitinophagaceae > JAGNRR01. Next base: position 47,862 of record CALJNC010000017.1, read on the forward strand.
TAGTGGCATAGTAAATCATCATGTTCCAAATTATTTACGCAAAAATCAATTACCCTCTTACGATACAAATTGCATAGAGGAGTGGGAAGATAAACTAGATAAAATAGTGGAAGAAACGATTGAGCAGGATATGAGATTGATTAGTGGTATTCCGCCCTGGGTTCAAATGTATTTTGATAGATTGCAAGAAAAAAGTGGTAAAACGATTATTGAATTATTTCCAAACCTAAAAGTATTGGCACATGGTGGAGTAAATATTCAACCTTATAAATCAAAACTTTTTACTAGCTTGGGAACAGATAAGGTTCAGTTTTTAGAAACTTTCCCGGCAAGTGAAGGATTTTTTGCTTTCCAAGATAACTTAGAAGATGAAGGACTTTTACTAAATACGAATAGTGGTATTTTTTATGAGTTCATTCCTTTGCAAGAAATAGATAAGGAAAACCCAAAACGAATAACGCTGGGTGAAGTTGAATTAGATAAGAACTACGCTCTTATTATAAATAGTAATGCAGGTTTGTGGGGCTACAATATTGGAGATACCGTCAAGTTTGTATCCTTAGATCCTTATAGAATAGTTGTAAGTGGGCGGATTAAACATTTTATATCAGCCTTTGGTGAGCATGTAATAGGAGAAGAAGTAGAGCATGCTATGCGTATAGCAAGTGAAAAGCATAATGTTTCAACGATAGAATTTACGGTAGCACCTTATATATCATCTGATAAAGGGGCATCTTATCATGAGTGGTTTGTATCCTTTGAGCAGGCACCTGATAATATGCAAGCCTTTGCTAAGGAAATAGATAATGCTTTGCGCAAAAAAAATATTTACTACGAGGATTTAGTAGGCGGTGGCATATTAAAATCATTAGTAATTACTCCTATGAAAAAAAATGCCTTCCAAGAATATATGAAAAGCATAGGCAAACTAGGAGGACAAAATAAAGTACCACGCCTAAG
>CALJNC010000018.1 GCA_937981995.1 uncultured Chitinophagaceae bacterium
GGAGGTATTAATACTTCTGACAACGTTATAGAATTTACTGCATTACAAACAGGTCAACCCTGGGCAGGATTTGAAAGTTTGCACGGAGGAGGCATAGGCACTTTTACTTTAGATAGCACAAATAGTGTAATTAAAGTAATGGTATATAAATCTGTTATCAGTGATGTAGGTGTAAAGCTAGTTACGCCAACCTCGGCTTCAACAGGCGAACTAAAAGTGGCTAATACAGTAATTAACCAATGGGAAGAACTGACTTTTGACTTTACAAGTCAAATTGGCCATCCTGCAATGACAGGTATTGACCAAATCGTTATTTTCCCTGATTTCAATTTGGGTGGTAGAACATCTAATACTATATCGTATATCGATAATATTATTATGGGCAACCCTGTTCCTCCAATTAATGTCACTTTTGAAGTACAGAATACAGATTCTATTCCTGTATATGTATTTGGAGATTGGAACAATTGGAGCAACTTCCCGGGAACACCCATGACGTTAAATTCATCAACAGGCAGATATGAAACTACATTGCAACTACCTTCAAACTCAGCTATTGAATATCAATTTGTAAATGGAACATCAACCAAAGAAATATTAAATCCAACATGGACTTGTACTAATGGAAATGCGCAGTTTACAAATCGCTTAACCAACCTTGGAAATTCGGATACTTCATTATGCAATATTTGGCAGAGTTGTAATACTTGCAGCCCATTGAGTATTTCTAGCACCAACTATGATCCATCCATATTACTTCTTGGTAAAGACTTTTTTAGATTAAAGAATTCTTTTGAAACTAGTGTAGATCAAGTTGAAATTTATGATGTAACCGGAAGAATAGTTTACAATTCAAACGGGGCAATTCGTACAAATGAAAATATATCGATTCAATTAAATGAGAATATAATTTACCTAGTAAGGGTATCTTCAAAAGAAAGAATACAATACTTTAAAACAACCATTATTCAATAAACTCTAAATAAAAAAAACATGAAAAAAACTTTACAAAAATTATTACTTAGCATTTGCTTGATTGCATTTATAAATGCTGCGCAAGCACAAACAACTGTTACGGCTCCAGGAGCTGGAACTTGGCTAGGATACATGAATGTATTTGACGCGGCAGGCTCTACTTATCTTTGGGGTTCTGGTTGGGGCGTTAACGATTTAAAAACTACCATAGGTGCAAGTACTGTTACGCTACAACCAAATTTTAATAATTATAATGCAACAGACCCTTACTGGTCTAATGGTCCTATTGGAAACAAAACCCTAGAGGCACTCAGCTATTCTGAAAGTACGGCGCTCCTTAATCAAACTGTAACCTTTAATGGAAACGTTTTAAGCAATACGTTAAGTTCAGCTTATGCTAGCACAATATTTGTAAAAGCGTTAGATCCTGCTTTAGGCTATGCAGCGGTAGTAAATCAATTTATTACAACACCTGCAAGTGGACCTTTTTCAGTAGCAGCGGTCATCCCAAATACTCCAGGTTTAATTGTACAATGGGGCTTTACAGTGAATGGCTTAAACGCTAACCCTGCTGCAGAAACTTCATTAGGTAACATTGTAATTGGACCTGCATCTCCTACCCCATTAAGTTTAATCAATTTTGAAGCAGCTCATAATAATTCATCTGTGGACCTAAACTGGACCACCGTTGATGAAGTGAACGTAAAAGAATTTGAAGTTCAAAAAAGTACAGATGGTTCAAAATTTGAAACATTTAGTACCATTTCGGCAAAAAATAAATTGCGTAATAGCTATGAAACTATTGATATGAATGTTTTGCATGATACTTACTACAGATTAAAAATGATTGATAATGATGAAACATTTACCTACTCACAAATCCAAAAAGTTATTCTGCCTGAAACTGCTAACTTGATAATTTACCCGAATCCCGCTACTGATGCTATCACAATAAGTGGTGTACGCATGAATGCCTTACAAGGAGCTAAAATATATAGCATAAACGGTAGTTTAATGACAAAGCTTAAACTCACAAGCCCTACATTGGATATTAGCTCCTACCCTATTGGAGTTTATTACATAAAATTACAAACTGGTCAACAAATCAGTTTTACAAAAAAATAAAAATTTCATTCTTGTTTTAAACGCCTAGCATCAATTTACAGCTAGGCGTTTTTTCTTCTTTCAAAGCCTTAACTTTATAAAGCATGCAACAACTAAAAAAAATAACAACAATTTTAATTATTATTTCTTCTCTTAGCCTTCAAACCCAAGCGCAATTTTGGAATTTAGTTTGGGCCGATGAGTTTAGTGGAAACAGCATCAACACAAATAACTGGACCATGGAATTGGGAACGGGCAGCAATGGTTGGGGCAATAATGAGTTACAGTTTTATACTGCTCGTACGCAAAACGCACAAATCATAAATGGACAATTAGCCATAATAGCAAAAGCTGAAAATTATGCTGGTCGAAATTATACCTCTGCACGAATGATTACACAAAACAAACAAAGCTTTACATATGGAAAAATTGAAGCACGAATAAAAATACCAAAAGGCCAAGGCGTGTGGCCCGCTTTTTGGATGTTGGGTTCAAACTTTAGTACGGTAGGATGGCCCAATTGTGGTGAGATAGATATTATGGAGCATGTAAACACCAATGAAAAAATTCATGGAACGATACACTGGGATGCCGGCGGATATGCTACCTATGGTGGTGATACTACCATAAATAATGTAAGTCAATTTCACACCTATGCGGTTGAATGGGATGCCAATAAAATACGATGGTTTGTAGATGGCGTTAAATATCATGCGGCGGACATTACAAATAACATCAATAGTACTGATGAATTTCATAACCCGTTTTTCTTAATTCTTAATATGGCAATTGGTGGAAATTGGCCAGGAAGTCCTAGTGCAAATTTTACAGCAGATACTTTATTTGTTGATTATGTAAGAGTGTATGAGGATAGTCAATTTCCTTCTGCAAGTAGCGATATAGAAAATCTCTTTGCAGTAGATGTATATCCTAATCCTGTAATGCAAAACCAACAGGTCAATTTAGAAATCAAAGAAACAGGTAATTATCAAATTACGTTGTTTGACCAATTAGGTAGAGTAAATTTTACAACGGAAAAAGAAATTACAAATAGTAATGCTAGCCAAGAACAAATTTCAACTTCTAGCTTGGCTAATGGATTGTATTTCCTTCAAATTCAAAATGAAAAAGGAACGCAAACTAAAAAAATAATGATAGGCAATTAGTACAACCAACGCTTAATAAAATTGGCGTCTTGGCTAATAAAACCCACCACTTTATACTTAGAATAATAAAGCACGCCACTTGAGCGTGCTTTTTCTTTTACTACTTTTCCCGTACCCGCCACTGAAGAATGAATAAACCATAACTCCTTGCCATCATTATACAAAAAGCCGGTATGATTATCTAAACCAATAACAGACAAGCCTTTACCCTTGGCTTTTACTTTTTCGATAAAAGCAGTAAATGAATTGGCAGAGTAATTTACCTTCTTCTTGGTCAAAGAGTTAATCATTGTCTCAGATGCGCATTGTGCCATTTTTACTCGGTTAATTTTTACTCCTGCATCTCTCAGTACGGTAGTTACAAAATACCCACAAGCTATTTTTCCTTTTCCGGGTGTTTGTGTAATGCCATTATAATCCCAAGGGGTGCCTAGCCAGAAGGGTACAATTTCTTTGTCAATATAAGTTGCAAATGCCTCCCCTGATTTCTTAATAGTCATAGTACAACAGGATTTTTTTAGATTCGTCACTTTTGATTTAGCCTGTACATAGGTATTTACGGGTTTGCTATTTATAATTGAACTTCGCTCAGCGGCTTTGCTTGCACCTACATAAAATAACAAGCAGCTTAAAGGGATGAATATACTTTTCATACAAGCTATGATGAAACTGTAAAAAGTATTACATAAGTTAAAAAGTTAAAAGATTCAAGTATTTGTTGATGAACACGAAGAACGATTCAGAGCGAATAGCTAACATCTGAATCTCCTTTTGATGCGAAATGGAGCTATTTGTTAAAATTGTTACTTTTTTTAAAAAATGACATTTTTCTACTAACCTCTAAGTATCTCTTGGCGTCTTAAGCTTACAAATAAATTTGCTTTTGCAAAAAAGTAAACCAATCAGCTTGACATCATAAGTGATAAATTATACTTCGTAAATAAGGTAAATTTTGTTTGAACATCTATGAATAAAGCCCCCAGCTCATTCATTCGCTATAATATCGAATGAATAGCTGGTTTTTTTTGTTCAAATTGGATTTAGCTTACATAGGTTCTTTTATGTGGATTACTTCCAATAACTTACCCAATAAGAAATCCTTCCTTCCCTTACATTTGCACCGAATCCCGAAGGACGGGAGACATTTTTTAACCTCTCGCCACGCCTCAGCGTGGTCGGGATAAAAAAAAAATGCCTAAAGACAACTCCATTAAACACGTATTGATTATCGGCTCTGGACCTATTATTATTGGTCAGGCTTGTGAATTTGACTACTCAGGTACCCAGGCTTCGCGCTCCTTGCGAGAAGAAGGTGTAAAAGTGACCTTGATTAATAGTAATCCTGCCACGATTATGACCGACCCCATGATGGCAGATAAGGTTTATCTTTTACCGCTTGAGGTAGAAAGCATCAAGCAAATTTTAGAAGAAAACGAGGATATTGATGCTGTTCTCTCTACCATGGGCGGACAAACAGCTTTGAATCTTGCCAAAGAAGTGGATGAACTTGGAATATGGGAAGAGCATAACATTCGTATGATAGGAGTGGATATGGCAGCTATTGACAAGGCGGAGGACCGTGAAAAATTCCGTCAGTGGATGTTGCAAATGGGCTTTAATGTAGCTACGGCCAAAACGGCTAACTCCTTCCTAGAAGGAAAAGAATTTGCACAAGAAATTGGTTTTCCTTTAGTTATTCGTCCTTCTTACACACTGGGTGGCTACGGTGGCGGCTTTGTAATGAGCAAAGACAAACTAGACGATGCCCTTAAAGCTGGATTAAATGCCTCGCCTATTTCTGAGGTATTAGTAGAGCAAGCCGTTTTGGGTTGGAAAGAATATGAGCTAGAGCTTTTGCGGGATAGTGCAGATAATGTTTGCATTATTTGTACCGTAGAAAATTTAGATCCTATGGGGGTGCACACCGGTGATAGTATTACGGTAGCACCTGCTATGACTTTGAGTGATACTTGTTTCCAAGAAATGAGAAACATCGCCATTGATATGATGCGCAAACTCGGAAATTTTGCCGGTGGATGTAATATTCAGTTTGCGGTAAATCCAGAAACGGAAGAAATCATAGTCATTGAGATTAATCCGCGGGTAAGTCGTTCTTCTGCACTGGCGAGTAAAGCGACTGGTTATCCGATTGCGAAAATTGCAGCGAAATTAGCTTTAGGTTTTCAGTTGGATGAACTAAAAAATCAAATTACAAAAACTACCTCGGCTTTCTTTGAGCCGACTTTGGATTATGTCATTGTAAAAATACCACGTTGGAATTTTGATAAATTTAAAGGCGCAAAAGACACTTTAGGTTTACAAATGAAAGCGGTAGGAGAGGTTATGGCCATTGGTCGTTCGTTTACTGAGGCGATTCAAAAAGCTTGTCAAAGTTTAGAGAATAATGCAGTGGGCTTAGGTTACTACGGTAAAAGCCTCATGAAAAGCGAAGAGCTTTTAGAGTATCTACAAAAACCAAAATGGGATCGAATCTTTCGTATTAAAGATGCCATTATGGCGGGCATTAGTTTGCGCTCTATTTCTAAAGCGAGCCACGGTATTGATATGTGGTTCTTAGAGCAAATCAAAGTGATTTGTGAGATCGAAAAGCAAATTGCAGAATATAAGTTTGACACCATACCTGAAGATTTAATCTGGACGGCGAAGGAAAATGGATTTAGCGATGAGCAGATGGTGCGCATCATGAATCAGCGTAAGAAAGAAGATGAATTTTACGAGCGCCGTAAAGCCATGGGTATCCAACGCGTATTTAAAATGGTGGATACCTGTGCGGCTGAGTTTAAATCAGAAACACCTTACTTCTACTCTACCTACGAAAGACCTTCTGCAGGGAATGTGTTGACGAGCAACGAAAGTATCGTTACGGATAAAAAGAAAATTATTGTACTCGGTTCTGGACCCAATCGTATTGGTCAAGGGATCGAATTTGATTACTGCTGTGTGCACGGTTTGCACGCTATTAAAGAATGTGGTTACGAAGCCATTATGATAAACTGTAATCCCGAAACGGTGAGTACAGATTTTGATATGGCAGATAAGCTTTACTTTGAGCCTGTATTCTGGGAGCACCTCTGGGAAATTATTGAGCACGAAAAACCCGAAGGTGTGATCGTACAACTCGGCGGACAAACGGCATTGAAACTAGCCAAGCGTTTAACCGAGCGTGGTATAAAAATTATAGGAACTTCATTTGAAAATTTAGATTTAGCAGAAGACCGCGGTCGTTTTTCTGATGAATTAAAAAGATTAGAAATTCCATATCCTGAATATGGCACCGCACGCGATGTAGACGAAGCCGTGAAGGTGGCGAACGAAGTGGGTTATCCTGTACTCGTGCGTCCTTCTTATGTATTGGGCGGACAGCGCATGCGTATTGTACTTAATGATGAAGAACTAGAATCCGCGGTGGTGAGTTTATTAAAACACATACCGGATAATGTTATTTTGATTGATCACTTCTTAGATCGTTGTCAAGAAGCGGAGGTTGATGCCATTTATGATGGAGATGATATTCATATCATGGGTGTGATGGAACATATTGAGCCAGCGGGTATTCACTCGGGTGATTCCAATGCAGTACTACCTGCTTTTAATCTCACGCCTTTAGTGGTAACTACTATGGAGCATTACGCCAAAAAAATTGCAGAGGCTTTAAATATTAAAGGACTCATCAATATTCAGTTTGCGATTAAAGATGGCAATGTATATGTAATTGAAGCCAACCCTCGTGCTTCACGTACTACACCCTTTATTGCAAAAGCATACGGCATACCCTACTTGAATGTGGCTACTAAAGTGATGCTAGGAGAAGCGAAATTAAAAGACTACACTTTTGAGAAAAAGCTGGACGGTTTTGCGATTAAAGAACCGGTATTCTCGTTTAATAAATTCCCGAATGTAGATAAGCAACTCGGTCCTGAAATGAAAAGTACGGGTGAGGCCATTCGCTTTATTAAAGATTTGACGGATCCTTACTTTAGGAAATTGTATAAGGAGCGGTCTATGTATTTGAGTTAGCAGAAACCTTCTATGTTTGTCGAAATGCTCGAAACCTTCCATGTTTATTGCCCTCGTGGACTATAAACATGGAAGGTTTTTTTATCGTCTAACTTTTATATTTAAACTGATTATGAACTTCATCAAATCCATCCATCCCTCCAAATAATTCTAACACCTGAGGAGCATTTACGAAATCATCTTGTCGATTATGTTTGATAGAATTGTATGAACTTAAATCCCATTCAGATAACTCATGAACAAAACCGTGATGTATAGGATTTTTATGAACATAAAATATAGCGGAAGTTACATCAGAACTCTTCTTTAATTCCACACGTTTAATAGCTCTTATAAACAATCCACCTTTTCGTTTATAATATTTATTGTAAGATTTTACATAAGAGTTAAGCAGACTGCCACATGATTGCAAAGAGTTCTTATGAAAAGTTTCGGGCGTAAGTTCTTTCTTAATCTGAAACTGTTCTAAAATTTCGTTTGTCTTATTTAGTGAATTAGAACGAACAACAAAATGAAAATGATTAGGCAGTAAACAGTAGGCGTAAATTGTAAAATAGGGTTCCCAGTATTTTTTTATTTTCTTTAGAAAGAAGTTATAATTTTCTGTACTTCGAAATAAATCTTCATCGCCCACTGCTCTATCAAAAATATGATAGAAGGTACCAGGTTTAAAGTCATCATTGTATTTCGACATTTATTAAAGATAAGTGCTCTCCATGTTCTCGCGAAAAAACCCTCCATGTTTATGGCACTCGAGTACTATAAACATGGAGGGTTTCGTTTGATAGATCTATACTTCCGTAAATTGTATAAAGATCGCTCGATGTATTTGAGTAGGTAATTTATTGGTCGGCGAGGACACCGACCAAAGCACGAATGAAATATGGCTAGCTAGCCATACACGGAATAGAAGTTTGAATATTCCCTGATAAGAAACTAGGCGTAGAATGTATCTACGCCTTCTTATTTAAAAAGATATTGAGGTATAGTTGCAAACTACACCTAGAAGAATTATAGTTCTTGTTCTGGGATAGCATTATTGTGTTGAGAAATCTATAACTTCGATGGTGATTGTTCGTTCCGTTTGAGTATCCTGATCTATAGCAGTCCCTTCACTTATTCCATTGATTCGGTTGCCTATGTTAGTAAATTCATCTTTGTAAGGATTGTTCGGGTTGTAAGTAGCTTCCCATGACACTCCATTAACTAATATGATGAAATCTTCTACATCTCCATTAGTACCATCATCATCGAAATACAATTCAATAATACAATCTGATCCGTTGGCAGCATTTAATATAAAACCATCTGAATATGATTCCGCACTAGTTTTATCAAACTTGTATTTCTTAGTTCCAAGTTCAACTTTGATTTGACCTTTTTCGCTTGCCATTTTCGTACAGCTACTAACAGATAGCGTTGTTAGTACTATGATGAGTATGAAAAATTTCTTCATTCTTGATTATTTTAGAAAGAAACTCAAATGGTTCTTAGGTAACCTGAAGAACTTCAAGTTGCTACATTTGTTCAAAAATAAATAATTCTTTCGCCTTTATTGGTGTTTTCACCAACAAACAAAGTGATAAAAACTGTTGGTCACTCGCCTTTCGTCCCCACCGAGTGTTCTAAGGTTTGACCCGTCCTAAAATAAGATTGATTTTAAATTCTTCCCCTCCGTGTCTCCCTTTGCGAAGCATTGAAGACACGGAGGCAACACAACACACAAGCCGTAGAGTCAAGTTTCGCTAAGCCTGTCTGCCGATAGGCATGCTCAACTGAGACATCTGCGGAGATTAACATGATTTGCCTTTGTCGGTGTTCTAGCAGTTTGCCAACTTCAGTGTTGTAGGGGCAACAAAAAATCCCTTAGCTTATGCTTGTTAGAAGAAATTTCAATTTAACATTTCTTTTGACCATCCAACTAACAATGCTCCTTCGCAACTCGTTATAGTTGGTATGAAAATATTAAAATTAGGAATTGTACTACTTATAACGCTTGCGTTTACCTCATGCCGTGACACCTGTAAAAAACTTGGAGATACTTTTGACGCAGTAAGCTTTCAAAATGTAACACTTAATACAGACGGAGACATGGAAGTTGTCTTGCTTGTACAAAGCTTAGATGCTCTACCAGCGAATTATTATGAGGAGTTCACGATACAAGAAAACGACGATAATGAGTTGACGGCAAAGTCTGTCTTCGGTAACAAAGATTCTATCGGACTTATCTTATCTACAGATAATATAAATCAAGGGGAGACCAAGTCTATTGACTTACAATTGGAATATGGAGACCGTCAGAACTATACCTCTTGTAAGCACCCAGGGCAAAGCGATTCTTGGATTCTGAAGTTAGAGGCAGATATAGAACAAACAACTTCTAATACCTTTGAGCTTAAAAATTTAAGTTGGGATGAAATTCATATAGCTGGAGCTCTTTAAAGCATACTTTATAATAGACAATAACGTCGAGTCTCTGGCATAAGACTCGACATTTTTTATTTGCGAGACCTACAATTTAGACTTCTACTGAGAAAAAGGAAATTCTTCATAAAGTCGACGAAGACACAACTATCTTTACAGCAATGAAAAGAAACTTTATTGTACTCCTTATGGTTTTTACTTTTTCCAGTGCACTTCAGGCACAAATTACTGAGCAATGGGGACCTGATGGTTTTGTAAAAATTGAAAATGGTCAGGGAGGACTTTCGGAGCCATTAGATCCCGGCGACCGTTTTAGCAGAGATCATGATCAAGCAGGAGATATTAATGGAGATGGGGTAATAGACTTAGTAATCGGTGCGCGTTCGGATGACGACGGAGCAACTGATGCAGGTGCTGTGTATATACTTTTTATGAATAGTATTGGCACAGTACAAAGCAGTCAAAAAATTTCTGCCTTAGCAGGAAACTTTACCGACACATTGGCTGCAGGTGATTTTTTTGGTTATGGTGTAGCCGGTATAGGAGATTATGATGGAGATAATATTCCGGATATTGCAGCCACCGCAAGTGGTAGAATCTATATTATTCATTTAGATGCGACGGGGAAGGTAAAAAGCCTCGTAAGAAATAATGGCATTAATTCACAAGGCTTATCTGCCATTGGTGATTTAAATAATGATGGTAGAATAGATTTAGTAGCATGTCAGCCAACTTCAAATGCCGGTGGTACAAGAAGAGGAGCAATTCAAATATTGTTCTTTAACAATAATTCGCAACTTATGAATGCGAACACCGTTACCATAAGTTCTACCCAAGGAGGTTTTGGTACGGGGCTGCAAAATGATGATAATTTTGGAGGCCGAGAAGTAGCCATGCTCGGCGATATAGATAATGATGGCACCAAAGAATTAGCTGTTGGTGCTTTTAAATCTGATGGAGGCAAAGGCGCTATTTGGATTTTGTCCTTAAGCAATACAAATTATAATGTAGTTTCTAAACTGAAAATAACGGAAGGTATAAATGGTTTTCATGATACGCTTACCCTAGGTGGAAATACCAACGGAACGAACGGCGCGCACTTCGGTCATGCCCTTTGTAAAGTAGGAGACTTAAATGGTGATGGCATTCCTGATTTAATGACAGGAGCCAATCAACAAAGCGAAGGTTGGGGTTATATATTATATCTCAATGCTGATAAAACCGTTAAGACCTATACCAGAATAAATAATACAGATGGTGGTTTTGGTTTGGTGTTAGATCCTTTGGAGCGTTTTTCTCGTTCTATTTCTTTTGTTGGAGACTTACGAGGCGACGGAACTATTGCGGTAAACTATGGTGGCGGAGCAGGCGGCACAGGTACTTTGTATCTATTGTTCCTAAAGCCCTGTGACTTTGATCAGCAAGCCGGTTTTAATCATTGGAGTGGTGGCAATACCTTATTCTCTAATTGGAGTCATGCCAATCAGATGCTTACTAGTGATTCATTGACTTTTGAGCAATGCACCTTTAAAGCTTTTGAAACGGATGCGGCCTACATGACTTATAATTTTAATGATGGTAGATGCATATGTAAAGATTCAAATGCAACTTTAACGGTGAGTAGTGAAATGAGTACAGCTTATATTAATAGATGTTATAGTGCCTATGAGCCAACGAGTGCAACTAATATAAGCCTTGCCAATAAAATTTCGGTTTACCCTAATCCAGCTACTAATGAAGTTATCATAACAAGCTCCGAAACAAACTTCACGATCAACGATAAAGTTGAATTATATTCTATGGTAGGTAAAAAGCTCATGACATCTAGAATACTTTCTAGCAAAACAAGCGTAGATATTTCAAACTTAGCGAGTGGAGCTTATCTATTAGTAACTCATATTCAAGGAGGAAGTCAATCTGTAAAAGTTGTAAAAGACTAATAAATACAAAAGGTCAAGTTTTATTAATCGAATTTAATTCTACCATTCCCACTCTAAATCTTTTCTTGGGCAAAATCCTATTTCGTTCATTTTATCCAAAAATTGTTCGTGGTTTGATACTTGCCTTTTAGGAATTATTATTTTATTGGAAGTCTTTAATCTAATATAAAAATATTCTCGAGTCTCAATGAGTTCTTCAATATTCGTAGTATACAATTTGGCTTCACCAGTGTCATCATAATTAAAAATATAATCATCATGTATTTCGATATGCGTATCCTTGCCAAAAACCGAACTCAATTTTTCCGTTACATACTTTTGATAATGTTCTGTATTACTTTTTTTAATCCCCGTCTTTAAATACCAAATAAGATAGGTACCTAACATAATAAAAGATACTGCCCCCGCTACAACGTCTTTAGAGCCGATTAAAAGTGTAAAAACGATAATTGAAAACAAGGCATACCCAACAATTCTAATGCGCTGTTTTTTGCGTAGGGGCGAATAAGACCAATCATATAAATAAGATTGGACATAATCACGTTCTTCAAATGAAAGGGTCAGTTTCATAAATCGAATTTACTATATCTCATGTAATACCATGATTTCAATTGAGGATAAATTAATTACACATTGCATTTGTATATTTAATTTTCGTCTACAATTAAAGATTACATATTATGAACAAGGTAGCAGTATTAGTAAAAATAAGAGAGACCATTTTAAGTACCATCAGCGACTTGAGTATTGAGAAGCTAAACGAAATACCCCAAGGTTTTAATAATAATATAGTTTGGAATTTTGGCAATGTGCTGGTTAGTCAGCAGGGTGTATTATATCGTCGTACGGGCCTTGATGTAACTATAGAAGAAAAATATTTTCAACTTTATAAAGCAGGCACCAAGCCCGAACAAAAAATATCGGCCGATGAATTTAAAACCTTGCAAGACCTTTTTAAGGAGCAAACAAAATTTATGGTTGAAGACTTTAAAGCAGAAAAATTTAAAGACTACAACGCTTGGCAACATAAAACTACGGGTATTGAAATTGATACTGTAGATACAGCCATACAGTTTTTAACTTTCCATGAATCTTTACACCTTGGATATATTATGGCCTTAAAAAAGGCAGTATCATAATTTAAAAGAATTCTTTCTCTGATTTTATTTTATTTTATACTTAGCAGAAAGTAAATCAGTTTCGCTATACGACGAAAGATTTTTAAGCAGTCTGCTTATTGAGCAAGGTCATAAACTCCGCTTGTATACTTGCTGCTCTATCCTTAGCGTACAACTTATGCACCTCTTCGGCATAAGGCAATCCAGCTTTTTTTAGTTCTACTACTTTGTCTTGCATTTTTTTTGGACGAGGCCCCCAAGAAAAAAGCACTTCGTTGTTCTCATCTATTGCAATAAGTTTAGGAATCGATCGTCCTCCATTGGTTAGGTATTCATCAATGATGTCCAAGTTTTCATCCCGCAGGATTACTTCTAATTGGATATTCTCATTTAGTTCTGCCATTTTGTTTAATACCGGCAAATTTTGAGCAGCATCTCCGCACCAACCTTCATTGAGTACAAGCCATTTTTGTTTAGAAGTATTTTGCAATAAATCCTTTAAGTCATCGGTAAGCTTAGTGGTTCTGTCCCAACGATTCATGCGCACTATATTCATTTTAGTATAGTCAATCATAGCTTCAGATTGATCTTCACCTGTTGTCTTACCATCAGCCATTAGCTTATCAAGCATTTCACGGTAAGCAGTATAACTATATGTACTACGATCTTCTAATTTGTATTTGAATTGCATATTTATTAAACGTAAAAGTATTCTTATACTTACATGCATACAAATTTATAAGGTAGCGCATTTAAAAGTTCGATTCTGAATATAGGAGCTTTATAGTATTTAATGAATATCTTTCTTTCTCAAAACAACCCATTTTATGCAACACATCCAATTCCCAGTTCAATTTACATTTAAAGTTTCTTCAATGGCTAATGACTTTACGGCTACTGACTTCTCAGGTAAAACAATTGCCTATGTACGTCAAAAGATGTTTAAGTTAAAAGAGGATATTGAGCTATTCAATGACGAATCTAAAACGAAAGTAAATTATAGGATAAAGGCCGATCGTTGGTTAGACTTCTCAGCAGCCTATGCGTTTTTTGATGCCAACAATACGGAACTTGGAAAAATTGCAAGAAAAGGCTGGCGTAGTATTTGGAAAGCATCATATGAAATCATTGATCAACATGGCAATCAGCAATACACTATTACAGAAAAAAATGCTTGGGTTAAAGTTTGGGATTCTATTTTAGGGGAAATTCCGATACTTGGAATGTTTACAGGCTATTTGTTTAACCCCACTTATATTTTAGCTGATTTAAAGGATCAGCCTATTGTTCAATTAAAAAAGCAACCGTCATTTTTTGGAAAAGAATTTGAGGTGAGCTTACTCGGTCAAATAGATGAAGACGATGATGATCGAATAGTTTTGGGCTTAATGATGATGATACTCCTTGAGCGCAGACGCGGATAATTGCAAGAAGTATCACAAGAATGCAATAAAATCATCTTACTTTTAAAATATGAAATGGCTAGCAATTTTACTTCTTTTTGTTTCTTGTAATACAATAAAATCATCACGCATGACTCCTCCAGTATCCATTCATGATATTTATGTTTTAGAATCTTGTAAAGGTGAGAGTGTAAAAGATAAGTTGGATCGACAAGCAACCCTTGAAATTAATCTTACTAAAATGGCAATAATGGGAATTGATGGCTGTAATCAATTCGGCGGAAAGATAAGTCATCATAATGCTTCCAAGGGCGAACTTCATTTTAGCGAAATAATGGCTACTGAAATGTACTGCGATGAAATGAGTAATCAAGTTGGTAATGTATTACACAACGTAAAAAAATACACAAGAAAAGACATGATTCTGCAATTACTTAATGAGCAGAATGAGGTGCTTCTTACTTATAAAAAAGTAGATTAATTAATCTTACCATTCTGCTTTCCTAAAGTCAATTTAGCTGGAGCAAATAGATAAAGTATTTTATCCTGAATATCCTAATTGCTTTTTTCAGCTGGACATAGCACCCTAATAAATGGCAAATAATTTACCTAAGTAGTTCCTTTGGGTTAATAAGGCGTCCACGTATAATAGTTGTACGTATTGTGCTAATGTTATCTATGTTTTCCAATGGATTTTTATCAAGTAGAATTAAATCTGCAAATTTTCCTTCTTCTACAGTTCCCCAATTCGCTTCTTCTTTAAAAAACGCAGCGGCATTGCGCGTAGCAGATTTTAGAATCGTATAATTATCTATACCTACATTGCTCCAGTCTTTCATTTCTTCCCAGATATTATAACCTACAGCTTGGTAAGGACCATCAGCATCGCTACCTACGAGTAAGGGACATTCATACTCATAAAGAAGTTTTAGCACCTTTACTTTTTTTTCATATACAGGCAACCGATTTTGACGAACTTCTAATGCATGTTGCTCCCCGCCCGCTTCATCTATTTGTCTTGTATACGCCTCGGGCCAATCCCCCGTAATCTTTTTTGATAAGGATTTATTGGTCAACCTATTTTTTACCTCATTAGGGTATTGCACATGATATTTCATGATAGCCCAATCCAATGTGGGGCAATTGTAAACTCCTTTTTCTTTAGTCAGCTCAATGGCATTTATCAATCGACTTTCATTTTTTATAGAAGTATAACCACCTAAATGTTCAATGCTGCGTAGTTCGCTTTGTAAGACTTTCTCTATTTCTACAAAATTCCATCTTTTATCTTTTACATAGCGCGGGTAATGACCGCATACAATCATGCCCTGTTTCTTAGCAGAAGCCATTAATTTATCATATAAATCTTCACTTGCTATACTGTACAATTTTATAAAATCTAGACCCTGTTTTTTAACTGAAGTCAAAATACTGTCCATTTGCATTGCACTTGCCTTCTTCAAACTTCTTTTAATTAAATGACTGTAATGCATTATGGGGGCAATACGACTCTTATCATTGGCTAAGTCATTTTTGAGCGCTACCTGAGAATATTTATTATTCATTACCCTAATATGGGTTACCCCTGCCGCTACGCTACTTTCTAATAAGTGATTTATTTCTTCATTCTCATTGCCTGGCAAATGCACATGCATATCTGCTAAACCTGGCATTAAATACTGACCTTCAGCATCTATAATTTTAGCAGCAGATCTTTTAATGCTTCTTAAGGACCCAATTTTTTCAATCTTCCCGCTTTTGATAAGCACACTTTTTCTTTTGACTTTCTGATCCGTAGTCATTGAAATGATGTTTACGTTTTTAATGATAACATCCTGTGCCTGAATAAGCCAAAAGGAGCGAAGTAGTAAAACGGTTAGTAAAAGATGTTTCATAAAAAGTATGGTTTATTTTTTCAAGTTATTACTTCAAATTATCTAGTGAAAATAGTCATAGAAATTTTAACGGACAG
Organism: uncultured Chitinophagaceae bacterium; assembly: GCA_937981995.1. Classification (GTDB taxonomy): domain Bacteria; phylum Bacteroidota; class Bacteroidia; order Chitinophagales; family Chitinophagaceae; genus JAGNRR01. The sequence goes on from CALJNC010000018.1 coordinate 16,141, forward strand.
CAAGCTTTGTATCTTCATAGAATTTGCGGAAGCTCCGAAACTCCAAACAAAAAGTAGGAAGCGCATTTATAGCCAATCTGCCATGCCCAAAGCGTAGAGTACCAGTTCGAATCTGGTAAGAGATACTTAGAAATACATTTAGATACACCACTCATCCCACTTCTAAAACCATTCGTAATTATAGCATTCATTATACACAAAAGCACATCTATCTTTACTCAAAACAAATGAACATGATTATAACAACCACAGAAACCATCCCTAATAAAACAACCGCTGAAATACTTGGTGTAGCAAGAGGCAGCACGGTAAGAGCGCGTAATATTGGACGCGATATTTTTGCCGGCCTTAAAAATATTGTGGGTGGCGAAATAAGCGAGTACACTAAGTTACAAGCCGATAGTCGTGAGCAAGCTATGCAGCGTATGGTACAAGACGCACAAAGTATGGGGGCCGATGCTGTAATCAATGTACGCCTTACTACATCAATGGTTATGCAAGGTTGTTCTGAAATATTGGCTTATGGTACAGCCGTAAAACTTGCATAAAATGAATAGTATCGTAGCGGGAATTGTAGCAGTTGAAGGCGTTCTATTTTTAGCAGTTGTAGGGATCTTAATCTATTTGATTGTAAGACGTATTGAAGCTAAGGGAAATGAAACCTTTGAAAAACGAGACAACTAAAAAGTTATTTATAAAGTTTAAGAAGCGCTTGCGCATCTTCCCTTAATTCTTTAGCTAAGCTTTTTGGTTGTAATACTTTTACTTGCGAACCATACCCTTTTATTCTTTCAGTCAACTCATAATTAATTACTACCTCTACTGATATTGTAAACTCATTTTTATTTTGAGCTACTACTTCTTGCGAATGATGTAATGGCTGCGATAAAAGATAGTTACTTTGATGCGGCGCAAATTGCAAAACTATTTTTTGTGGCTTATCATCCGTCTTTGAAATCCCAATGGTAGCATCAAAGTATGCCTTGTTATTTATACTGGCTTCATCAAATGTTTTATTCATTTTAATTACGTCATTCATTCTATCAAAAGAAAACGTAAGCGTCTTAGGTGCCTTTGTTGGGTGAATATCTTTGGCAATCAAATACAAACGCGCTTTATACTCCCTTATAAAATATGGGTGTATTGTATGACGTTTTTCATCTTTACCAAAGGGTTGATATTTCAAAACAACCTCTCTTCGTTCTCGGATTGATTCTACTAGGAGAGGCATAAATTCTATGCCCTTATAACTATTTGGTCGATCTAAAATAAATACTTCTTTACCTAGCTCTTCATTATTTATATTTTGCTTTACGCTAGCGGCAATTTTGGTTATGGCATCTTCAAAAACTTTAATGGCTGGTATATCCTTAAACTGTTCCAAGATGGTAATGGCAAATTCTAAACCTTTTAAATCATCAGCTGATACTGGCATTTGAGTAATTGAATAACCATCCTCAGTGTAAACATAACCTCTTGCATAACGATCAAACTCTATGGGTGCATCAAAACCTAAATTTGAGTCATACCGCATAGCATAAATGTCTTTTTGTATACTAGATACCGAAATAGACATATCTAATTTTTCACTAACATATTCTACTAAATCGTCCAAGCTAGGCGCCGGAAGTGACTTATTTGTTAATCGCAGGTCTATAATCCGGTATCGGGCGTATGCATTCTTGTTTTTCATGTGTGTTGCGTATTTAAATGTCTGTGAATTGTCAAATTATACTTAATGCTTTAACGAAATAGGTACTTACTACGTCTATTATATAGAAGTATAAAAATCACCCTATGAAGTAAAAGCGAATATAAAGAAATTTATTTACTACGTAAACATATTACGTACCGAATTCAAACCTTTGTATTCAGATTAAAAAAAGAGCATTATGACTAGAACATTTATTCCAAAGAAAGAAGAAATACAAGCATTGCAAATCACGCAAATCATTTTTGACGATAGTGATTTGGTAAGCTTAAAAGCACGTGTGAGAAACAATAATCAAATACAAGAAATGGATTTATTACTTTCTTTTGTGCAGTTTAATGATATGCTTCGTTTTACGGGTAGCGTTGGCGAGGATTTACAATTAGAGATTAGCGATAAACTTGATAGTAATGATAAAAACTTATACGTAATAGATTTACATGATAAAAATGTAGTGTTTACTACCGTGAAGCTAAATGTGAGTTTACTAACTGAGGAAGATGAAAATACATATGTAGTCGATGATTTAAATCCTCTTTCATTTTTGCAACAAGCAAAAAACCTTAAAAAGAATATTAGAGATTTTGAAATGGGAAAACTAGAGCAAAACAAAATGCTCAAAAGCGAGTTATTACGCATTGCAAAAATGTATAGATACTATAAAGGTTTACTTACACTAAATATTAATGAGCTCGAAGCGCGTAAACACGCTGGCCTTGAGAACGATAAATTATTTCAATTAGCTTTTATAGCTAATCATTAAGATCTATTCATATTTCGTTTTATGAATTTTGAGTAAAGTGCGTCCCGTATATCGGGACGCACTTTTTTTACTTTGAAACTGTTTTATGGATTTTACGCTACGGACGCATCTTATATGTATGAGCCGATATGTATTACACCAAAACAGTACAATCAATATTGATGCAAGAGATTATCAAATTCTTTTTTTATCATCCTTTCTTTTCTTAGGGATTTTTACGCTTGGTTGGGATACAGACTTACTCAAATACTCTCTCCTAATTGGATCATGTTTATCATTACAATATGCGGCACGCATAATTTTTGACTTAAAGTTAAGCTCGCTTAAAAGCGCTATGATTACATCTCTTGGACTTTGTATACTTGTACAAGCAAGTCATTGGTATTGGTATCTTCTCATAGCTTTTATTGCCATAGGTGGCAAATTCATTCTTCGTTACGAAGGCAAGCACTATATTAACCCAGCAAACTTTGGTATTATAGCCACTATACTACTGACCGATCAAGTATGGATATCTCCTGGCCAATGGGGCAATCTTGCTATTTTATTTTTTATTATAGGCTGCCTAGGTTTTATAGTTACTTATAAAGTAAATCGTTTGGACTTGTCAATTGTTTTCTTAATGAGTTTTCTAATTTTAGAATTCTCCTATCAAGTTCTTTATTTACAATGGCCATTGGATCACTTAATTCAAGGTTTTACGAATGGTGGTTTCCTACTTTTTACATTTTTTATGATTACGGATCCTGTTTCTACACCTGCCCATAAAACCATGCGTAAGTTTTGGGCATTAGGTATTGCTATCTTGGCCTTTATAATCAAGGAATTTTATTACGTTCCCTCAGCTCCATTTTGGGCACTTTTCTACCTCGCATTTACTACGCCCTTATTGACATATTTATTTCCTGCCAAAATATTTTTATGGAAAAACACAACGCAAAACATCACACTAAAAACAAATAATTAAAATATAAATCATGAACAAGATAAAAATAATAATCCCAATCATACTGCTTTCATTATTCTTTGTAACAGATTCATTTGCATTTTGTGGCTTTTATGTAGCTAAGGCCGATGCCAAAATTTTTAATAAAGCCTCACAGGTAATCATAGCGCGCGATGGAAACAAAACAGTTATAACTATGAGCAATGATTTCCAAGGAAATGTAAAAGACTTTGCTCTGGTTGTACCCGTACCTCAAGTTTTACAAGAAAAAAACATACGAGTTGTGGATAGAAACATTTTTGATAAACTAGATGCATACTCCGCACCACGCTTAGTGGAGTATCATGATCCTGCTCCCTGCAACATTTATCCATCAACGGCTAAAAGAAAAATGAGTATTGCTGGCGGCCGTGCTGATATGGTAGTAGAAATGGAGGCTACTAAGGAAGAGTCAGATGCTGACTTAGGCGTAACGATACAAGCTAAATACAATGTGGGAGAATATGACATACTCATACTAAATGCAACACAGAGTAACGGACTAAAAAAATGGCTTACTCAAAATGGCTATAAAATTCCCAGAAACGCCGAAGAAGTATTAGACCCTTACATAAAAAGTGACATGAAATTTTTTGTGGCAAAAGTCAACTTAAAAAAACAAGAACAAAACGGATACACCAATTTACGCCCTTTACAAATCACCATGAACTCTCCTAAGTTTATGCTGCCTATAAGATTAGGCATGGCCAATGGAAAAGGAAATCAAGATTTAATAATCTATACCCTTACCAAAAAAGGCCGGGTAGAATGCACAAACTATCGTACAATAAAAATGCCAACAGGAATGGACATGCCAACTTTTATTAAGAATGACTTTGGAAATTTCTATTCTGATTTATTTAAAAAACGTTGGGAACGAAACCGTGGCAAAGCCGTTTATCTTGAATATAGCTGGGATATAAGCCCACGCAATTTTGTAAAGTGCGATCCGTGCGTAAGCCCCGCTCCAAACTTTAGCGATATGCAACGTGCTGGTGCCTGGTGGGTAGAAGGAAGCCAAAACGAGAACGTTCACTTTACAAGACTACATGTACGTTATAACAGAAGAAAGTTTTCGCAAGATTTAGTATTTCAAACTACACCTAATAAAACAAATTTTCAGGCACGCTATGTATTACGTCATCCTTACCAAGGAGATGTAAGTTGTAGCCAAGGTCAAAATTATGTACACACCTTAATAGACAGAAGAGAAAAAGAACTTGATAATTTAGAGTACTACACCGGTTGGGATAGCTACAACTATAATAATTATATAAGCGATTGGGAAGATAAGATTGAGCGTAAAAAATATAAGAAAGGAAGCGCAAACCCATTTGGAGAAAACCCTTGGGCAGTAATTTTATTTTTACTATTGAATGCAAGCGTTGTAATATCCGTACTAAAATTAAAAAGGATAAAATAAACAGATACAAAAAGGGATTGCAAGATGCAATCCCTTTTCTAAATAAAAATTGTTTTTATAATCCGCTAATACATATTCCTACGGAAAAAGGAGTAACCCCCTGTGGTCCATTACCGGCACGGAACAAAGTGTTTAAACCATACTGGCCATACACTGAGAAATTACCATAGCCTGCACGTAGCGTGCCGCTTACACGATACGTTTCTATAAAACGGCGTGTACTTACTTTCTCACGTATTGGTTTGTTATTAAACTCTCTTACACTTTTAGTATGTGCATTTATCAAAGCACCCACTTTCATTCCAATAGCCGCCTTAAAACCTTTATTCCTATTTTGCTTATTAGAAAAATAACGTAACTCCAAAGGAGCTTCTAAATAAGTTAAACTGTACTTATAACGCTTAAATTCACCATCATCATCTACAAATTGTATTTGAGTAATCGAATCGCCTATTATAATTTCTTTATCTTTAAAAGACATATTGCTACTAGCTACACCCGCTCCAGCCGCAAAGCTAAAATGTGAGGTTTTTATAGGAAAATCATAGCATAGATAAGCATTCATACTTCTACTAATGCCACCAAGGCCAATACTATCCGGAGCTCCACTCCAGCCATCATAGCCCACTTGAAACATAAAATAATCCTTTGAAGGCTTGCTATAGGCTGCGTCTGAAACATTTTGAGCTGTTGCCCCTAAACTTACAAAACACAATACTGTAAAAATCGCTCTTTTAAGCATACTCATAATTAAGGCGCAAATATAGTAGTTCGTACACTTAAAAGCACGTTAAATCGTCTATCAAGTATTCATGCCGTTTATACAATTCTATTGAGATATAAGCTTGGCTTCTCTTATTTTTGATATTCGTGAGACCTAACAGTAAATATTGGCTACTGCAAATCGTTGGTTGGAGCTTATTCGCCCTGCTAAATATATATATATCGTTTTTTGAGCCACGCGATTCTCATATTATTACTATTACTGTAAATGTTCTACTTGTAACAGGCGGTATCGTACTCACTCACTTTTTCAGAAAATTATTAATTCACAAGCGATGGCTTGACTTAGATACTACTCAATTAGTTACCCGAGTTTTAGCTACCAATATTGGCTTGGCTTTTCTCTTTTGCGCATGGCAGTATTTACTTTTAAATATATTTTTTTCTGAGCAAGAAAATATTACATCCTTACGCCATATTGCCCGTCCGTTTATGGCGGCTTATCTAATACTTTTAGGATGGTCTTTAATTTATTTTACCTGGTCATATATTGAAAGTAATCGTTCGAGAATAATAAGTCAACTTCAAATGCAAAATGATATGCAAGAGTTAGAGTTAAAAAGTATGCGCTCCAACTTGCAACCGCATTTTATATTCAACTCATTAAACAGCATACGTGCTTTAGTAAAAGAAGACCCCGATGCCGCTCGCGTAGCAGTAACCAAGCTTTCAAAAATTTTACGTACTTCTATAAGTACAAAGGATAACAGTATATCTCTAGATGAAGAATTAAAACTCGTCGAGAATTACCTTCACCTAGAAAAAATAAGATTTGAAGAACGACTGCAATATAACTTTCATATTGAACCTAAAACAAGAGCAATGCTTGTACCGCCCATGCTTATTCAAAACATGGTAGAAAATGCTGTAAAGCATGGTATTAGTATATTAGAGAAAGGTGGCACAATTTGGATGCGCTCAGAAGTTGAGGGAGATTTTATAAAAATTTCAATAAAAAATGAAGGCCATATTAACGAAGAAAATAAAATGAAAGGCACAGGTTTTGGAATGAGCTCCTCTCAAAAAAGATTAAACCACCTTTACCCCAACTCGCCCGAAATAGTAATGAAAGAACTAGACGAGCACGTAATTATAGAGATTTACATCCCCAATAAAATAAAACCATATGAAAATTAGAACCATACTTGTAGAAGACGAACGATTAGCCCGTAAAGAATTACGTGGCATGTTAGAAGCATTCCCACAAATTGAAATAATTGATGAAGCTTCAAATGTTGCTGAAGGCATTACAAAAATTGATGAACAAAAACCTGATCTAATTTTTTTAGACATCAATATGCCTGCTAATAAAACAGGTTTTGATTTATTAGAGGTTTTGGACCATATGCCCAAAGTTATATTTTGTACTGCGCATGATGAGTATGCCATAAAAGCATTTGAAGTAAACGCACTAGACTATTTACTAAAACCTATAGAAGAGGATCGGCTAAAAGAAGCAATAGAGAAATTAGAACTTGCCTTAAGTGCTACCAAAGAAGAAAAAGAAATAGACAAAAAATTGGGCGCTAGGGATAAAGTATTTGTAAAAGACGGCGAACGATGTTGGTTTGTAAAAATTGGCGATGTGCGTATTTTTGAAAATGCAGGAAACTATAGCAAGGTAGTTTTTGATAAATACCGTCCCTTAATATTGAAGTCGCTAAACGCACTTGAGGAAAGGCTAGATGATACTCTATTTTTTAGAGCCAACCGCCGGCAAATTATTAATATAAATAGCATAGCTAGTATACATCCTCATTTTAATGGTGGGCTTAAAGTTATACTTACGTGCGGAGAGGAGATAGAAGTCTCCAGAAGACAGGCAAGCAAATTCAAGGAAAAAATGACGTTGTAAAGCTTGTAAAACAACGATTTAACCAAAAAGAAAAATTTTTTTTATATCATTGTAACTCATTAAAAAAATTAAATAAACATTATGGGACTTTTTTCATTTATAAAAGACGCAGGAAAAAAAATATTTGGCTCAAAAGAAGAGCAAGCTGTTGAGAATCCAAACATTACTGACGAACAAGTTGTAACCAATCAAAAAGATGCACTTACAAATTTTGTAAACTCTCACGGATTAAACGTTGACAATTTTGATATGCAGTTTCACCCTGGAATTAAAATTGTAATGAATGGAGATGCTGCAACAAAAGCAGATTTTGAAAAAGCAAGTTTAATAGCTGGTAATATTGCTGGAGTAGCGGAAGTTGATAACCAAATGACAATTGGTGGAGACGCCGAGGTAGGTGATAGTCAATTGCATACAGTAGAGAAAGGTGATACCCTTTGGGCAATAGCAACTAAATTTTACAATGATGGTAATAAATACCACTCTATAGTAGAAGCAAATCAGCCAATGATAAAAGATGCTGATGAAATTTATCCGGGTCAAGTATTACGTATACCTGCTTTGGCATAAAATATACAATTATAACTATTGAAAAACCACTCGCATTGGCGGGTGGTTTTTTATTTTAAATAGGTATTTTGACTACCAATTCTAAATAATCTAACTATAGTTGTATATACAACTATAGGTGTTAACTTTGCTCTATGCCAAAAGAAGCATTTCCATTACTAGAAAGTTGTAATCCTAAAAACTGTATTGTTTCTATGACAATGAAAATCAACAGACTGATGAATAAGATTTTTAGAAAACACTTAGAAGGTATAGATATAACATTAAGTCAATTGGGTATGATGTTTTTAATAAGTAAAAAAGAAGTGATAGAACAACATCAAATTGGCGAAATATTAATCCTGGAGAAATCTACAGTCACTAGAAATTTAAAACGTTTGATTGATGGAGGTTTTCTATTAAAAAAAATAGACCGAAAAATTTATGTTACTACTAAAGGCAAACGACTAGTAGAAAAAGCAATTCCAAAATGGGATAATGCTATGAGCGAAGCACGAGAAATTATAAAACAAAATGGAGTAGAAGCAATTAACCACTTACTTAATAAACTAAACACCTAAAAATATGGAAACAACAACTTTAACTGCCTTTGCTTTTGTAATAATTACAATAACCACAGCACTCCTTTTTTATTTAGCATCGCATAAAAATAAAAAAGCATTAACTGTAATTATGATTTATATGTTAGCGCAAGGGCTCCTTTCCTACTTTGGTTTTTATAACACACATCCGGTAAACCCTCTAAAAATTCCAGTAGTAATAGCGCCATCCTTTGTTCTTTTGTTTTACATATTACTTTCATCACGAGGCAAAAAGTTTATTGAAACTTTAAATCTTAAAACGCTTACTTTATTACATACCATACGTATTCCGGTTGAGCTAGTACTTTTTTTATTGTATACCCAAAAAGCAATACCTGAGATAATGACCTTTGCCGGCAGAAACTTTGACATCCTGGCTGGTATTACAGCACCTATGGTTTACTATCTAGCTTTTGTAAAAAATAAAATTGGGCCAAAGGCTCTGCTTGTTTGGAATGTTATTTCATTGGGTCTTTTAATTAATATAATTATCCATGCCGTATTATCTATGGAACTACCTATTCAACAATTTGGCTTTGACCAACCAAATAAAGCCATACTAACGTTTCCATACAATTGGCTAGCTACGATTGTAGTTCCCATAGTATTTTTCTCGCATTGCGCTACAATTCAAAGATTATTAAACATGAAAACACCTGACCCGAAATAGGTTAATTATCTTTGAAGAATAATGAAAGTCTCGGGTTTCACTTTTGTACGCAATGCTGTTTTGTATGACTACCCCATCGTGGAAGCCATACAATCTATCCTCCCGCTTTGCAATGAAGTGGTGGTGGCTGTAGGAAATTCTGAAGATGCCACTTTGCAATTAATACAATCAATTCCAAGCAATAAAATAAAAATTATTGAAACCACCTGGGATGATAATCTACGTGAAGGAGGACAGGTTCTTGCATTAGAAACAAACAAAGCTTTTAATGCCATTTCCAAAGATTCCGATTGGGCTTTTTATATTCAAGGCGATGAAGTTTTACATGAACAATACATCCCTTCCATAAAAGAAGCCATGCAAAAACATAAAAATAATCATACTGTTGATGGTTTACTATTTAACTACGAGCATTTTTATGGCTCCTATGATTTTGTAGGTAATTCAAGTAATTGGTATCCCAAAGAAATAAGAGTAATTAGAAACAATAAGAGAATATACTCTTACAAAGACGCCCAGGGTTTTAGAAAAAACAAAAATGAAAAACTAAACGTCAAAAGTATAGATGCCTATATTTATCATTATGGCTGGGTAAAAGATCCAAAGGCTATGCAAGCGAAACAAAAAACGTTTCAACAATTATGGCATAGCGATAAAGAGGCAGAAAAAAGAGTAGGGAATGACATAAACTACCAGTACGAAAAAAACCTACAGTCTTTAAACAAGTTTACGGGCACACACCCACGTGTAATGCAAAATAGAATTGAACGATTGAATTGGGACTTTACTTATAATCCAAAGCAGCACAATTTGGATTTGAAAGAGCAACTTAAAATATTATGCAATAAGTACTTAGGCTTAAATTTTAATTATCGCAATTATAAAATAATTCCTTAATTAGCCTAAAATCCTCTATCAATTTATGGTAGCTATAAATGAATAATAGCACCTTGTCCATTATATTTGTCAGTCCCGATTGTGATCGGATAAAAATTATATTTATGAAAAGATTATTGATTGCCTTAATAGGCGTTATCCTTTTAACACCAGCCAAAGCTGATGAAGGAATGTGGATTCCAATGTTGATAGGACAAAATTTCCAACAAATGCAAAAACTAGGCTGGCAAGGAACAGCTGAAGATATTTATAGCGTAAATAAAAGTTCATTAAAAGACGCGATTGTGCACTTTGGAGGGGGATGTACAGCTGAGATGATTTCTGCTGATGGTTTATTAATGACTAATCATCACTGCGGCTATGGAAATATCTCATCATTAAGTACAGTAGAAAACAACTACCTAATGAATGGTTTTGTGGCTAACACAAAAGATGCTGAGCTAGCTTGTCCTGGTTTGAGTGTAAAATTTTTAGTGCGCATGGAAGATGTAACTAAGCGTGTACGCAAAAAAATTGGTGATGCTTATGGTAAAGATGTAAGTACAAGATTACGTGAAGTAACCAAGGAATTACAAAAAGAAAATAACAAGAACGATGCCTACAAAGTAGATGTGCGTAGCTATTATGCAGGTAACAAATACTACATGCTTATATATGAAGTATATACTGATGTACGCCTAGTAGCAGCACCACCTGAGAGCTTAGGTAAGTTTGGTGGAGATACTGATAACTGGATGTGGCCGCGTCATACATGTGATTTTAGTATGTTCCGAGTATACTCTGATAACAATAATCGCCCGGCAAAGTATTCAAAAAACAATAGACCATACCACCCAAAACATCATTTACCTGTTTCTTTAAAAGGTGTAGAAGATGGTGACTTTTCAATGATTATGGGTTACCCAGGTCGTACAAATCGTTATTTAACATCACATGGAATTGAATCATCTATCAATGATTACAATCCTACCATTGTAAAAATTAGAGATAAAAGACTTGCTGTAATGCGTGAAGTTATGGATCGCAAACCAGCGGTTGATTTAAAATATGCTTCTACTTATGCTTCCGTGGCTAACTATTGGAAATACTTTATTGGTCAAACTGAGCAATTGAAAAGATTAAAAATAGAAGACCAGAAAATCAACGAAGAAGAAGAGTTTAAACGTTGGTCAAAAAAAGAAGCTCGTTATCTTAAAAATTTATTCCCTGATTATTCAGCAGCTTATGCAGGCTATAAACCTTATGTAAAACATTATTTATATTTCTATGAAGGTTTTGGATCTCCAAAACTTACACAACTTGCTTTAAGAACTTCAGGTCTTAAAAAACTAATTGAGAGCAAAGCAGATGCGGGCAAAATAACAAAAGCACTAGAAAGCCTAAAGAAAACAAGAGCTTCACTTATTGAATCAATGGACCTTGAGTTAGACCAAAATCTTTTTGCGGCCATGAACCAAATGTTTTATGAGGATGTGCCACGTGCGCAGCACCCAAGTATTTTCTCGTCTGAAGTATTTAAACGTTTTAGTACAGGAGGTACTGAAAAAACATTTAAAGATTATGCCAACTATATCTACACAAAAACGGCACTTTTAGATGACGAAGCTTTTGATAAACTAGCTACTCCAGAAAAATTTAATGAATTATTAGAAGACCCAGTAGTTACCTATGCAATGAATGTAAATGACAATTGGAGAAAAAATTATATTGAAAATATTAGAGATTATCGCTACGAGCGTTTTGAATTAGACCGCGCATACCAAGGCGGCTTACTTGAAAAAAATCAAGGTAAACTAATGTACCCAGATGCTAATAGTACCATGCGTTTAAGCTACGGTACAGTAAAAAGTTATCAGCCTAAGGATGGGGTAAGTTTTTCGCATTACACCACAGCAGATGGCCTTATGGAAAAATATAAACCAGGAGATAAAGAGTTTGACCTGCAAGCAAAAATTGTAGACCTTGTACGCCGTCGAGATTTTGGCGATTATGCCAATGAAAAGGGTGAATTAGTAACCTGTTTTATTTCAAACAATGATATCACAGGCGGTAACTCAGGAAGCCCTGTGATTAACGGCAAGGGTGAATGGATAGGCGCTGCATTTGACGGAAACTGGGAAGCAATGAGTGGTGATATCGCTTTTGATAAACGATTTAAAAGAACCATAGTAGTTGATGCCCGTTACATCATGTGGGTATTAGATAAAGTACTAGGTGGTCGTCCTTTATTAGATGAAATGACAATTCGTAATTAAGATATCACAAAATGAATTACAGGGGCTGTCTATTAAGGCAGCCCTTTTTATTTAATAGAAAAGCCAATTATATTTACACATAATGATAGCTCAAATAAAGTATTTATTATTCTTACTCGTGGTAAGCTTTCTTTTTAGCAATTGCCAAAATGAATCTATAAATCCTTTAGAAAATACAAGCGATGATAATTTTTGCGAAAGCATTCATAGAAACGATTGCATTAGCTTAAGTAAACAGTTACAAGATGTAGATTCCTTAATGAAAACAAAAACCGGCGTTTACGTATTAGAAGATGGTGCGAATGCCATGATTACAAGAGCATGGCTAAGTGAATATGCCCAAGAAAGCATAGACATTCAGTACTTTATTTTTTCTATGGATAATGTAGGCCTCATAGCCTGCGACTATTTGGTACGAGCAGCAGACAGAGGGGTAAAGGTACGTATACTAGTAGATGACATTATGGTAGACGCTCCCATAAGTTATGTTTTAAGCTTGGCTGCGCATAAAAATATTGAAATAAAAATTTATAACCCAGGAGTAAACCTTGGGAAAAACCTCTGGGGTAAACTAAAAAGTTTTGGTAGTGATTTTGTAAAATCAAACCAGCGAATGCACAACAAAACATTTATGGTAGATAATAAGGTTGTGATTACAGGTGGTCGAAACATTGCTGATGAATATTTTGATTATGACCACGAATATAATTTTAGAGATCGTGATATATTATTGTTAGGTGTAGGAACTCAAGCAGTCCGTAATTCGTTTGAAAAATTTTGGGAATCTAACATAAGCAAAGATGTAAAAAAAGTAGCCAAAGAAACTGACAAGCCATTTGCTGACACCATCGCATTTACTCAATTACATCAATACGCATGTAACCCAGAAAATTTTTGGCCACAAGTACGCACCCGCATCAAAAACTTGCCATCTGTTTTTTCTGAACTCAAAAAATCGGGTGATCTTGTTTGGACAGATTCCGTCACTTTTGTGAGTGACATCCCCGGGAAAAATGATGGCAAAAAAGGCTTGTATGGTGGTGGAAAATCGACAGATAAATTAGTTGAACTCGTTTCTAAGGCAAAAACGAGCGTAGACATTCAAACGCCTTATTTAATTCCAACACAACAAAGTATAAAACTCTTTAAAGACGCAATTAATCGGGGCGTAAAAATTAGAATTCTTACTAATAGCCTAGCCTCCACGGATAATGTAGAAGCATTTAGTGGGTACCAACGCAACCGTAAAGAACTCTTAAAAACCGGTGTGCGCATATTTGAATTCAGACCAGACGCGGCAGAAAGAAGCAAAATTATGACGGGCGAGTTACAGGAGAAATTAGATTATAAACCCATTTTTGGTCTACATGCCAAGAGTATGATAATTGATGGAAATACAACAGTAATTGGCACTTTTAATTTGGACCCTCGTAGTGCCAATTTGAATACTGAATGTCTTGTAATCGTAAAAGATAAAAAAATAACAGCTGGCGTTTTAGCCGGAATGGAAATTGAATTCAAGGCGGAAAACTCATGGGAAACAACCTTAAAAAGTAACCCAGACAAAGAAGTAGGATATAAGAAACGAATCAAATCATTTAGCCGAAGAATCGTACCAAAGAATATTTTATAACCAGAGTTCTTTTGTAAAATGAAAATGCCAATATTATCCTAAATAGCGCGGTATAAATACAAATAATAAAATTATAACGTTAGTATAGTATAATTTGAACTATATGAAAAAAACAACCCTCATTACATCTTGCATGATCATCATATTTAATGTTACACATGCTCAAAAAATTAAGATTACGGATGTCTCAGTTTTTACGGGAGTTCACTCCTCTACTGCGGCACCCTATTCCGAAAACGATAAAAGTAATCTAAATGCCAACTTTAGTCTGCCAACTTTTATATCTGATTATAATTATATCGGTTATGATTTTAATTATATAGAAAAATATCAAACGGGTATTCTTGCAGGATTTACAGTGGGAGATAAGCATAAAATTAGAATAGGCATAAGTGGCTCTAATAATAATATGGGTTGGCGCGGTTACAAAAACCAAAATAAGAGCTATCGTTATGATACATTAATTTCATCTCGGACAGGTCAAGAAATTTATGTTGATTCACTACACAGTAAAACATTATCATATAACCATAAAGCACAATCAATAAACTTTCATGCTGATTATTTACGAACCATAAACCCTAGAAATAAACTATCAGCTTATTTAGGGGCGGGTATAAACTTAGGAGGTTCTATTAGTAATAAACTTATAGCTAACTACTATGAATATGGATATGTAACACCTATCCTAAATAACAGTCCTTCTTTTGGTTTCCCAAATAATCAGTCCAAGAATGAATCTCAAATACAAACTCTTTCGGCACTTACAAATTTCAATTTACGCACACTGATAGGAATTAATTACCGTTTTTCCAATCGAACTCCAGTGTTACGAAATACTAATATTTTTGCAGAGGGAAATTTAGGCGTGGACTATATTAATACGAAAGAATCAAATTCTAAAATGGGTTTTAGTCGAGGGCTAAATGTTGGAATACGCGTTACCTTACAGCACCCAAGGGGGCACAATAGAAACAAAAGAAGAATTTAAAAGTGCATAAGTACTAAAAATTTTAACCGATAAGACTCCCTACTTGATTGTATCTGCTACCTTTGCTTCCGTATGAAAACAGCTTACATAATTGATGCAGTAAGAACGCCCGTTGGGAAATATGGCGGAACGCTAAGTTCAATTCGTCCTGATGATTTATTAGCGATGGTCATTAAAGGAATTGTAGATCGTAACCCAAGTATTGATACTTCAAAAATTGAAGATGTAATAGCGGGTGCCGCAAATCAAGCAGGTGAAGATAATCGCGATGTTGCTCGTATGGCAGCCTTGCTCGCCGGACTTCCTGATAGTGTGGGTGGTAATACCGTAAATCGTTTGTGCGCATCAGGCTTACAAGCAATTATGGATGCGAGCCGTGCCATTATGTGTGGCGATGGCGAAATGTATTTAGCCGGTGGTGTAGAAAGCATGAGTCGTGCCCCAATGGTTTTAGCAAAAGCTACAAACGCATTTTCCCGCAATGCGGAAATTTATGATACAACTATTGGTTGGCGTTTTATAAATAAAAAACTTGCAGAAATGCACTACCCTTTTGGTATGGGCGAAACGGCGGAGAATGTTGCTGAGCGTTGGGAAATTTCTCGTGAAGAACAAGATGCCTTTGCACATAGCTCGCAAGAAAAATATGACGCAGCGCATAAAGCAAATAAATTTAAAGATGAGCTTCTTCCGGTATCAGTGCCTCAAAGAAAAAAAGAGGATATCATTTTTGATGAAGATGAACACCCAAGACTTTCTGGTTTAGAGAAATTAGCAAGTTTAAATCCGGCATTTAAAAAAGGAGGAACTGTAACGGCCGGCAATGCAAGTGGAATAAACGATGGTGCTGCCATGCTTTTAATAGCAAATGAAGATGCTGTAGAAAAGTATAAGCTCAAACCAATAGCCAAAATAAAAGCTATGGCCATAGCAGGAGTAGAACCTGCTGTAATGGGTATAGGGCCGGTGCCTGCTACCAAAAAGGCCCTGGAACGAGCAGGATTAAGCGTTGAAGAGTTAGACGTAATAGAATTAAACGAAGCCTTTGCATCGCAGAGTATTGCATGCATGCGTGATTTAAAACTTGATCCTAAAAAAGTAAACATTAATGGTGGATCCATTGCTATTGGTCATCCTTTAGGAGGAAGTGGAGCCCGTATTTCTACTACTCTCTTACATGAAATGGTAAAGCAAGATGCCAAATACGGATTGGCTACTATGTGCGTTGGTGTAGGACAAGGTGCGGCTATTATTTTTGAGCGAGTTTAAATTTATTTACATATCAAAAATTGCTGCATTGTATACGCAAAGTGTACATGCCACAACTGTCATAAGCGCTGTGAATGAAATTGAAATTTTAAATACTAGTCTTAGTAGAAAAAATTGAAAGAAGTTGGTAATACTAAACGATTAATAAACTCGTTTTATAATTAATTGGATTATTAACTATCTTTAAGTTAATCTATTCTTGCGTCAAGTAAATCCCTAGCTTATGAAACGTTTAAAAATTTTATTACTATAGCTATATTCATCTCACCAAAGGTCAATGCGCAGCTAATGGATATAATAGGTGGTGCAATTTTTTGCCCTTTTAGCGATGGCAATACGGCCGTGGGTGGTACCATACAATATCAAATGGTAGGAAATGCTACCTTATGGTCAGCAACTAATGAAGCTTGGAAAATAAGCCCTGCTGGTCCACCTGCTTATATAATGAAATGGTTTCAAAATGGAATACCCTTAGCTACAAATGTAGACTCAGTTAATGTATGTGATCCATTACCTAAATTAATTACAGCTGAGCTTACACTTACGTGCCCTAATAAAGTAATAGTTGATTCAATTATTACAGTGCAACAAGATTACTGCTGTGATTGTTATTTCCCTAATGCATTTACGCCCAACCTTGATGGAAACAATGATGTTTTTAGAGCAATTACTCCTGCCACTGATAAAGTTAAATATGAATTACAAGTGTACAACAGTTGGGGTGCAAGAGTTTTTAGTACCAACCAAGTGGAAGGGTACTGGAATGGAAATTACAAAGGCGAACCAGCACCAATTGGAAGCTATTATTTTCAATGTAAATTAAAATGTGAGAATAAAGAGGATGACGTTTATATTAAGGGTGATATCATGCTTATTAGATAATAATCTTCCGTTTGAAATAGATTTACTAAAAAAGTCATTAGTAAAGAAACTTAGCATAAATTTGCATAACCAAATGATTATCAACACTTTAAATGAGTAACCCCCAGTGCCATATCTTTAATATCGTCATATCAAAACTTGTAACAGATATGCAAAACGCATGGAATAACCGTGATATGGAAGCAATGGGAGAACTCCTTGATAAAGATATTATTGTTTACGTTGAACCTTTTACCTTAAATAAATTTTCTATTTCTCCAGAAAAAATTGAGGGTAAAGAGAATGTTTTAAAATTTACTGAGCAACTAATAAAAAAACTGCCTCTACGATATTCGGTGGAGTATAATAAAGATACTCCTTCAAAAAATTTGACGTACCGAAAATTTTTTTATGAAATAAAGGCTTGGGGATATTTCGAAACTTTAATATCAGAACATGGAAAATTTAAAGAATTTAAAGTAGGAGGATATGAAAATGTACGGGCTGAAAAACTCACTACATTTTACGTACTAAAAAATATCGCAATTCATAAAGTAAAAACATTCTTAGCCAAAAAGCAACAAACTTCTTTAGCCGAATAAATGTCATAAATTTACTTCCAAATTATAAGGCATTCAATACTTTAAGTACGGCATCAATCGTTTCATCGCTTTGAGCGATATAATTTCCAATTCTAAATCCACCACGTGCTTTATGCCCCTTAAAGCCGGAAATGTTTTCACGTACAAAGTCATTAATTAACTGTTGTTCTACACCCTTATTTTTAGCATCAAATACAATATTTGTACTACTCCTATGCTCAGGCAAAATAATATTCTCAATATTTTTATTTTGATCTATTCCATGATATAAGCGCTGAGCACGAACGTTCGTTTCTTTACTTAAAAAGTCTACACCGCCTTTTTCCTTTATCCATTCAAGCATTTTTAAACTTGCACAAATTTGAAAAATGGGTGGCGTATTATAATTTGAATTTTTATTAGCTAAATTTTTATAACTAAAAACGGCAGGGATAGTATCTTTTGCAGTATTTAAAAAATGCTCCTTTATTAAAAGCATACTTAAACCTGCGGGGCCAAAATTTTTCTGAGCACATGCCATTACTAATTCTACTGAATCAAAATCTATTTTCCTTGAAAAAATATCGCTGCTCATATCTACAACTGTAGGAATATCTACCTTAGGAAATGCCGTAAACTGGGTACCCTGGATTGTATTGTTTGAGCAATACTGCAAATAGCTACCATCCAGCTTATTGATCTCTAATGCCGGAATGGAAGTATAATTTGTATCTCTGCTCGAAGCTATAATTTCGGCAGCACCATACGCCTTAGCATATTCCGCGGCTTTCATACTCCAATAGCCCGTATCAATAATCTGTACTTTGCCTCGGGCATGTAAAAAATTCATGGGTATTTGAGCAAAGTGCATGCGTCCTCCACCCTGAAGAAATAAAATTTTAAAGTCATCAGGTACAGCAAGCAATTCTTTGGTCAAGGAAATTACTTTGTCCAAAATTTCTAAAAACAAATCTGTACGATGACCAATTTCTAAAATTGAAAACTCAGTTCCTTCATATGCGATTACTCCTTTGGCAATTTTATCTAAAACAGCCGGTGGGTAAACTGATGGACCTGAAGCTACATTATATTTTTTCTTTGTCATCTTCTTGATTAAAGCCAGTTACTCCTCCACTCACGGCAAGTTTCATTGCATCGCTTGCATCCATATTTAATTCCTGAATATTCTGCCTATCAAGAATATAATGAAAACCGCTAATGGCATACGCATGCGGCATGTACACCATCACATTACCGGGTAAATTTATTTGTGATAAATCCTCTTGCGTAATAAAACCAACGCGGTACATAATTGGGTGTTCGCTCATTTTAACCAAAACCGGATTGGTAAATTTTCTTTTATCTCCTACAAAGCCATCAGCAAAATCTTTAACTGCAGTATACACAACTTTCAGTCCTGGAATTTTATCTATAATTTGATCAAATAAATCAAGTATTAATCTACCAAAAAAGAAACGAGAACCTAAATAGCCAATAAGAATAAACGCAGCCACCACTATCACAAAACCTATACCCCGTGGCATACCAGGTATAATAGTATCTACAAAATCAAAAACGTAATACGCTAAACCAAAGGTTATCAAAAAAGGAGAAATAATGACAATCCCTTGCAAGAGGTAGCGTAGAATATTTGCCAATATAGATTTCATATGACAAAGATAGTTTTATATCTCTTGAATCAGTCTAATCTAATTGGTCCTTTACTTTTTTAAGTCAGGAACAAAGAGCATCCCCTTTGTGGCAATTATGTTTTTTAAAGGTAAAAAGTACGAAAAAAATTAATACATAAAATAATAGACATCCTTTAATCCATCTTACATTTAAAAAATGTCAGTACAGCCTCATGCTCCTTTTTCGTGCACCTATACACCGCAACTTCCTGAATTACTTCAAAAGCTTGGATGCAGCTTAGCTGTTAGCACCTATCAAGCAGGCAAAATAATTTTTCTTTCTCCCAAGGATGAAAATTCCATTATTCAACTCCCAAGAACGTTTAATAAACCAATGGGTATTGCATTACACCCTACTAAGGATAAAATGGCCGTTGCTACAAAAGATGAAGTAATCGTATTGGCCAATTCTCAAGAGCTTGCAACACATTATCCTAAATCTCCTAATAAATATGACGCATTGTATATGCCACGCGCTACGTACCATACAGCCGGTTTGGATTTACATGATTTACACTTTGGTATATCGAATGGTCAAGAGAAATTGTATGCGGTAAACACTCTGTTCTCCTGCATAGTAAGCTTGGATGATGAAAATAGTTTTACTCCCTATTGGTCACCACCACAAATCAATCAATTAGAATCAATTGATGCCTGTCATTTAAATGGTTTGGCACTTGTAAATGGTATACCAAAGTATGCTACTAGTTTTAATCAGGGAAATACTCCACAAAGCTGGCGCGAAAATATTACAGAAACTGGAACCTTATATGACATTGAGAAAAACGAAGTCATTCTTAATAACTTAGCAATGCCCCATTCTCCTAAAATAATAAATGATGAATTGTACTTATTACAAAGTGCAACCGGAGAATTGGTTAAAGTAAATACAGATAACAAAACTTGTGAACTCATTTATAAATTCAAAGGTTTTGTAAGAGGCATGGCTCATTACAAAGATTATTTATTTGTAGGTTTATCAAAGCTCCGTAAAAACTCATCAACTTTTGCCAAACTACCTTTTGCTAATGATGCGCAAGAGGCAGGGATGGTTGTAATTCACTTACCTACTAAAAGTCTTGTTGGTAAAATAACCTACCAAGCATCAGTGGATGAATTATACGAGATACAGGTATTAAGTAACAAATTAAGGCCGAACATCCTAAACACCTTAACACCGGACTATAAAGGTGGACTTATGACGCCTAACACAACCTTTTGGTCTAAGTTAGACAATGTATAAATTTTTAACTTTTAGGACTAACGAAATGGTTTAAATTTACGTTTATCATAGTTCGTTTAAACCTTTCGCAGATTAATGCGTCTTAAACGACTACAAAACTATATACATGAAATATCCCGTAAATGGAAGAAAAGAATTAAAACGGCTAGCCAAAAGACTATCCGTTTTAGTAGAAAAAGGGTTGGATAGAGAAAGCGTTCAGGTTCAACTTTTGATTGAAAAAATAAAATTCCTTTTTAGTAAAGCACGATTTAGTAAGCGATTTGTTCGTCGAGCTTTTGGAACAGCCTTAGTAATTTTAGGTTTGGGTTTTAGTCAACAACTAAGTGCACAAGCGAGTTTTGCCACTCCAGTTCAATTACCTTTTAATTTAGATAGTACAGATAACTTTGCATTTACGGCAACAGCTGATTTAGATGGCGACGGCGATAATGACCTATTGGTGGGTGAGTACTACGGTAACCTCCAATACTTTCAAAATACCGGTACAAGCACAAGCCCATCTTTTGCAACAGCAGTCCAAAACCCTTTTGGTTTGACTGCAGGAAATGGAAATTGGGCTGAACCAAGCTTTGTAGATTTAGACAACGATGGCGATTTAGATCTTCTTGTTTCAGAATCTCAATACAACTATACAACCTATGCGTATTCAGGAAACCTTTTGTATTTTGAAAACATAGGTTCAAGCATTGCACCTTCATTTGCAGCGCCAACAAACAGCCCATTTGGTTTACCAAATCTAACGAATGCGTTTGGACTTTGTGATTTTACTGATTTGGATAATGATGGAGATTATGATTTAATGATGGTTGAGTATAATGCAACGAATTATACAGCGCAACTTAAATATTATCCAAATTTAGGTAGCTCAAGCCTCCCTAATTTTGGTCCGGCTCAGACCAATCCTTTTGGATTAAGTTTACCTAGTAACACCGATATTGGATTTTTAGACTTTATGGATATTGATAATGATGGAGATCAAGATTTATTTTTGGGTAATAGTAGTTCTTACAATTCTAATTTTCAATTTTATGACAATAATGGATCATCCTCAGTACCAAACTTTGCAGCGGGTGTAAGTAACCCATTTGGACTTACTCCCTTAAATCAATTAAACCAATACTATAGTATTAATTCGTTATCCATTGTTGATATAGATGGAGATTCAGATTTAGATATTATAACTGGTACAGATTATGGAGTGCTCGTATATTACGAAAATGTTTTTAATTCTACCGGACCGCTGGCCATTTCGAATATAGTATTGAGCAGCCCAACTTGCAACCCAGGAGGCGATGGATCTTTATGGGCATCAGCAAGTGGTGGAACACCCCCTATTGTATATAAAATTGGAACTGACTCAAATACTACTGGTAATTTTACAAATTTAGTTCCAGGTACCTATACGATACGTGTACGTGATAGTCTTAATACGATTATAGATAGCATAGTAACCATTAGTACACCAACTCCACCGATATTTGATACCAATAGTACTTTTGTTGGTAACGTTTCATGTAATGGCTTAAACGATGGTTTCGTTTTTGTAGGCGCTAATGGTAGCGCAAGCCCTTTAACCTATAATTTAATACCGGGAGGATCAAATAATAATGGTGGTTTTCAATCTGTAGGTGTAGGAAATTATCTTGTAGTAGTTACAGATCCTAACAATTGCTCCGATAGCTTAAATGTTACTGTTACTCAACCACCAGCAATTAATTTTGGAGTGGATAGCACAACCAATCTTACTTGTTTTGGCGCTACATCTGGAGCTCTTTACACAACCGCTACGGGTGGTAATGGAGGTTTTAATTATACTATTTCACCTATAGCTGGTATTCAAGCCAACCCAGGTGATTTTACAAACTTGCCTGCTGGTAGTTATACAATTACAGCAACTGATTTAAATGGTTGTAGCTCAAGTGTAACTCAAACAATTACTCAACCACCAAATACCATTACTACGATAATTAGTAACCTCAATAATGTAAGTTGCTTTGGTGGTAATGACGGTAGCTTTATGGCTACATCAACAGGCTCTACAGGATTTAGTTATTCAGTAGTTCCATTAGTAGGTACGCAAGCGCCTTCAGGGACCTTTACAAACTTAACGGCCAACAATTATACTGTTACCGCAACCGATGCTATTGGATGTACAAATTCAAGTGTTGTGAATATTACACAACCTATTGCATTAACATTGTCTATTACCAATGTGCAAGGTGCTAGCACAGGAATGAACGACGGCTCTATTACCGCACTTGCCGCAGGAGGCACGCCTGCTGTTACCTACAGTATTTTGCCTAATGTGGGTACACAATTCCCCGCAGGAACATTTACAGGATTAGGTTTAGGTAATTACACAATTACTGCAACTGATGCAAATAATTGTACTACTACAATTATGAGTACTGTTGGTTTTGTAACTGAATTAAGGGATCTTGAGAAACATAATATCAAAGTATATCCTAATCCAGTTGTTGATTTATTAAAACTAGAAAGTGATGTAGAAATTTCTGCATTATCCATTTTAGATATTACTGGGAAAGTAATAGAAACAATTGACAAGCCTGCTGAAAGTATTTCAATGAGAAACTTACCTGAAGGTATTTATATTTTGAAACTTAGTTTAAAAAACGAAGGGACCGTTTATACCCGGATTACCAAACAGTAAAATTGTTCTTTAAAATTAGGAAGCGACCAGAATTATCTGGTCGTTTTTTTACAAAAAAAATTGTACCTTCAATAATATGAGGTATCCTCCAAAACGTTCGAAAGAGCTAAAACGCTTAGCGAAAAAATTATTTACTCTCCTTGAAAAAGGTTTAGACAGTAGAACAATTAAACTTAAAATAATCTTAGAAAGAATACAAAGTATCATTGCAAACACAAGGTTTAAAAAAAGATTTATTAAAAGAGCTCTTGGACCATCGTTACTAATTTTAAACCTTTGTTTCTCTCAAAATGTAAGAGCCCAAGCAGCGTTCACCGCTCCTGTAAGTAATCCATTTGGGCTAACGAATACAACTAATGCTAATGTAGTGTCTCACGTTGCTAGTGATATGGATAATGATGGTGATTTAGATATTTTAGTTTTAGAAGAATGGGGAAACTTTAAATATTATGAAAATATTGGTACTCCAACAGTGCCTTCTTATACAACACCTGTAACTAACCCTTTCGGTTTACAAATTTCGTTTAACAATTGGCCTTCGCTAACAATAGTTGATATTGATGGAGATGGCGATTTAGATATATTCTCATCGTCCGAGGATTTGTCTTACTTTGTACCAGAAATTAAATACTACGAGAATATTGGTTCGGCTACTGTACCAAATTTTACAACTGCTGTTCTTAATCCCTTTGGTTTAAATCCAGCCACTTTAGCGGATTTACAAACAGCTGATATTGATAATGATGGAGATTATGACTTCTTTAGCGTGGTGGGGAACGGTGGAAATGCACCAACAATAAGATATCAAGAAAATATTGGAACGGCTGTTTCTCCTAATTTTGGAATAGGTCAGAACAATCCTTTTGGCCTGACAGTGCCTGTTCCCTTTTGGGCCACTGGTGGTTTTATAAGCATTAAAGATTTAGACAGCGATGGTGATTTAGACCTATTATATGGACATGCCCTTTATAGTGGCAATTTTGGCTATCAGCAAAATTTAGGCACAGCGACTGTACCAAATTTTGCAGCCTCATTGCAAAATCCGTTTGGATTAATTGAAGTGAACGCAAATAATCCATTTAATAAAACCAATAATCCAGAACTAGTAGATTTTGACAACGATGGCGATTTAGATATTATCACTAGTGTATATCAAGGAGACATGGTTTATTTTGAAAATGTATTTTCGAATACAGGTCCTCTTAGCATATTTAATATTTCATTATACTCTCCATCTTGCACTACAAATAATGGCACTGTTTTAGCAGTAGCTGGTGGTGGCGCTCCTCCAATTACTTATAAAATTGGAACAGATTCCAATACAACTGGAGTGTTTACAAACTATGGTGCAGGAACTTACAACTTAAGAATTCGTGATAGTATGAATGTAATAATTGATTCAATTATAACTATCTCACCGCCTTCACAACCAATATGGGATTCGTTGAATAGCACAATAAATAATGTAAGTTGCAATGGCCAGAACAATGGGTTTCTCCATCTTTCCGCACTTGGCGGAACACTACCTTATACTTTTCAATTACTTCCAGGTTTTGCAAACCCGCAAATAGGCAGTATGTATAACGGCTTAGGTCCAAACTCCTATTTAATAATTATAACAGACGCCAATAATTGCATAGATAGCGCAAATGTTACTATTACTGAACCGCCTGCAATTAATTTTAGCATTGACAGCTCCAAGTCATCTTGTTTTGGTCTTACCAATGGCTCAATATATACATCTACAACAGGTGGAAATGGAGGCTTCATTTATTCTATAATACCCGCCGCTGGAACCACCAATACTGGTTCTGGTGATTACCTTAATTTGCCGGCTAACAGTTATACAATCACAGCTACTGATTCAAATGGCTGCACATCTAGTGTAATGCAAACAATTACTCAAAACCCTCAAGTAAATATTTCGATTTCAAATACGCAAGGTGCAAGTTCAGGAATGAATGATGGATCAATCACTTCATTAGCTTCAGGTGGAACGCCTACTTATACTTACAGTATTGCACCAAATATGGGTGTACAAACACCTCAAGGAACATTTACAGGTCTAGGTGTTGGCAATTATACTATTACAGCAACGGATGCAAATAATTGCACAACTACAACTATGAGTACTGTTGGTTTTGTAACTGAAGTAAAGGATCTTGAGAAACATAATATCAAAGTATATCCTAACCCAGTAGTTGATTTATTAAAACTAGAAAGTGATATTGAAATTACTTCATTGACTGTTTTAGATATTACTGGAAAAATTGTAAAAACTATTGACAAACCTTCTGAAAGTATTTCAATGATAAACTTACCTGATGGTATTTATATCTTGAAACTTACAATGAAAAACGAAGAGACGGTTTATACTCGTATTACGAAACAGTAAGTTATTATAAATAAGAAAAATAAAGCGACCCGCCAAGGCGGGTCGCTTTATTTTATAAAATTGGGTGACGCTTATATTCCAATGTTCGATCAAATAAGTAACGGTAGGTCCTCAATCGACGCACTTCTGCTGCTTCTAAGTTTTTGGCAAGGTTCAACATTTTAGGATTAAAATCTCCCAACCATTGCATTTCATATTTCAAATAGCGTTTGCTAGGCTGCACTACTTTAGCACACTCCACTATCATATAAGCATCAACTCCTTTGCCCTGAAACTCAGGCACTACACCATATACAACGCCTACAAAACGTTTACACACTTTACGCAAGCGCATTATTACAAATTGTATTTTTTGCCACCAACCTAACTTTCCATTAAAGTGTTTGAAGTATTGATTCAAATCTGGAATATTAATCCACATGGCTACTGGATCATTTTTATGATAAACAAACCACACAATTTTTTCATCAATAATATCTTTCATTTTAGCAAACATGAATTTGGCTTGTCGCAAATCCAATGCCTTACCATCGCCATGTTGAGCAAATGCTTTATTATATATAGTTACAAAATCCTCGGCATATTTATCTAAGTCTTTTTTGCGAATATGACGTGCCGAAAAATCAGGATCAGCATCATACTTAGCATGCAAATTCATAAACTTTTCGGATAGCTCCTGCTCTACTGTCATGCCTGGGCATATTTGATTAAACCAAACTTGAAAGCCATAATTCTCAAAAAGCTCAACGTAATAAGGAGGATTATAATTCATATTATAAAGTGGCTCCTCAAAACCGCTTACCAAAAGTCCCCACCACTTATCGCGTTCACCAAAATTTATTGGGCCATCCATGGCTTCCATACCACGATCTTTTAGCCATTCCGTGGCATTATCAAACATAAAGTTTGCAGCTTCCTGATCATTGATACATTCAAAAAAACCTACACCCCCTGTAGGTTGTTTGTTTTTCCATTTTTTACTAGTAAAAACTGCTAGGCGACCAATAACTTTATCGTTACTATCGCGCAGCAACCAACGCTCACAATCACCAAACTTATAATACTTATTCTTCTTCTTATCAAACACATCTTCTATATCATTATCCAAGGGACGGATATAGCTTGCATCATTTGCATAAATCTCCAGCGGAAATAAAAGCCATTCTTTTGCTTGCGCATCATTTTGTACTAGGTCAATTCGCACAGCGCAAATATATTAATTGAATGATTAGAATGAAAGCTTTAATTTTATAGAATATGAACTTAAAATACTACCAAAAAGTAATCCTCTTCCTAGTTGTAAATTTTGCTGCCCTTGGTATTGGTGGACTATTGCAGGACCCCGGCCCCATGGGTGATTGGTATCAAAATTTAAATAAAGCACCGTGGACTCCACCCGGTTGGGTATTTGGTGCAGCTTGGACCCTTATAATGGTTTGCTTTTCAATTTTTATGGCAGAACTTACTAAGTATGAAATTCCTAAAAAATTGACAATTCTTTTTAGTGTTCAATTTGTACTAAACGTTATTTGGAATCCTGTGTTTTTCTCGCATCATATGATAGCCATTGCTTTAATAATCATATCATGTTTAACGCTACTTGTAGCCTATTTCTTTTTTAACTATGCAAAGCAAATGAAATTATATGCTCTATTAATTGCGCCTTACTTTATATGGCTATGTATTGCTACTAGTTTGAATGCCTATGCTCTATTAAATAATTAAATATGAAACTAATTTATCATAAGCTTATTTCGATACTAACTGGAATTCTTTTAATTGCTCAAATTGGCTATTGCCAAGACCTTAGCCAAGGCCTTCAAGTTAATGATCTTACGGCGCATCCTATGCAAGCACTAGCCAAGCCAGCCTATCTTGGTACGGCGATTGATCCATCATTTGGCACAACCATACGTCGGATTACAGATGCGGGCATGGGCAATGTAATTGTACCCATGTATAGTACAATTCAAGCTTGGAATGCTAACGAAAGTCTTATGATAGTTTATGATCAATCTACAGGTGACCATCAATTACTAAATGGTATAAGCTATACTTTTATTCGCAGACTAACCGATGTAAACCCTAAAGATCTTGAGCAAATATTTTGGGATTTCAACAATCCCGATTTCTTTTATTATCCTGAAAACGGAAGCAACGATTTTATAAAATACAATGTACTTACCCAAGCAAAGCAAACACTTTTTAACTTCAATACAATATCAAATTGTACTGGCAGTATCGCCATGGGAAATGATATACAAATGATGTCTTGGGATAATGATGTACTCAGTTTTCGATGTGGAAACGATAGTGCTTTTTCATACAAAATATCTACAGCAACTATCCAAAAATTTAGCATCTCTAACCTACAAAACATTGCACCAATGCCTGCGCCTAGCGGTTCTAATTTTTACCATAGCACAAAAGCTTTAGATGCAAATGGGAATGTATCATTTAACTTAAACGAAAGTTCAGGTGAGCATTCCTGCCTAGGAAAACTTACCAATGGAAACGATGCACACTTTGCTATTGCTTTTGCCCAAGGACCTCTGGGTGGTTGTATAGGAGACATTATTGCGCATGACTTAACTACAGGTAATTGCTTCCCTGTTATAAGTCAAAGTCAGGGATATAATTATCCTCAATCCGGTACGCATATCTCGGCCTTAGCCCATAAAAATTCTGAAGGTGGATGGATGGCAGCTTCCATGATGGGTTATGATAAAGATGGACAAAGTTTACTGGATCAAGAACTAGTGATTGCCAAGGCAGAACAAGGCAATATTAAAGTATGTAGGATAGGTCATCACCGAAGCGATGAAGATGATTATGATTATTGGGGAGAACCTCACGCTGTAATTAGTCCAAGTGGAACCAGGGTCTTATATGCGTCTGATTGGAGTGGTGCTGCAGATGGTCAATCAATTGATTGCTATGTTGTAGAGCTCCCAAGTTATTCGCAATTTGTTTTAAACAGCTTGGATATTCAGTCTAATAAAAGTTCCTTTCATGTTTATCCAAATCCTTCAAATCATTCTGTTCATGTGCAATGGGAAAATAAACTTGCACCAAATAAACTAGTAATTTATAATTCCCTGGGTAAAAAAGTAATCTCCTATTCCATTCAAAATAAAAATTCATTGCGTATCAATAAAAATGAAATTGGTAGTGGATTGTTTTATTTAAAAATGGAAGGAAGAAATAGTACATATACTACAAAGAAGTTATGTTTTTATTAGCATAATTAACTCTAATAGCGTCTGCTAATAGAACGTTTACGATACTTCGGTTTGATTCATTGCCACTTTTTTTAAGTAATTTCACTATTGATATGAAATACACTATTCTATTCCTTTTGTTTCCGGTATTCTTTTCTTGCAAATCAAAAAAATGTTTGGTAAAAAATGCAACACCTACAAAAGATACGATTTACCTAGAGAATCCAAAAACGGGTGAAATGACAATGAAAATAGTTGAAAAAGTTGCCAATCCAGATGGTGATTGGAAACTTGTGAATGTGAGTAATCAACATTCCGATGAAATGGAAAGACTTACATTATCAATAAATTCAAAGAAAAATGAATTCAATGGATATGATGGCTGTAATACATACTTTGGAAGCTTAGGTGGCAAAACGGGTACGGCAATTGGATTTAATGACCTTTCTAAAACTGAACGCGCTTGCATGGTTCCTGCTAAATATGCTAGTATCTTTTACAAACAATTGGAAATAGCAACTAGCTATGAAGCTTCAGGAAATTTTTTAATCTTGAAAGATGAAGATGGCAAAATGCTCCTACGATTTGAAAAGAAAGAGTAAACAATTTGGGTTTGTCATTATCAAATGACCAAATTGGCTAATTATCAAATCAAAGATTTAACTTAGCCAAATGGCTGATAAAAAACTCTATCTCCTTGATGCATATACTTAAACTTTTCTTTATATCTTTTATTTGTTTATTGCCCATTCAACTAGGTGCTCAAATAACAAACGATCAAGTTGAATTTAAAATATTGGGAAGAGATACCATCTATGTTGAAGATGCAATTACAGGTAAGTTGGAAAGTGAAATAGTACTTGAAAAAGGTGGGATCATTAATTTCAAAGGAGAAAAAGTATATAAAATGACAGAGGTTAATAAACCTGCATATTTACATAATACACACTCTTCGATTCATGAAATATTAGAAAAGTATTTTAAAAATTCTTGGAGTACCTATCCTAAAAAGAAATATGAAATAATTATAAAGGATTTATTAATCTCATCATATGGACAGGTTGAACATTATAATTGTTTCATATCAAAACAAGAGCCATTTCATTATAAAGACCATGGTGGAGGCAATTGGAATAGAAAACTTATTTCTAAAACCAAAACTGAAATAAAGGAAATATTGCTGGCTAATAAGTGGAAAGCAGCTAGAGATAAAGCAAAAGCTGTGCATGCATACTTTGATAATCCTATCAAAATAGTAATTGAGATAAAATAATAAATCATCAAATCATCAAATCTTCCAATTATCAAATCAATACCATAACTTAGCCAAATGGCTGATAAAAAACTCTATCTCCTTGATGCATTTGCATTGATTTTTCGTGCATACTATGCCTTAATACGTAATCCTAGGGTAACCTCTACAGGTAAAAATACAAGTACTCAATTTGGTTTTGTAAATACATTAGTTCATTTACTCAAAACCCAAAATGCAACCCACATTGCTGTATGCTTTGATACACCCGAAGTTGGTGTGCGCAATGAAACTTTTCCGGAGTATAAAGCAAATAGAGAGGAAGCGCCCGAGGATTTAAAACTAGCTATACCAGACATTAAAAGATTAATTAAAGCTTTTAATATACCAATCATAGAAGCACCAGGCTATGAAGCTGATGATATTATAGGCACGCTTAGTAAAAAGGGTTCTGATGCCGGTTATGAAGTGTATATGGTAACTTCTGATAAAGATTTAGGCCAGCTGGTAAACGATAAAGTTTTTATGTATAAGCCACCGAGCCGAGGGGGTAAGTACGAAAAAATGGGCGAAAAAGAAGTTTGCGAAAAATGGGATATCCAAAACGTAAGCCAAGTAATTGATATGATTGCGCTCATGGGCGATGCGGTAGATAACATTCCCGGAATAAAAGGGGTAGGTGCAAAAACTGCTGCTAAACTTTTAAAAGAATACGGCACCGTAGAAAATGTATTAGATAATGCTGAGAATATCAAAGGAAAGATGGGTGAAAAAGTAGCAGCTGGTCGTGAAGATGCTATGATAAGTAAAGAGCTTGGTACTATAATAATGGATGTGCCTTGTGAGTTTAACGAAGAAGATTATAAAATATCAGACTGGAACCGCGAGGAGCTCATTGAAATTTTTTCAGAACTAGAATTTAGAACCTTAGGACAACGCGTATTAGGTGAAGAATTTAAAGTAAAACCAAAAGAAGGTGAGCAAACTGATTTATTTGGTAATGCAGCTCCAACAAAAAGTAATAGCTCAATTACAGAAAGTGCTGAAGAAGAAATTCCTACAACTTTTAAAACTATAGAAACTGAGAAACATGATTACAAATTTGTAAACAAGGAGGCAGATATTAAAAAACTCATTGAAGAGTTAAGCACGTACAAAGAAGTTTGTTTTGACACAGAAACCTCAGGAGTTGATCCATTGCAATGTTCCTTAGTTGGTATGAGTTTTTCAGTTAAAAAAGGAAAAGCTTTTTACATCCCTTGTCCTGCAGATGAAAAAGAATGTAAAAAATTCCTTGAGCAGTTTGCTACTCTTTTTGAGAACAAGGATATTACTTGGATAGGACAAAACTTAAAGTTTGACTATCTGGTACTTAAAAACCATGGTTATGATTTAGCCGGCAATGTGTTTGACACCATGCTGGCGCATTATGTAATTGAGCCAGAAGGCAAAAGAAGCATGGATGTATTGAGCGAGCAATTTTTACAATACTCCCCTGTGTCAATTGAAACACTGATAGGAAAAAAAGGGAAGAATCAAAAATCAATGGCTGACTTACCACAAGAAGAAATTAGTGACTATGCAGCAGAAGATGCTGATATAACCTTGCAATTAAAAAAGAAACTGTTTCCATTATTAAAAAAGAAAGAAGTAGAAAAAGTATTTTATGAAGTAGAAAACCCACTCCTTAAGGTACTGGCTGATATGGAATTTGAAGGAATTCGTGTAGATGAAAAATTCTTGAATGAGTATAGTGTAACACTAGGTGCAGAAGCAAAACAAGCAGAAGAAAATGTTTACGAACAAGCCGGTGTGCGATTTAATCTAGCATCTCCTAAGCAATTAGGTGAAGTACTTTTTGATAAATTAAAATTGGATGAAAAAGCCAAGAAAACAAAAACAGGTCAATACAAAACTGGTGAAGACATATTAAAAAAACTAGCCGCTAAACATAAAATTGTTGATGAGATTCTTACGTTTAGACAGCTTACCAAACTAAAAAATACCTACGTTGATACTTTGCCAAGTATGATACATCCTAAAACAGGAAGAGTACATACTAATTATGCGCAGGCGGTTGCCGCCACAGGCAGATTGGCTAGTAACAATCCTAACTTACAAAATATTCCAATCCGCACTGAAAAAGGACGTGAAATAAGAAAAGCTTTTATCCCACGTGATGAAAATCATGTCTTGGTAAGTGCCGATTATTCTCAAGTAGAGCTACGAATTGTGGCGGCAATTAGTGGCGATAAAAATATGTGCGCTGCTTTTAAAGAAGGTATAGATATTCATACAGCTACTGCAGCAAAAGTATTTGACGTGAAACCAGAAGATGTTACTAAAGAGCAACGCTATAAAGCCAAGAGTGTAAACTTTGGTATCATTTATGGGCAAGGTGCTTTTGGCTTGGCTGATAATTTAGGCATTAGCCGCACTGAGGCAAAAGAGATCATTGATAATTATAAAAAAGAATTTGTAGGTATTACAAAGTACATGAGCGACATGGTAGAGTTTGCTCAGGAAAATGGATACGTACAAACGCTTATGGGTCGTAAACGATGGCTCAAGGATATTAACTCAGGCAATTTTACAGTACGTGGCTTTGCTGAGCGTAATGCAATTAACTCTCCTATACAAGGTACTGCAGCTGATATGATTAAGTTAGCCATGATTCAAGTGCAGGAAAAACTGCCGAAGGACAAGTACAAAAGTAAAATGCTATTACAAGTACATGATGAATTAATTTTTGATGTATATAAAGATGAACTAGATGAAATGAAAGATATTATTCTTTCAACTATGGAGAGCGCCATGCCTTTGCCAAATGATGTTCCTCTTGTAGCTGAGATGGGCGTTGGTGATAATTGGCTGGAGGCGCATTAATCGATATCTCCCAATAGATAGTTTCCATTCACTTTTAAAAAAGCAAAGTATACTTTCTTAGGTTCTTTATCACCAGTATAAAAATTCATTTCCCATACAAGCCACTCTCCTTCTGATTCTTTTTGAGATGTAAATTTTACAAACTCATATTTATAGGGAATGTATCTATCAACTATTTTTTGATGTAAGTTTTGAATTTGGTGCTTTTCATTTGGCGCTTTGTAATTACAATGATCCTTCCATTTACGGCTTTCTTCTTCCCCACGGTAAACAACGTAATTAGCCAACTCGAATGATTTGCCCGTTTCAACTACTTCAAATATTTTCAATATTGTTTTCTTAACGTTTCGCTTGTCACATCTTTTATGCGCAAATGACTGTGTTGTAAACAATAATATGAAGGCACTGATCCAGCATAATTTCATCTTACAAAGATACAGCATCTTAAAAATTCCAATCAATACCTGCAGCAAACCATCTTGTAGGCATAGGCGACCCTAAGATTTCTTGATAGTTGGTATCAAAAATATTTAAGACTTTCCCAACTATATTCAACTTTCCTTTAAACGGCTTAAGCCTAATGATAGCATTGCTCACAAGATAATTTTGAGAAATCTCTCCAAACACCGCTACATTGGTTTCAGCTATGCGATGTCTAAAATTATTACTTAGAGTAATATCAAAATAATGTGTGGTATAAGCCAATAACAAATTAGCCATATGACCCGGGTGATTGCTTATGTATTTTGATGGTTCGTCATTCTCAGTCATTGTTTTATTAAAGGTATAAGTAAGACCTAACCCTAACTTGCCTTTTTTACTAACTTTAATTCTCTTTTGAATGCTTGCTTCAATACCATAGGTAGTTGCGCTTGAAATATTCTGCGTATAAAAATATTCAGCATTAGGAACTAATTCAACATCCGTTGAAATTACATCGGAGCTCGTAAGTATGTAATCAATTAAATTAGATCCCTTCCGACCAAAAAATGATACTGAAAATAGTTTCTCCGTTTTGGTATAATAATCAAATCCAATATCAGCGGTAGTACTTTTCTCGGCTTGCAAAGTAGGATTACCCAAATTACGACCTGCCGATAATGTTGCTAGGTTATTTGAAATATAGCGCTCCGTAAAATCAGGCGCTCTATTTGCTTTGCCTATGCTTGAACGGAAAACCATCTTTTTATTTGGACGATAAGCAATTCCTATTTGTGGCAATAGTGAGTAATCATAGTCAGTATTATACTCAGCCCGTGCACTTGCCGTAAAATTTAGCTTGGAGTTAATATCTACATTAGCACTTACAAAAGCAGCATGAGTATTATTGGTATGATTTCCCCTATCTGTACTTTCTATCCCATGAAAAACAGATTGTAAACCAAACGCCATTTGAAGTTTTGTACCAAAAGAACGTTGCTGCTTTGCATAGGCTACTATACTACTAGTTGTATGATTATTTTTGGTGAAGAGTGGATTAAAAATAAATTCGTCATCCAAGTTCTTATAAGCAATACCTATTTGTGACTTTTGATTTTTATCAGATGTTTGCAACCCTAATTGAGTCCATAACGTATTAATTTTTTCTACAGATTCATCATAGGTACTATTGGTATAATAATACTTCGCATTAAAATCTCTTGTGTTTAATGAAGCACGAGCAAAGAGTTTTGTTTTTTTACTCAAAAAATAATTTGCAAATAAGGAATAATTTTTAATATCAAAGTTTGTTCTGTATGTGGCATCCAAACTAGAGTCCCTTAGATTGTTAGGATTATTAAAAATCTGACCAACTGATGTTTTTACGTTTACACTTGCTCCAAAATAAAAATCTTTGTTTTTAGTCTCGAGCATAGCATCTAGTATGCCCAATTTATTTTCTCCCAATAGTAATTGGCCGTTGCTACTTATGTCTATATTTTTTCGTGAAGCAGAAGCTAAATAATTTTTAGTTTTAATATGAATCAATCCTCCCACAGCATCTGCACCATATGCACTTGCGGCAGGCCCTCTCACTACCTCAATTCGCTCAATTTCGCTTAGTGCGATAGGTAGGTACATATTGTAGTGACCTGTAAGCGACTCATTGACGCGCACATTATCTATCAAGACCAAAACCTGACTAAATGTGCTTCCGCGCATCCCCACATCATTCTGAACTCCAAATCCACCCCGGCCATTTATGTTT
Source organism: uncultured Chitinophagaceae bacterium (assembly GCA_937981995.1). GTDB lineage: Bacteria > Bacteroidota > Bacteroidia > Chitinophagales > Chitinophagaceae > JAGNRR01. Next base: position 51,519 of record CALJNC010000018.1, read on the forward strand.
ACACCTTCAATATTGGAAAGCACTTCTTCAACTGAAGATGCGGCCATTTTTTTAATCTCTTTAGCAGTAATAACGCTTACACTTCGAGCAGATTTACTTTGATGAATGTCTAATTGACTAGGATTAACCGTTACACTTTTAAGTATCGTATTCTCTTGAGCCATCAAATGATTTTGGCTAACAAGAATAAAAAATATTGCTAGAAAAGCTAAATTTTTATTGAACATCATTTTTGATTTAGCCGCCGAAATTAGCTTAGAGTATACTTACATCATTTATGAATTAAGGAAAACTAATTGATCCCTTCCTTATAGGTTGCCAATGCACGTAAACGGGCTTCTTTATGATCAACCATGGGCAATGAATACCTTGGAGTATCTAATTCGGGAATCCACTTTTTTACATATTTGTGCTCTTTATCAAACTTATCTAATTGCGTAATAGGATTAAACACTCTAAAATAAGGTGCAGCATCACAACCTGTGCCAGCCGCCCATTGCCAGTTCCCGTTATTAGCGCTTAAATCGTAATCCAATAATTTTTGTGCAAAGTAGGCTTCACCCCATTTCCAATCAATCAATAAATGCTTTACCAAAAAACTAGCAGTAACCATACGCACTCTGTTATGCATATAACCCGATTCATTTAGCTGACGCATTCCGGCATCAACCATTGGATAACCTGTTTGACCATCGCACCATTTTTTAAATTCTGCTTTATTATTACGCCATTTAATTCCATCATACTTTGGTCTAAAATTATTATTTACTACTCTTGGAAAATGATAAAGGATTTGCATAAAAAACTCGCGCCATATTAATTCATTTATGAAGGTTTGGTTTTTCATGCCTAAGCGTTGCATCAGCTCTCGTATTCCTATTGTACCAAAGCGCAAATGAGGGCTTAAGTAAGACGTACTATCTACTGCTGGTAGATTTCTTTCTTCGGCATAGTTTTCTAAATTATCAATTGTAAAAGGTCTTACTTTAATCTCAGATTCTGTAAAACCAATTTCTTTTAAAGTAGGAAAATCTAATGTACACTTTACAAACTTTGTAGTATCTACAGCCGCAACGTCTATCATATAAGGTTCAAAATTGGCGTACCACTTATTTTTAAAAGGAGTGTATACCGTATACGGTAAACCATCGGCCTTGGTTATTTCATCTTTTTCAAAAATCACTTGATCTTTATAAGTATAAAAACCAACTTCATTTTTACTTAAAAAGTCCTCAACCTCTTCGTCTCGTTTAAGTGCGTAGGGCTCATAATCTCGGTTAGTAATTACATTTTGTACATCCCAATCTTTTATAATAGAAGCCCAAACTTCCATTGGTTTGCCTAAATATATTTTTAATGAACTTCCAAGCTTCACTAATTCCTTGTGCATTGATTGCAAGGTGGTATGGATAAAACATACACGAGCATCATCATTGGGGAGTTCTTTTAAAATATCCGTATCAAAAATAAAAATTGGGAACACAGGGTGCTTGCCTTTCAAAGCTTTTGAAAGACCTACATTATCTTGTAATCGCAGGTCTCTGCGAAACCAAAAAATGTTAACTGGTGATGTCCCTTTCATCACACGAAAATAATGAATCCAATTTTACTTGGGATTGTTTTTCAGTTTGCTTTTAAAGCTAGTCGTTTTGACTTTTTCAATGGAAATTTTACTGGTTCTATTCAACAATATCATCGGAGTTTTATACAAATCCAATGAGTACGTTATTAGACCATTATCGCCTTTTATAATATGAACCCACCTTGATCCTAAGGTATAAGAATAGAGCAAATTATTGCTGTCATCATATAAACTTATATCATAAAACGTTTTGCCAGCGGGTTGCTGCAATTTATAAAGCTCTACTATACTTGAATTGCTAATAAATTCTAGATAAGGCACTTCATAGCTATAGCCTGCTTTGAGAGTACTTAATCCAGCATGGAACTTATCTGTTTCAGTAATATTTCTTTTGACTATTCCTTGAGATAGCACATCTAATTTTTTATTATTTGAGACTATTGTAAAGTTAGTCTCTGCACCACCAATTTTTCAAATAAAGATTGAGAGAAACTGCTGTGTGTAATTGTTAGAAGTGCGAGTACAAAAAAAAGTCTTTTCATGATTAGGGGTTTATTTGAAATGTTTGACGTTTATTATATGGGAAAGTTAAATGGACATTCTAAATAAAACAAAAAAGGCCATGCTTTTAGCATGGCCTCATTATATAACTAGTATTTATTAGAATGGTAAAGCTTCTTCTTTTTCTTCTACTAAAGAAGCCGTGTTTTCTCTTTTACCTAATAGCAATAACTCGTTACCCTTTATCTGTGTAAAGTATTTTTTGTTGCCATCTTTATCCTCATAGTTATCATAAACTAATTTACCTTGTACGGCGCATTGTGTTCCTTTTTTCAAATACTTCTCTGCAATCTCAGCCGTCTTACCCCAAAAAATAATATTGTGCCATTGGGTATCTGTTATTTTTTCACCTGCTTGGTTTTTATAGTTATCGCTTGTTGCCAGGCTAAACTTAGCATACTTTTTGCCATTAGCAGTTTCTTTGATTTCTGGGTCCTTACCTAAGTGACCAATTAGTTGAACGTTGTTTTTTAAATTGTACATGTTTTGTGTTTTTAAATGTTTAAATTTTTATTTATTTCAGTCGCTCGGAATTCTTGATATCGGTTCCTCCCGTTTGACATTGTAAATGTGCGACAAGACAAAACCGTACTCGTAGGATAGTCGGTTATTTCCGATTGTAATCGTATACACACGCTTAAGTGCAGTAATTATACTATTTCTGTCATATTTACAAATACGCATACTTTTCAATAATTATTACTCGTTATGATTAAGAACCATATTTAAAACGAAATAGTATGAAATTATTCCTTCCTATTCTTGCCCTTGTAGCTCTTATACAGCTAAATAGTTGCTCATCTGAGACTGTTGAATCTTCAACCCATCCCGCTATAAAATTTAGTGCCCCATCTGCTGTTCAGTCCGCGCCAATGAAAATGAAACGTGAAGTTTATGCCGAAGCATCTGACGCCGTTGGCGAGGATTACGAAGAATATTATGAAGAGGACGAAGATGTACTTCAATCAAAAAGTCAAGAAATAAAAAAATCAGTAAACCAGAAAATTATTAAAAACGGACGTGTTGTTTTTGAAACTGAAAGTTTAAAAGAAACTAGATCTAAGGTATTAGAACAAGCAAAAACATTCAAGGCGTATATTGCTAATGACGAAGAATATAAATCTTTAGGTAGAATAACGAATTCTATTGTACTACGGGTTCCTTCTCAACAATTTGAAAATTTGCTCCAATCTTCTACCGAAGGTGTAAAGCACTTTGATAACAAAGAAATTAGTGCCGAGGATGTTACAGAAGAATATGTAGACTTACAAGCACGCATTACCTCTAAAAAAGTATTAGAAAAACGATACTTTGAATTACTAAAAAAAGCCAAGAACGTAAAAGAGATGCTCGAGATAGAAAGTCAATTAGGCAAACTGCGAACCGATGTAGAATCTATGGAAGGTAGATTGCGATACCTTAAAAACCGTGTTTCCTATTCAACTTTAAACATTACATTCTACGAAGAGATTCCCGAAAACAAAAAAGTGAATAAGAAATATGCCAATGGATTTAGAGATGGTTGGGACAATTTAATGGACCTGGTAGTATCCATAATATCCTTTTGGCCATTTATCATATTCGGGTTAATTCTATTACTTATAGGTAAAAGAATATACCGTAGAAGAAAAGCAAAAAGACTAACGGAGTAAGGTTACGTTTCCTTTAAAGGAATTGCGGTAATTATTATTCCATTGGGCATCTATTACATATACAAATACGCCAGTTGCTTGGTTTTTTCCTCCATATTTACCATCCCAGCCTCGGCCGTCTAGTTTGTCTGTTTCAAAAATTAATTCTCCCCAGCGGTTAAATATTTTCATATTGAACTCTTGCAAGCCAGATGATAATAACTGACGTGGAATAAAGTAATCATTCCTACCATCGCCATTCGGCGAAAAAGAATTAGGAATATTTAAATAGCAATCTCTTTTTATCCAAATACTATCAGTAGTTGAGCAACCATTATTGGCCGCCATTGCCCAAAACCTACCAAAGGCATCAACCTCTAATGAAGGACTTGCTGTACCATCGCTCCATTGCATAATTTGACTAGTGTTTTCTAAATTTTCTAAAACAATAGGATCAGTTAATCCAGGACAATATAAGACATCAGGACCCAAATTAACCACAGGATATTCATCTACCTGTATGGGTACGATTATCTGAGGGTCAGGACATACAAGGTACTGACCAGAAAAAGTGACATTATACGTTCCAGGATTTTCAAATGTGTGGCGTGGATTATGAATATTTAATAAAACGTTTCCGTCATCAAAATTATAAGTAGTGCTTATTGTATGCGGCGCACTCGAATCTTTAAAAGCGACGGTTTCTCCAACGCAAATTTCGGTAGGCGTTGCGGTCATTGCTATATACGGAGTAGCCTCAACAAAAACATTGTAACTAATAGTATCTGTACAGCCCAAAACAGTATCTAGTATACTTAAGGTAATAGTATATGCTCCACCGGTAGTATAAAAATAAGAATGCAGGGCATTGTTATTAATTAAAACAGTACCATCGCCATAGTCCCAGGTATTTACTAATAAGTTAGGTGCTGGGATAGGAAAATTATTAAGGGTTGATAAGTTACTAATTACAATAGGATCTCCTATACAAACAGAGTCATCAACAACAGTAAAATCGGCCTCTACTTCACCTTGAATAAATAAAGTGGTATCTCGGGCAAAGGTAGTATCTGTATTACAGCCACCATAAATAAGGGCTTCTACAGCAATGCCTGGGGGAAATGGAGCCACTAATGTAACATTAGCTCCTGTATCAATTATATTACCTGTTATAACATTCCGCCAAATATACTCGGTGGTAAAAGGATATGGTGTACCCGCGGGTTCAAACCGCCAACTATCATTATTGGCTGTCCAAATTGTATTATTTCTTCCGGGTACGGTATAGGCAATGGTGCCATTAGCATTTTGAATACCTTCTAGTGCCAATCCACCATTCCATGTATTACAAATTGGTTTATTAGCAATATTTATATCAATAACGTTGGATAACTCATAAAGCACTATTTGTTGCGAATCAATAAGAGTATTACAGCTAAACATAGGAACAGAAGTCCAATTGATAACCATAGTACGACAAGGTGCTACACCAAAAGTATCCCAGGTGATCGTTGCATTTCCTACACTTGGATCTGTATCATGGTAAGGTGCCATAATCGTATTATTCATTGTATTCTGTAAAGGATCCGGAGCAGTAATTATAGGAGGACCTTGTGTAGGCCATGCGTCAAACGTACCTGCTAATGTTGTATCAAAAGAAATTCTACCATTAGAACCAATTACATAACTATTGTAAGTATTACCAAAAAAACAAAATGGGAAAGGTAATTGTACAACACCACTCCAAAAATCATCAGTGTTATTCAATACCGAATTAGTCCCTACCCAAGGTAAAGGAGTATAAGGAATCTGACTAACGGAATATGTGTCTGTTCCATTAACCGGAAAATTTATATTGATATTCGCATTGAAGTTTACGTCTACAATTTTATTAGAATCACAAGGCAAGATAGGCGGGCTTGTGGAATTAACTACAAGGTTAGCACATGGACTTTGAGCAAGTACTCCAAAAGGCATACCGGCTACTACTCCTAAAATTAACGAAAACAACAATCTTTTCATTCCAACTGACATAAGCTAAACACTAAATTACATATAAAAGACGTGATAAATAGGAAATTCGTTGGTAGTAAATGGGTTATCCTTTTTTTGATTTGAAAATATATAAGAAATATACCAAGCTCAATAATAAACACATAGCTACTAATTGATGCAACTGTGCATTCCACTCAAAAATTCCCCAACCATTTTTTACTGCCTTGGGTGCCGTAAGTACAGTTAATATACCAAGCAATGCTTGTACTGAAATTAAGATTATTGGCAGAAATTTTCTTTTCAATTTCCCAGATTTATTTACTTGCCAAGTCCAATAAATCCCAAATAGTACCAACAAAAACGCCAAGGTACGATGCACAAAATGTATAGAAATGTTATGATAAAAGATATTATGTTCTAGTACACTTTGCGGTATCAAGTCGCCATTAATTAATGGCCACGTTGAAGCAGCCTGAGCGGCCTTCTGACCTGCCATAAACGCTCCGTATATCAATTGTATAGCTAATATTCCAATAAAAGCTATTGTTAACCCTTTCAATTTTTTGGAAGGTTTTAATTCCAAATTAGTTTTCAGATAACCCAAAGCAAACCAAAAGGTTAATGATATTAGAAACATGGCTAAATTAAAATGCATCGCCAGTTTAATATGGCTTACATATAAATCATCAGGATTGAGACCTGAGAAAACCATTAGCCAGCCTACCATAGCAAGTAATACACCTATCGCAAAGAGGATAAGTAGTTTAGGCAAATCTGATAATCTGAAATAGCCTTTCACTAAAAAATAAACAAACGGAACAAGAAAAGCTACACTAATTAAGCGAGCCCAATTTCTATGAAACCACTCCCAGAAATAAATAAATTTAAAATCTGCTAAGGTAAAATCAGCATTCAATTGTTGAAACTGTCCAATTTTCTTATAAGCGTCAAATGCATTTTGCCAATCCATATCATTCATAGGCGGTAGCGCCCCTAAAATTGGCTCCCACTCAGTTATAGATAAACCAGATCCTGTAAGTCTTGTAATACCGCCAAGAATCACTTGAATGGTAAGCATTGCTACACCTAGCATGAGCCATTTTCCAATAACTATTTTGCTTTCCGAAGTTGATTTCATATTGCATTACAAAGATAAAATTGGATTGGCAAGATTAAACGAGTTTAGTGGTTTAGTTTCCTATATTACGCAAGTACTATGGTAAATTTGACAACAGTATCATGCTATCTCCTTGCTATCAAAAAAAACTTTTAGAATCTGGCTGCGATGAAGCTGGTAGAGGTTGCTTGGCCGGACCTGTTTATGCCGCAGCAGTAATATTACCCGCAGACTTTTATCACCCTTTATTAAATGATTCAAAAAAAATTAGTGAGAAAAAACGTAACATCTTACGTCCTATTATTGAACAAGAGGCAATTGCATTTGCAGTTTCAAAAGTTTCTCCAAAAATGATTGATAAAATCAATATCCTACAAGCTTCTTTTCGTGCTATGCATTTAGCAATAAATAGACTGGAAATAACACCAGAACTTCTTTTAATTGACGGGAATCGCTTTAAATCTTATAAAAAAATTGATCACAAGTGTATTATTCAAGGTGACGATAAATATGCTAGCATTGCTGCGGCTAGTGTACTAGCTAAAACCTACCGGGATGATTATATGCATAAACTAGCTAAAAAGCACCCAGAGTATGGCTGGGCCAGTAATAAGGGCTATGGGACTAAGGCACATAGGGCTGCAATTAGAAATTACGGTAGAACTGACTATCATAGACTGAGTTTTAGCTTCTAGTACCTTTTTTCGTTTAACATCGCGCTTGCATTTAATTAATAGGTTATGCCAATTAAATGTTTGCTTAAGCTACTTTTGCACAAAATTTTTACTATGTATCAGGATATTGTTGATAGAAAGAAAAAGATAGCAGTTGTAGGTTTAGGTTATGTAGGCTTACCTATCGCATTAGAGTTTGCCAAAACGGTAGATGTAATTGGATTTGATATTAACGAAAAGCGCGTTGATATGATGAAAAATCGTCAGGATCCTAGTTATGAAGTGGCAGCTGAAGAATTTGACAACAGAAGCATCGAATTTACAACTGATATTGAAAAATTAAAAGAAGCCTCTTTTTATATAGTAGCAGTACCTACACCAGTAGATGAACATAAAGTTCCAAACCTAACACCTGTTTTAAGCGCGTCTAAAACAATAGGAAACGTGCTAAGCAAGGGTGATTATGTAGTGTATGAGTCAACAGTTTACCCAGGTTGTACTGAAGAGGATTGCTTACCAATTATTGAAGAACTTACTGGTTTAAAAAATATTATTGATTTTAAATCTGGCTATAGCCCAGAAAGAATTAACCCAGGTGATAAGGTACATACCTTAACCAATACTGTAAAAATTGTATCAGGTTGTGATGCTGAATCACTTGAAGAAATAGCTAAAGTATATGAGATTGTAATTGATGCGGGTGTACATAAAGCTACATCAATAAAAGTAGCCGAAGCAGCTAAGATTGTAGAAAACTCACAAAGAGATTTAAATATATCTCTAATGAATGAGCTAAGTATCATTTTTAAAGAAATGGATATTAATACATACGATGTTATTGAGGCGGCTGGTACTAAATGGAATTTCTTAAAATTCTATCCAGGTTTAGTAGGTGGTCACTGTATTGGAGTTGACCCTTATTATCTTACTTATAAAGCTGAGCAATTAGGTGTTAAGTCTAAGGTGATTCTTTCTGGAAGAATTATTAATGATGAAATGCCTGCCTATGTTGCCAAAAAAGTAACACAGGAGATAATCAAAACAGGTGTACCAATAGCCAAAGCAAGAGTACTTGTAATGGGAACAACCTTTAAAGAAAACGTAGCTGACATCCGAAACTCAAAAGTAGTAGAGCTTATTAAGGAGCTTGAAGGATACAGTTTGCACTTAGATATTGTTGATCCTTACGCTGTGCCTGAAGAAATGGAAGAAGAGTATGGCATTACGCTTAACGAAGAAATTGGTACTGATTATAACTTTATTATTGTTGCTGTAGGTCACAAGCAATACCGAGATCATACGGAGCAATTTTATCAAGATCGTTTAACTGATAAAGGTGTTCTCTTTGATGTTAAAGGATTGTACCGTGGAGAAATGAAGGATATTAATTATTGGAGCTTATAAAAAATATTTTCTGTTCTCCTTATACCATTCGAAAGAACCTTTTAGGCCATCTTGAACAGAGATGACTGGGTCGTATTTTAGAAGCTCCCGAGCTTTTGATATGTCAGCCAGGCTATGAGGGATATCTCCTACTCTATTGGGACCATGGCTCGGTTTCAGGTCAGAATCTGCTTCAGCACAGATATAATCAAAAAGTTCAAGCAATGTTGTCTTTTGACCAAAGGCAACATTATATACCTCATTCAAAGCTTCATTACTATCCGTAAAAAGCGCTCTTATATTAGCCTGAACTACGTTATCAACGTAAGTAAAATCTCTGCTATAAGAACCATCTCCGTTAATTGTAGGAGGTTCATTATTTAAGACAGCATCCATAAATAATGGAATTACAGCTGCATAAGCTCCTTTTGGACTTTGATGTGGTCCAAAAACATTAAAATATCTAAGTCCAATGAAGTCCATGTCATAGGTTTTACCAAATACATCGGCATATAGTTCAACAACATATTTTGTAACAGCATATGGCGAAAGTGGTTTACCAATTTTATCCTCAACTTTTGGAAGTGTTTTACTATCACCATAGGTTGAAGATGATGCAGCATAAACAATCCGATTTACTCCTTCCTCCTTAGCAGCATTAAAAATGTTTAATGAACCAACAATATTCGTATTATTTGTAGCAATTGGATTATTAATACTGCGGGGCACAGATCCAAGAGCTGCTTGATGACTGACATGTGTAATTCCTTTCATTGCTTTTAGGCAGCTGTTGTAGTCACAGATGCTCGCCTCAACTAATTCAAACTTTTGATGGTTCTTAACTTCTTCTAAATTCTGACGATATCCTGTTTCGAAATTGTCCATTACACGAACTAATGAAACTCTCTCATCGTTTAATAACGCTCTTAAAAGATTAGAGCCAATAAAACCTGCACCGCCAGTAAGAAGAATGTTATACATGCAAACGCTAAAATACTTCATTGCTCCTTTGCACAGAGTATTTTCTAGTAGAAACTTAGATTTAATCTTTGGGTTTAACCAAGTTTTATCTAGCTTTAGCATTTAGCACTTGCTACTATTTAATTAAATGAAAAACGCATTTACAATTGATTTTGAGGATTGGTATCAAGGAATCACCATCCCAATATCTAAATGGAATCAATATGAAAAAAGAATCCATGTTGGTCATGAAAAATTGCTTAAATTATTACAAAAAAATAAGACAAAAGCTACCTACTTCTTATTAGGAAAAGTAATTGAAGAGCACCCTGACATTATCAAAGAAATAATAGCGGAAGGCCATGAAATAGGTTGCCATACATATCAACACAAGGAGTTGTATAATATGACGCCTGAAACGTTTAAGGAAGAAATAACACGTTGTAAGGAGTTGATTAATGAACAGTTTAATATTGACTACACTGGTTTTAGAGCACCATATTTTTCACTAGACGAAAGAAGCTGGTGGGCCTTAGATATTTTAAAGGAAGCAGGATTTGAATATGATTCAAGTATTTATCCCGGTGATAATAAACGTACAGGTATTAAAGGTTTTAGAAAAGATATTCATTTTTTAGAAAATGGATTACCCGAAGTTCCTTTAAGCAATTTTAAACTATTAAAATTTGATGTAGGCTTAGGTGGTGCTTATTTTAGAATCCTCCCCTATTTATATTTTAAACAAAAATTTAAAGCAGCTGCAAAAAATGCTCCTGTAATATTTTATATTCATCCGTGGGAGCTTGATCCTGAACATCCTTTTTTACCTGAATTATCTAAACGAATTCGATATCCGCATTACTTCAATTTAAAACGGACCGAGTCCAAAATTGACCGATTATTACAGCAATTTGAATTTGCACCCTTAAGTGAAATTGTTGCAAACACTCAACTTGGATAGTATGACAGAACTAACTTTTACTCGTTTAGGGCCCAATGATATAGATGAATTATACCTCGCTATGCGCGAAATAATGATTGAAAATCAAACGCACAATGTAGATAGTTATGACAAAGCGTTTTGGAAATGGCAATATCAAGATTTGCCTGGAAAACGATCATTTGTATACGTAGGAAAAAATATAGACGGAAAAATATTAGCCTATTACCATGTACCAATTTATATAGGTCAGGTTGACGGTAAAGATGAGCAATATGCTATGATACAGGATGTAGCGGTAAGCGCATCACTTAGAGGTCAAGGAGTATTTAAACGATTAGCCATCTATGCAAATGAAGATTTAGATAAAGAAGGAATTAATATTATTTATACTTTCCCAAACCATAAAAGCATACATACGTTTGAAAAGTACAATGCCTTCTCCCATTTAGACTCCTTACCATCTTACATTCTTCCTCTGGATAATCGAATGATGATTGGTTCAAAGTTTAGTTTGTTGGGTTTACATAAAATAATAGGTGCACCTTTTAATTTTATATTTAAAATTTTATTCCCAAGTAAAAAACAAAATGGTTTTATAGAACGTGCAAATAATTTTACCGATGAAATAACTAAGGTCTATCATGAGTTTACCGCTAATTATGCTTTCGGGATTAATAGAAGCAAAGAGTATTTAAATTGGCGTTATATAAACAAACCAAAACAGAATACCCACATCCTTACTTTAAAAACAAAGGATAATGTAATAAGCGCAACAGCTGTTTTAAAAGAAGATATAATTATGGGAATTCCAACCTTACTTCTAATGGACTTTGCTCATACCAATAAATCTGAACATGACTTAATTCAATTATTACGAACGATTCGTTTGCGTCAAAAAGAATTGTTGGGTAAACAATTTGGATTACTATTTATAACCAGTTGCAGTTCGTTAAATAGCCGATGGAAAAAAGCAGGCTCGTTTAAACTCCCAGAGAAACTTGTACCTCGACCATTAAATTTACTAGCTCGCAGTTCCTCCAACCTTAATGTCAATAGTAAAAGCGATTGGTTGATTACCCTATCTGATTGGGACGTACTTTAAAGCAAAGACCTAATTGTTTTATCCAATCCTTTTTCTAGGCTATACGGCGCTTTAAACTTTGTCTCTTCCTGAATTCTTTTATTAGAAAACTGTGTTGTGGAACAGAATTTTTTAATACGCACTGAGCTTATTTGCTGTTCTTTACCTGTAATTTTTGCTAAAATATCAAAAGCAACACCTGCTAAATAGCCTACGGGATAAGGTATAGAAAAACTATCCAACGGTCTATTACAAGAAGTAGAAATTGAATCAATTAATTCCTTTGTGCTTAAATCTGGCTTGTCTACATAATTAAACAAATGATAGCCATTGTAATCATTATCTAATAAATACTTAAAAAATGCAGCTATGTTCTCCACGTAAGACATAGATTTTTTGTTTTTGCCATTACCTACCATTTTAAAATTTCCTTTTAAAATTTGCTGTAATAAATTATATACATTTCCTCTATTCTCCACACCAAATACTACAGTTGGTCTTACAATTACCAGCGTTCGTTCTTCAGCGTTTTCTTCATACCATTCGCGCAATATATCTTCGGCCTGGTATTTACTTTTGCCATAGTCATTAAATGGATCCACAGGGTGAGACTCATCCGGGTTTTCTTTATTTAAACCATAAACGGCAACCGTACTTGTAAAAAATATTTTATTTATATTCTTCTTGCGCATTACATCTAAAACATTTTTTGCGCCTTCTACATTTACATCATAATATAACGAAGTTGGAGAAACATTGTCTTTATGCTCAGCAGCCAAAAGAATAACGGCATCTGTAGGCTCCATGCTTCGTTCTAAACTATCAGTATCCCGCACATCGCATACTGTAGTAGGCATAATTTTAGACTCGTTTTTATCAATATTCTTGATATTATAATTATCCTTAGCAAGGTTAATAATAACCGAACCTATAAATCCTGAACCCCCAATGATTGTAATGTCCTTCAAAACGTAGATTTTGCTCCAAAGGTATAGTCTTTAAATAATTTGGATTAATAAATTACCCTTTATTCTTGGTATACAGTTCTAAATATAATTCTTCAATATTCTTTACCAAATTGGCTACACTAAAGCGATCTATTACTGAGGACGCATTTTTTTTAGCATGATGGGTATATTGGTCTAAATGATCTAGCATTTTAAGGGCATTATTTACCATGGCAAGGGTATTGCCAGCTGTTGATAGCAAAGCACTTGACGGGCTGGTAACATCGCTTATGCCGCCCACATTAGTTGAGATAATTGGTTTTCCAGCCGCTTGTGCTTCCAGCAAGGTTACGGGCGTACCTTCATTATTGGAAGTAAGTGAAATTATATCTGACTGATGTAGGATTCCATTTATGTTTTTTTGCGCACCTGTGAATATAATATCAGCCGTGGACAGCTCATGTTCAGGTGTGCTAACATCTAAATTTTGATCCTTAGCGTATTGAACAAGTTCATTTGTTAGCTCACCTTCCCCTACGATTACACCGCAAACTTTCTTATCTGTCTTTGTTTTAAGCATCGCTATAAAATCAATAAATAAATTATGATTTTTAATAGCCGTTAGTCTACCGATAATCGTAAAATAAATCGTGTCCCCTTTTTTGATTAAAGGAACATCCTCATTACTAGCTTTTGAGAACTTATCCAATTGCAATCCTAAAGGCACTACAAAGGTTTTATCTTCCTTACTAATTTTGAACTTTTCTACTAGCTCCTTTTTTTGCAATGGACTTATCGAAACAATGGCTGAGCTTCGAGAAGCTAAAAATCGCTCAATCGCTATAAACACTTTTGTAATCAAGGGGCTGAAATAACCTTGAAATGCATTTCCATGAAACGTATGTACAATTGTTTTTACACCGCATGACAATGCTGCCAATCGACCAAGTGTACCAGG
>CALJNC010000019.1 GCA_937981995.1 uncultured Chitinophagaceae bacterium
TAAGGAGTTTGGCATTCCTGCCAAAAGCATTGGAAGTTATAAGTTTCCATTATCTCGATCATTAGATTTTTTATTACAAGAAGACATTCCAATATTAAGAAACCCGAATGTTCAAGGCTTCAAACATATTGTAACAAGCGAAAAAGGACTTGCTATAATAAATAAAAGAGAACTAAAACACAACATTTTATTTACTGGTGAAGCCTTTCATATAGCTCGATTAAGTATTGGGTTTCTAAAGCCGGCAACTAGAAGCGAGTACACCTCCCAATATTACATTGTAGTACTACAATAAAGAAAGGCTTCCAAACTGGAAGCCTTTTTATGATTTCATTTTTTAAATTATTTCTTTGTTAATCGAATTACTTCTGAAGTTTTGCCATCAAATAATTCCAAAACATAAATTCCATTGGGTAAATAAGTAATGTCTAAAGCAGAGTGTGTAATACCTGCTTGTAATCCAAGCTTTGCTTTTGTAATAATTTTACCACTCAAATCGCTAACCGAATAATATAAATCTGTGCTACGATCCAATTGCGTTTTCAATACATATTTACCGTCACTAGGGTTAGGGTACATCGTGTATTTGTTATTCTCATAATTTCCAACACTCAATGGATTGTTTACTATCACATTAATATTATCTAAGTAAAGATTATTACCATTATCATTATGGCCAATAAAACGTACCAATACCTCTTTACCAATATAAGGTGTTAAGCTAATTGATTCATTGCGCCATTCTCCAGTCAAAGTAGGTGAGAAAATACTCGAAGAAGATACTGTAGTTGCCAAAGAACCTCCTGCCTTATCATAACCAGTATTCAACCACGTTTGGCCACAATCTTCTGATACTAATACCTGCAAACGATCCTCAGTACCCGGACGCTGAGAGTATGAAACATCAAACGTCATATCAACCGTAGCACTTGCATTTACATTCATTAAATCAACCACAGGGCTTTCTAACATGTCTTGCTCTCCTTTTGCGCCGTAATTATAAAAATCCATATAAGCAGCATGTGAATTACCATTTACCGCTCCGCTAAATACAAATGTTTTTTGCCAAGGAACATTATTGTCACTATTCAATACTCTCCAATTTAAAGGCACATAAGAACCCTCAAAATCTTGCACTAATGGTGGCACAACAATAGGCACAGATGTTACAACAATGTTTCTTGAGCTTGTATCGTTTTGATTAAAACCATCTAGTTGATGACTGCTACGTGTTCTGATATTATAATTACCTGCTGGTCCTAAAATAGCAGTATTCAAAAAAGTATAAACGACTGAATCGCCTACTTGAATAGGCCCAGAAATAATTTCAGTTGCTTGGGTAATCCCATTTACATCAAATGATACGGGAATATTAGATATAATGGCACCCGTTAAGCTTTGATTACGAATTGTCATTGTTACGGGTATCCCACTTAATGGAGCGCAATCATTAGCTGTATAAAAAGGTAGCTCCGTCCTAAGATTTACCAAATCATCTCCACAATTTATTTGCCCTGGTTGTTTTTGATAAGCCAAGCTTCTTCTACCTTGTGCACCATTTGTAGCAATATTAGCACGTACTGCAAAATAGAAGGTATTCGTAATATTTACATTCGTATTTAAGATGATTGAGTTCGTTGTAGAGTTTCCTACCGGATCCATAAACTTATTACCTAATTGATATACCGTATAATCTGTAGCTCCTGCTACCGCATCCCAACGTAAATGAAATTGATTAGGACAAGCAGTATCAACTGAAACATTTTGTACCTGCTGATAAACAGTAAAGTTTGTATCAGTTACATCCATTTCCGTACCCCGCGAAACTCTCATTTGCATTTCACCTGTTGCCAAAGCTGCCGGAGGCGTCCAATCAAAATATCTTTGATCAGAAGGAATGGTACTTGAAATTGTATTCCAATTCACTCCTGCATCAGAAGAGTATTCAAGTGTAATAGGTGTATTAATATCATTTGCATCCCAACGAACACGCTCAGTTTGTCCAGCATTAAAATGCTCTCCCCCCTGAGGGTATGTAAGCGTAATTCCTTTTTCTTCAAAATAGTATACTAGTACATATGTCTGCGGACCACTAGGTACGTCATAACCTTCTACCTGTATATTCCAAACACCTGGCTGAGGATTTTTTACTGTTACTTGCTCAGCATTATTTACACTATCTCTTCCTCTTACAGCATTAGCGCTTAAGGCCGCTGCATTCTGTGTATAATCTAAAACCCATGGCTGAAAATTAAAAGTATTAGGTGCTATTGCTACCATATTCAAATCATTTACCAAAGGAATGGCCGCATTGGCAGCTCCCGCTGGGTCATGCCAATAAATCATAAACTTAACTTGCCCCATATTAGGTGGTACGGTTACATTAAAATTATTCGTAGCACCATTCATTATAGTATCCAAAACAAAGTAGTTACTATCAATAACTTGTAGTGCTCGTCTTGAATTGATTCTACCCCATCCATATTGAAAATCAGGACCCGGACGACCTAAATCATCAGCTGTATTTAAAGCAATACCTTTCATTACAGCAGAGTAAGGATCGGCACCTGCGTTTTTAACTTTGTATGCTTCCCATAAAGAAGCAAGTGTACCAGCCAATCCAGGAGCCGCCATTGAGGTACCTGTTTTTACACTATAGGTATTTCCAGGAGCAGTTGAATAAACTGATGAACCTACTGCACATAAATCAGGTTTAATACGACCATCACGCGCTGGACCTCTACTACTTGAATTTGCCAACACATCATTCTTAACTAAATTACCAGTAGCCAAACAATTCTTACCTGCCTTATAACCACCTGTAATTACATAATAACCATTTACAAATCCACAGCTAGACGTTCCGCTATTACCTGAAGAGTGAACCGACATTAAAGAAAAGTTTCCATTAATACGTTGATCTTGTGTTCGAGCATTGTTGTTATAACCGCTATTACAACCTTGACCGAGTGAGTTTGTAGTTATACGCACTCCTTGTGCTGCGTAATCAGCGGTAGCGTTATTTAAATTTCCATATCCATTATAAACTACTAAATCAGCACCAGCTGCATTTCCTCTTGCTACAGGATCTTGGTTACCTGCACTTCCTACGGTACCTAGTACATGATCCCCATGTGTATTGGCCGCTGCATTAGAAGTAGATAAATCATTTAATCTTCCTTGAAAATCAATATGAGGTCCTACTCCTCCATCATCGCCCATAGAAACCGCAATACCGTTTCCTATGTAATGGCTACCGGCTAGGTAATCAGCATCTAAAACATTCGTTCTGTGGCTAGATCTACTATCATCATTTTCTATAACTCCTGGAGCTGATGTCGGCTGCATGTATTTTACAAATGCCTTATTTGATAAAGTAGATAATTGACTTTCACTTAAAGTCACTACTGCTAAATTTTCTTCTTGCCAAGATTGAATTTCAATTCCTAAGGTCCCTAATTGATATTCTATCATTGACTTATAAATATCATCTTGAAAGGTTACATCAATTTGAATTTTATTTCCACTTAGCTTCGTCCATTCAGGCAATGGTCTTTCAACCAATTGATGATTCATTTTATATTCCCCTTTATAAGGCGTTACAGATTTTATGCTATACTGCGCCAAGCTATTTATACCAGAAGGTATAGAAGCTATGAATGCATATCTCGGAATATAATCAAAAAACAAAATGCCTGTTTGCATTTGAATAATTTCACGTTCTGCTTTAGAAGTGCTCTTGCTAAACTGTACAACAGCATACTTTTTATTATTAAAAGTAGACTTGGACCAATCCTCAGAACTAAAATTTTCTGCATTTGCAGGAAAGCTATAGATATCTGACTCAAAGTGTACTTTTTGGGCAGATGCTCCAAAAACGAAAAAACATAAAATGATGGATAAAATCTTTTGCATGGATATTATTTTCTTAAGCGTTAAAAATACTGATAAAACACAGATTTATAAAGAAATCAATTGAGGTATTATCAAGATTACTCAATGATGACAATTGAACCTTACCGTCATTAAAACCCTGTAAAATCAAAATAATCCTATCGCTCATAGTAATTGAAAATAAAAAAGAGAGGCCAGATATGGCCTCTCAATTAACTGAAAATATTAAAAATTATAGTTTTGAAATACGCAAATGAATCACCTCCTCATTTTTTAAGGTAAGCTCTAAAATATATATTCCTTCAGTAAGCCCATACATTGAAAAGCTATTAATAGATTTGTTAATTGTTCTTACAGTTTTTCCAGTAATATCTAAAACAGATACTTCTATTATTTCAACATCACTTTCAAGCTTTAATAAATCCGTTACGGGGTTTGGATAAACTTTAATATTATGTTTTGTAATATCATTTACACTGGTAGGGCTTCGCACTAGACAAGCCGTTGTAACTATACAATTATTAGCATCAGTAGCCGAAATAGTATAAGTACCTGCTGCTAAGCCGGTAAATGTTCCGGGAGGCGATTGCGTACCTGCATTAGGAGAAATACTATATGTAATCCCTGCTGATCCCACCGCAGCTACCGTTACGACACCATTGCTCATACCGCCAGTAGTCGGTTGTAAATTTGTAACATTAATTGAGATGTTAGAACCTGCCCCAACATTTAATGTAAGTGCCGTATTAACAGCACAATTTTTACTATCAGTAGCAGTAGCTGTATAGGCTCCTGGAACTAAAGAATTAAAATTACCTGTAGTATTTGACCCAATACTAGGATTTAAACTATAGGTTATAGGTGGTGTACCTCCATTTACCGCTAAAGAAACAGTACCATCAGTATTCCCATTACAGGTTTCATTTGTTGAAGTAGAAGAGTTACTATTCCAAGTAAGAGCCGGAGGGGTTAAAATAGTAATCGTAGTATCTGCAGTGTTATTCACCCCGTCTCGAATATATAATGTGTAAGTTCCAACGCCATAGTTGGTAAATAGACCTGTCGTGTTAGAATCAGAATTTATTCGATAAGTAATTGTACCTATTCCTCCAGTAGAAGTAGCAGTAATGGTTGCATCGCCCCCAGGACTACAACTTGGTGACCCTATCGAAATATTACCAAAGGTAAAAGGTGCAGGAAGTTTAGTTATTGTCATAGCCCCAGTCGGTGAATAAATATCATCATTCCAAAATTGATTTGAGCCTACCGCAGCAGCCGTCACACAAGTAATTGTATTACTAGCACCAAAAAGAATATCTGGAATCAAGTCTGTTCTTTTTAGTTTAAGGACTATTTGATTAGTACTCACTATGGAAAAGGTAATATTGTTTGCACTGAGATTAGTAAAATTATTGCCAGCTACACCTACATTATCAGCTATGCCTATTGTACCTGAATAATTAAAATTTGGTGCTGTACCTGTAACCCAAGTAGTTCCTAATCTATGATAAGCAGCATTATTAGGGGTGCCCCAAAAGTTAAAAGTAGGACCACCTCCCGGAATATTGACCATGAAATTTACTCCAATTGCCGACAAATTAGTAGAAAGGTTAGTAACTGTTACACGAAACGTAAGCGTATCAGTCAATTGGTCATAGCTGTACTCCAACAGCGTGCCATCCAGAAGGCTAGGATTACTACCGTCATTAGCAGCATCTGTAGCAATTGTTGTAAATGTTTGAGCTTGCCCCTTAAACTGAGTAAATAAACCAAAGAAGATGGTTAATAAAATAATTAAGTAATTTTTTGTTTTCATATTTTCCAATTTTAATATCCTGAAGACGCCAATACGTCAAAGAAGGTTGGCATGCTATTGTTATTTTTTAAATAAAAAAAATTATCCGATTTCATGCTAATTTGTTCTGTCGTAAAAACTAAAGCGCCCCCCTAGTTACATTTAATTTATCTTACTTCAGAGTTATTAAAAAATCCTTTTAACTACCCCATCAATTAAACTTTATTTTCTTGATTCTTAATTACATATGAACTGATAATAGAATAAAATGTTATAAATAGGATTAAAATAATTAACAGCGGGAAT
>CALJNC010000020.1 GCA_937981995.1 uncultured Chitinophagaceae bacterium
TATTTATGGAGCGCAAGGTAATTATACGGTGCGTTTAATTTCGGGTACGGCTCCTTGTTTTGATACGATTGATCAAGTGATAGTAATAACTCATTCGGTTCAATCCGTTATTGGTCTTTCTGGAGATTCGATTTGCGTAGGCGACCAGACATTGGTAGATGACTTTGGCTCTTTGCCCAATATAGCACAGGGTCCAAGAAGTTCATTTTGGGATTTTGGCGATGGCACTACGGCCACGGGAGGTGCGCAAGTACACTCCTACACACAGGCTGGCACATACACAGTTACTCTTATAGTTACTGATACAATTGGCTGTTCTGATACTTCAACTGCATTGGTTTATGTAGATGCTAATCCATTTACTGCCATGACCATAAGCGATGATAATGTATGCGTAGGAGAACCAATACAATTTACGGATACAGTAGGGGAAGGTGCTTTAACTTTCTTCTGGGACTTTGATGATGGAAATATATTATCTGTTCATAATCCAACACACACTTACAGTCAAGCCGGAAATTATAATGTTACATTAACTGCCATTTATAGAATTTGCCCAGAATCTAATAAGGATACAATCATTACTGTAAATGAATATCCCTTACTTAATTTAGGAGAGGATAGAACGTTTTGTCCTGGTTTACAAAGCGGTATTGAATTGTCAAACATTGATAACCCAAGTGAAATTTTAAATTGGAGTACGGGCGATATTGGTGATAAGTTATTGGTATCTCAAACAGGTAGGTACTGGGCTCAAGTAGAAAATAATGGGTGCTCAAGTGTAGACAGTATTTGGGTAAAAAGAAATTGCTACTTAAATCTTCCTAATACATTCTCACCAAATGGAGATGGATCAAATGATCACTTCATACCACGTTCGTTACTATCAGCAGGCTTGCAAGAGTTTAATATGAAAATATTTAACAGATGGGGCGAGTTAATTTTTGAAACTTCAAATATCGAAGGAAGAGGCTGGGATGGAAAGTATGGTGGTAAGGAACAACCTGTAGGTGTTTATGTATACATGATAGATGCTCAATGGGTAAATGGATTTAGAAATTCGTTTAAAGGTAATATCACACTTTTGCGCTAGATTAGTTCAAATAGTTCCTTTCAACTCTTATTATAGGCCAACTTATATTTAACTTTGGGTGCAATGAGTTCTCTTGCAAAAACAAATAGAATTGATGTAATTAATGTAGGCTTGCTAGTATTATCACTTGGCTTAGCTTTTGTAATGCCATTTGAATTATTTCTTTTTGTGTATGCAGTTTTAGGTCCTTTACATTACCTCACTGAGATTTCTTGGTTGCATGACAAAAACTATTATACCAAGAGTAGGAAAGATGTAATCTTGCTCGTTGTGATTTCATTGTTTCTTACTTTTTTATTTGTTGCAGGGCAACATGCTAAGGAATGGTTGAATGAGGTTATCCCAAGAGATATTCATGAAATACTTACTTCTAGTTTAACGTTCATTGCTTTTGGCAGTGCGTTGTTTATGGCGTTTATTAAAAAACCCATGGTACGAGCTGTTGGAATAATTCTTACCGTTTTACTCGTTCTTTTGGTTAATCAATCAATACCGTTTTTTACGGTATTCCTTCCTACGCTCGTGCATGTATTTTTATTTACATCCTTGTTTATGCTTTATGGAGCTTTGCGCTCAAGGTCTAAGCTAGGCTTGCTTACAGTGGGTTTACATATTTTGTGTCCGTTTTTATTATTCTATTTGTTCCCAGGTGATTCCAATATGTTTCTTACTGACGGGGGTAAAGAAATGTATGAGAATAGCATGTTTGCCGGATTAAATACGTACATCTTACAAAATAATTTTGGCGTAGAAATACGCAGTATGCAAGAGCTAACTAATAATATTTTTCATACAGATTTAGGAGTTAGCATCATGCGTTTTATTGCATTTGCCTATACCTATCACTACCTAAATTGGTTTAGTAAAACCGAAGTAATTCGATGGCATAAAGTACCTAAAGCTAGATTTGTTGTAGTACTTGTGGCTTGGGTCGTATCGGTAGTATTGTATGCTATAGATTATACATTAGGATTTCAATGGTTATTCTTATTAAGTTTTATGCATGTATTATTAGAGTTTCCGTTAAACTATATAAGTGTAGCAGGAATTTTTCAGGAGTTAAAATTACGTATCGCAAAACCTGCTTAATGAAGAAATTACTTTTTATATTTTGTTGCTTTTTTTACACGACCTTAGCTGCTCAACCACCTGGCTATTATACGAGTGCTTTGGGTAAAAATGGAGTTCAGTTACAATCTGCTTTAAAAAATATTATAGATAACCACAGTATACAATCTTATCCTTTATGGAGTGCATTCCTATCTACAGATAATAAGGGCAGTAATATTTTGTGGGATATGTATAGCGATGTACCAGGGGGAACTTCAAGTTATACATATACCCTAGGCGCAGATCAATGCGGACAATATAATAGCGAAGGAGATTGTTACAATCATGAACATGTTTGGCCTAAAACTTATTTTAATGATGTAACACCAATGAATGCTGATTTACATCACATTATTCCTACCGATGGTTGGGTAAATAATAAGCGATCCAATTTTCCTATGGGTACGGCTACAGGACAAGGTTGGACAGGAACTAATGGTTCCAGAACGGGTACTTCAAATTCCTACTCAGGGTATAACGCTAATGTTTTTGAGCCA
The DNA here is from genome assembly GCA_937981995.1 of uncultured Chitinophagaceae bacterium. Taxonomy (GTDB): domain Bacteria; phylum Bacteroidota; class Bacteroidia; order Chitinophagales; family Chitinophagaceae; genus JAGNRR01. The sequence continues at coordinate 2,701 of CALJNC010000020.1, forward strand.
ATAGATGAATATAAAGGAGATATAGCCCGCATGTATTTTTACATGAGTACACGCTATATGGGAGAGGATAATAGTTGGAAAAATTGGGAGATGGCTAATAAAGCCGTTCTAACTTCTGATGCGGTGCAGTTACTAATGCAGTGGCATTCGAGTGATACGGTTAGCCAAAAAGAAATTGATCGAAACAATGCAATTTTTGCTATACAAGGTAATAGGAATCCATTTGTAGATTATCCAATTTTTGCAGATTGTATTTGGGGTACAACAGATTGTACTCCCTTGGATTTACATGATATAGTACAGTCTCAAATTAAGGTATTCCCAAATCCTAGTTCTGGAATAATTCAAATTGAATTGCCTGTTGCTTTACAGCATAAAGAAATTATTTTTGAGGTGTATGATGTAACGGGTAAAAAAATACTTACAAGTAATCAAGCAGTATTGAATACTAGCTCATTAGTAAAAGGTTTTTATGCCCTGCGTTTGTACACGACTGAAACATCGTACGCTACTCACTTTGTAAAAAAGTAGTCCATGGATATTTATAAGGAATTACAACAGGAGTTACAGGAGAAAAATACGCAGCTCATAGCAGTTTCTAAAACGAAACCCAACGAGAAGATTGTTGAAATTTATGAAAAAGGTCAAAGAGCTTTTGGTGAAAATAGAGTGCAAGAATTAGTAGCAAAGTATGAAGCCTTACCTAAAGATATTGAATGGCATTTGATTGGCCATTTGCAAACCAATAAGGTAAAATATATAGCGCCTTTTGTGCATATGATTCATTCCATTGATAGTTTGAAACTATTAAAAGAAGTACAAAAACAAGGTGCAAAGCTTGATAGAACAATGAATGTGCTATTACAAATGCATATAGCTACTGAGGATACTAAATTTGGACTAGATAAACGTGAGCTTATTGAAATAGTAGAATTTTATATGGCAGATCCAAGTCCGTTTACTCATATCAAAATTCATGGCCTAATGGGCATGGCAACTTTTACTGATGATAAGGAGCAAGTAAAAGGAGAGTTTAAAAAACTAAAAGAGTTATTTGATTTTTGTAAATCGTCATATGTACTTACTGATGATTTTAAGGAAATATCAATGGGGATGAGTGGCGATTATCAATTAGCTATACAAGAAGGAAGCACTATGGTACGAGTGGGTAGTATGTTATTTGGCTCTAGGAATTAGGGCGTGGCCCTGCATACCTTTCAAGGTAAGTTCCTACATCTTGATATAAATCTTTTAAAAAGGGCAGGACCTCACCACCTAGTTCAATGCCTTGAGGGGCAATAGGTTCTATTATAGCGTACAGTTGAGATTCGTTTTTACCTTCCTCAGTTAAGATACCTGCTTCATTAGTTACCCAAAAAATAGAGCTTAGCATAAAAGCAGAAAACAAAACATACAGCGCTCCACCTGCTAAACGATTTGCCCAACCTAGCATAAGGCTTTGTAAGAGTTTCTCTAGCATTTTAATGATAAAGCGTAAACCATACATTACAAGTAAGAAGAGTAGAATATAGGATAGGATCAAAGTGTATTTACTATCAATAATATTTTGCTCCTGTATGTATTGCGCAATACGATGAGACAGTTTTAAACTTACTAAACTACCAAATACTACAGCAGCTAAAGATGCTACCGCCCATAGAATACCTTTTTTCCAGCCTCTAATAAAAGCCAGTACTAAGCTTATTCCTATAATGCCATCAATAATCATTTAGCTAGCTAAAATAGTTTTTACTAAGTTAGATATTGTTTTTCCATCGGATTTTCCTGCTAGCTCTTTTGAAGCTCGTCCCATAACCTTGCCCATATCAGCAGGTGATGTAGCACCTAATTCTGCTATTAGATTTTCAAGATACTCTTTGAGATCAGCCTCACTCATCTGTTCTGGGAGGAACGTTTCTATTACTGCTAATTCTTCTTTTTCTTTAACTGCAAGGTCCTCTCTATTTTGTTTCTCAAAAATTTCAATTGATTCTTTGCGTTGCTTAGCAAGCTTTTGTAAAATTTTATTTTCTACATCCTCACTTACCTCTTTATCGCCCTTGCCTGATGTTTTTTCTAAAAGGATAGCGGCCTTAATGGCACGTAATGCTCTTAATGCTGCTTCTTCCTTTGCGCGCATGGCATCTTTTATCTTATCGTTTATTACTTTTTCTAAACTCATACTATATTTTTTTACAACTGATCTTTTTGCATTTCAGTTTCCATTTTCGTTTTCATGTCTTGAGCAAACTTTTTCATTTCACCTACTAGGGCTGTATGATTTGTTGCACGTCCATAGGTATCTGCCATAGTCATCATGGTTTGAAAAAAGAAATCATTCATTTCATCAACCATCATTTTCTTGGTCCAAAGGTCAATACGTAGTGCAGTATTTTCATTGCCATCCCATATGCTTAGCATAAATGCTTTAGCTTCTTTTGGTTTTACTATGCCACCATCTGCTGCAAGCCATTCAATTTTTTGTGGAACTTTATCGTTATCTAAATCAACTGAGATTTTTATCTCGGAATTATTTGCCATGTGACAAAGGTAGATAAAAAAGGAAAGCCGTTTGCCAACAAACATCTGCTCATTTATAAGTTTTCAATTCAGGGGATCGGATCAAGTTATTTCGAAAAAGATTTTTTATTTCAGAACCTTGGACAAGCAAATGATTGATAAGACCTTTCGCCTTGAAATGGTCTTTCCATTATTAATGAAAGTTCAAATGCGCCAATACTTTTATTTGCTCTTTGAAAGTCAGAAACCGTATGGTCATAACTAACCATAAGTTTATAATTATTATAATGATATCCAAGTGCACCTATTACAGCATCATTTACTCTAAAGTGGGTACCTAATATTAGTTCATTATTTGAACCGCTAGATCCACCATTTACATTAAAACTATACAAGCTACCTAATACTAATTCGCTTGCTTTTTTCTGAGAAGTATAGTATACCGAAGGCGTGATAATAATGGTTGGGCTAGCTTTATAAATACCCTGAACGTGAATTAATGGACGAATGCCTAGCTTGTTACTCTCGCCATAAAAGCTTTCTAGTGGTCTATTTATATGACTTGCTGCAGCACTTACCGTTAATGAGAAATTATTTTGATTAAAGTAGTTATAACTAAAACCCACTCCTAAATCTGCAAAGCTTGTTTTTTGTCTTCTGTTGTTTTCACCATTGTCGAGTGTAGTATTAAAACTAAATTCATCCCATTGGCGCTCAAATGTTAGTTTACTTAAGTTTACGCTGCGTTGAGTATAGGCGCCAGACATTCCCATTGAGAAAGTACTATTTTCATTAATTAAAAAGTGATAGGCTAAATTAAATTGCGCTTTTGTAAGTGCTAAATCACCATTACCAGCTTTGTCTTGCCATACGGCACCACCTATTCCTAACCAATTACCTTCTTTGGCTTTGTTTATACCAAAATCAGCAAACGCACTGCTTGAATTATAGGGTACGGGCACTGTAAGCCATTGACTTCTGTAGTTTATACCCACTCGCATATCACCATCTTTATGCATTCCTGTATTTGCAGGGTTTAATAATAAGGGGGCATTATAATATTGCGAAAAATGAATATCCTGGGCACTGCCTATAACAGGCAATACTAAAATTATAAATATGATAATCCGTTTCATAGTCAATTCGTTTATCTAAGTAAGGTTATGTTTCCTTTTTTCAATTTTTTACTTCCATCAAAAAATGTAACGTCTAATAGGTAACCATATGCGTCCATTTCTTGTTGCTCTCCTTTAAAAGTACCATCCCAACCTTGGTACCTATCTGTTGTTTCAAATACTAATTCACCCCATCTATTATAAATTTGAAACTTCATTGTTTCAATTCCATAACCAAGGACGTTTAATATATCATTTACTCCATCGCCATTGGGTGAAAATCCTGTAGGTACATCCACAAGTGGTATTACATTTCCTTGTACCGTTTTACAAAGTGTATCAGGGCAGCCATACTCGTTTACAACGCGCAGGCATACTGTATAATAACCATCGCGCTGATATATTTTTGTAGGGTTTTCATCTTCAGATGTTGTGCCATCACCAAAATCCCACTTATAAGATTGAGCTCCTACAGATAAGTTTTGAAACTCCAATGGTGTGTTGGGAGTAGGCGGATTTGGAGTATAACTAAAGTCAGCGGTAGGGTTCCCAAAAACAGTAATTGTTTTAGAAAATGAATCTAAAAGATTACAACTTGCAGGATTGCCTGTAACTAAAGTTACAGTATATGTACCAGGGGCATTATACATATGGGTAGGATTTGCAGCTGCTGAAGTACCCGCATCGCCAAAGCGCCAAGCATAGGTGGTGGCATTGGTACTAGCATCGGTAAAATTTATATTAGCCGGCATGCACACAGAATCCGGACAATTAAAACCTGCCAAAACTACACTAGTAGAAAAATCAATCGTGACTGTAGTAGTGTCAGGTGAATTACAGGCATTTGTATCTGTTACGATGAGCCTAACTATATACGATTGTGGAGCCGGATAATTATGTAGCGGTGGAGTCATACCCGAAAATGTAGTTCCATCACCAAAGTCCCAACTATATGTAGTACCTGGATTGGGAGCGCCTCCATTATAGTTCGTAGTATTTGTAAAATTCGTAGTATATGGGTTGCAGCTATCCACTTTGGTGGCTATAAATCCTGCATGAACAGAGTCATCAATTACAATGATTTGAATAAAATCAGTATCACTTGCTAGGGTACATCCATTCGGATTTTGTGCAACTAACATAGCTGTAAAGGTTCCTGCTTGCGTATAGGTATGGCTAGGACTATTGGCGGTACTATTGGCAGAACCATCGCCAAATATCCATATGTAACCTGTAGCACTTGTGCTATTATTTATAAAGTTTACAGTATGCGGCACACAGCCCGTAGTATTACCATTGGCATCGGCATCAGCATCGGGATCTTGTAATTGGAAATCGATTTTTACAGCACCTAGGTTACAATTTACACCTGCTGCTTTTACAGGAGCATATGATCCTACAGATGTAGGAAAGCCTGTTCCTACACCACAGGATGCACACATTGCTTGGTATATAACTCCATTGGGGTCAAAACGACTTGTACCACCATCTACGTGTTCTCCTCCTGTTATCAATGGACTATTGATTCCAAAGAAGGCCGCATAAACCAAGTTGGCCATATTATTGTCTACCACAAAAAAGTAAAAATCTCTACCATCAGTAGTAGCCCGTAAGGGTGGTACAATAGAAGCTGGTGTTGTAGGTAAGCCTGAAGTATTACCGGGGTTGCCTACATTTAAATCTCCTCCCCAACCTGATACATAAATATTGCCACAACGGTCAACTAAAAAAGCGGTTGGAGAAATATTAGTTGTTGCAGTAGAACCATTACCAAACACGGTTGAAATTAATATGTTTGAAAGACTAGGATTTAGTTTTGTAATAAACTGAGCTGAATTTGGATTGCTATATACACCAGGTGTTGTAGGGTATGCACCTTGCGTTTGTCCCATGATATATACATTATTGCTATCGTCTGTTTGTACGCCGTATACTTGATCGTAAGAGTTTGTGCCAATATAACTACAGGCAACTAGGGCTTTGCTTCCTGCATTAAAGCGTGCTATAAACCCATCAATGCCGCCTTGGTTAGAACTATGTAAGGCACCAGATGTTGCCGGAAAATTAGCACTTGCCGTACCTCCTGCAACATATAAAATGTTAGGATTGGTTTTATCAAAACTTAAAACATAACAAGCATCATCTCCGCTTCCGCCTAAAAACGTACTCCATATTAAATTAGAACAAGCTTGATTTAATTCGAAAACAACTCCATCTTGCGCGCCTCCAATTGTACCCTGAAGGGTTCCTGGAGTTACGGGAAAATTACTTGAATTGGACATGGCCGACACGTAAATATTTCCATTATTATCCACGATTACTTCTGACCGGGCATCATTACCATAGTTATGTTTTAAACCAGGGAAGCTACCATAAGTTGCTGTAATATTTACTCCGTCATCTCCGCTTCCTCCTACATAAGTTGAGCCTACCATAGTGCCGCCCGTACTATCAATTACAAATACAAACATATCTGTGTTACCAGAATTTGTGCCGCTAAACGCACCAGGCGAAGTAGGAAAATTGGTAGAATTTGTCCTTCCTGCAATGATTAAATTACCTGTATTTGTATCTACTATTAAACTGTGTGGCTGTTCATTATTTGCGCCGCCTATATAGGTCCCATAAAGTAAGGTGCTACCGGTAGTATTAAATTTTAGGATAGATACATCTTGGGCAATTTGCCCACCGACAGCGAGCCCTCCATTAAAAGTTAAATCATATGCTCCCGTAGTTGTAGGAAAACCGGTTACTATATTAAATCCACCACCATAATAATTTCCGAATTGATCATAGGTAGCGGTAGTTCCCCAATTATCTCCAATAGATCCTGAAAAAGTTGAGAAAATTAATACAGGGTCAATTACTAATTCTATTGCCTGGTTATATCCTTTAGGAAATGAAAAAGAAACTGTTTCATCTTCAATTGCATATTCACATCTTACCTCTACTTTATTGTCATTGATTATTTGATACGCATATGGCTTTAATTCTTGCATGTCGCCCAAGCTAGTTTTAATAATTAGGTTGCCGTTCTTTTTAGATAAGCCATCAATGCCTTTATACTGCATTTTTACATCGGTTGCATTTGCTCCTGCCGATACTAAAATATCATATTTTAATTTACCAGCATCAGAGTATACATGTGCGTCAATTCCTTTATAAAGGTTTTTATAATCAACTGATAATTCGGGGTGTATGCCAGACTTCCAATTATTGGGATTATCGCTTAAAAAATAGTTGTAATAATGTTCTTGAACTTTACCTCCTTTAAAACTATGATTTGCATTAGCACCTAAAAAATTAACCTCATAGGCGTGGTAGGCAAGGCGTGGGGCTTTTTTTATTTCACCGTGTTTATAAGCATGTATTTTATCGTGGTTTTGATGCGATGAAAGATTAACTGTATAGCCACCCTTTCGCAAATAAATATCTCCGTTAGGGGTTTGAGCTTTATAATTAAAATTTTCAGGCCATTGACCTTGATTTTCTACAAATTCTATAGGCCTTTGCCCATACATATAGGAGCAAGTAAGTAGCGAAATGGTTAATAAAAGAAGCTTGTGCATCATAAAAACTCTTTATACTTATAAATATAAGATTATTCCTTAACAAATGATTATAGGAATATACTTATTCTTCTATTTAAATAGACGGGGCTAAAGCAGCAAAAGGTTTGTTTAGTTCGTAATTTTGTACTTATGGAAGCAGCAAATACTGAAAAATTAGCGGTGAGCATATATACTGAAATGACCCCAAACCCGGAGACCTTAAAATTTGTAGCCAACAAATTATTGTACCCAGGTAAGAGTATTGACTTTTTGAGTAAAGAAGATGCTGAATGTTCAGCATTGGCGCAAGAATTATTTGGTTTTGAATTTGTAAAAGGAGTATTTATAGCTAGCAATTTTGTAACGCTTACTAAAACGCCTGCTACAGATTGGAATGATGTAATACCTCAATTGCGCGATTTCTTAAAAAACTACCTTATTGAAGGTAAGGAAATTGTAAACGATGAGTTAGTGCCTCAAAAAAGTGATAATGATAATAACCGTATAAATGAAGACGATAGTGATGTAGTGAAGCGTATAAAAGAGCTTCTAGAAAATTACGTGAAGCCAGCCGTAGAGATGGATGGCGGTGCAATTTCTTTTAAGCGTTTTGACGAGGGGAAGGTGACTCTTTTATTACAAGGTTCATGTAGTGGTTGTCCTTCTTCAACGGTTACATTAAAGGCAGGTATTGAGGGTATGATGAAAAGAATGATACCTGAAGTAACTGAAGTAGTGGCAGAAGCTGACTAAACAAAAACGAATTAAAATTTTGATAAGAAAGAACCATTATTGTAATGGTTCTTTTTTTATTTAGTATTTTGTCATTACAAATTTTTATATTTGATATTGAAAAATGGCACAAGGATTAAGGCAAACCCAATCGACTTCGCTCAAACTATCACCGCAGCAGATTCAGTTAATGAAACTGTTGCAGGTACCTACCGATAGTTTGGAGGAGCGAATTGATATTGAAATACAAGAAAATCCTGCCTTGGAATATGAAGAGGGTACGGAAGATAAAAGCCTTGATGAAAAAACGCAAGAAGAGGTACAAGACGAATTTAAGAGTGATGATAATGATGATTATGTAAATGAATTTGATGATTATGGTAATGTAGATGTGAGTAGTTATTTGGGAGAGGCAGGGGCTGCTCCGGATTATGCTTACACTGATAATTATTATGATCAAGATGCGGATGATGAAAAAGCACCGCTTGTACAACACAAATTAGAAAAAACTTTTAGAGAGCAATTAAAAGCACAAATTGAATTACTAGAATTAAAAGACGCTGAAAAATTAGTAGCTGATTTTTTAATTGGAAGTGTAGACGATGATGGTTACCTACGCAGAGATATAAAATCACTGCAGGATGATTTAGCTTTTAGGCAAAATATTCAAATTGACGAACCAAGTCTACTTTATATACTAGACCGTGTAAAAGAAATGGAACCGGCAGGAGTTTTTGCGGGAGATTTAAAAGAATGTCTCCTACTGCAGCTCAATAGAAAAGTAGCTAATCAAGAACGGTTACTTGCCGTAAAGGTATTGGAGAACTATTTTGATGAGTTTTCTAAAAAGCACTATAAAAGAATAATTAAAGGCTTGCATATTGATGAGCAATTAATGAAAGAAGTATTGGTTGAAATTTTAAAATTAAATCCTAAACCAGGTGGCGTTCTTTCTGGGCCTAACAAGGCCGCAACCTTTATGGTGCCTGATTTTACCATTATAAATATTGAAGGTGAGTTGGAGTTGAAACTTAACTCCCGAAATGCTCCCGAGCTAAGAGTCTCTGGCTCGTATCGTACGATGTTAGAAACTTATCGTGATACTAAAAAACGAACAAAGGAGCAGAAAGATGCTGTGATGTTTATTAAGCAAAAGATAGATTCAGCAAAGTGGTTTATTGATGCGATTAAGCAGCGCCAACAGACATTGACAATGACAATGGATGTAATCATGCGTTTACAGGAAAAGTTTTTCCTTAGTGGAGATGAAACCAATTTGCGTCCTATGATTTTAAAGGATATCTCTGACCGTACTGGCTTTGATATTTCTACTATTTCAAGGGTGGTAAATAGTAAGTTTGTTCAAACGGAGTTTGGGACATTTAAACTTAAGTTTTTCTTTTCTGAAAGTTTAACCACAACTGATGGTGATGATGTATCAACCAAGGAAGTGAAAAAAATATTGAACGATATTATTGACGAAGAGTCGAAGAAAAAACCATTAAGTGACGAAAAACTTACAAATCTATTAAAAGAAAAAGGCTACAATATTGCTCGAAGAACGGTTGCAAAATATCGAGAGCAACTTAATATACCTGTAGCTCGTTTGCGTAAAGAACTATAAATTATCAGGATGACAAAAGATTGGAGATACTATACTGAAAGAGGTTTAGCTATTGTAGCTGCGCTTATTTTATTTGAAACACTTTTTTATAAATTTGGTGGACACCCTAATAGCATTGCTCTTTTTACCGAGCTAGGAATCGAGCCTTGGGGTAGGATAGGTTCAGGTGTAGTAGAGCTTATTGCGGGTGGTTTATTATTGTTTCGCAAAGTTTCATTTCATGGTGCGTTAATGGCCCTTGGTACTATGGTAGGCGCTATTTTTTCTCACCTAGCTGTACTAGGTATTAGTTATAATGACGATGGCGGCGGATTGTTTTACCGAGCTGTGTTTGTACTTACAGCAAGTGCTCTAATTATTGTATTGCGCAAAGAAGATATTCAAGCGTTTATTAAGGAGATTAAAGACATGGAGAAGAATGGATTAGATCAATTGTAGTTATCTTTTCAATAAAAAAAAGTAGCTAGCACCATAAAGTACTAGCTACTAATTACTAAAGTTTATTTTTATTTTTTCCTTCTGATTTTATAATTCGTACTCTTATTTGATTTCTGAATATATTTTTTCTCTGATTCTGTTCGAGTTTCAATATCCTTAATTTCATTAGTGTAGTAGGTGTTGGCACTTTGAGCACGTTGCAGTTCTTCTGAATTTTCAACTAGTTTAGACTTGCTGCTTATATAATTTTTGGTTTCTTTCACCATAGCGCGTCCTCTTGTATAGTCACCTTTATCAATTGCTTGCATTGCCATTTCCATTTTATAGTTTGCTTCGTTTAATACTACTTGTGCGTCCACCCACTCACTAAAGTGTTCGTTATAAACTGTAGGACTATTTGTAAATTGTTGGTAGTTTCTTAAGGCCAAAGATTTGTTGCGCTCTGTGCTTGCTAGGCGGTATGTAAGACTAGATGAGAACCCAATACGATTGGGCATATTGCCTCTATTGATTTTATATTTTACCAGTATACCTTTGGTTTCTTTACTAAAAACATCATTGAGTTTAATGCTTACTTTATTACCTCGTTGAGTGTGTGGGTAGCCAAATACTTTACTTACTTGAATATTATTAGGAACACTTATTGTGAGCATTGTATTTTGTGCAACTACTTCCATTAAGCCGTTTAATTCTTTTCTAAAAATGCCAGCTATCTCCGTTGGTTTTTCAATGAAGTAATAATTTCCACTTCCGTTTTCCGCCATGGCGGTCATTAAATCTTCATTATAATCATTGCCCACACCAAAGGTTGATATAGCAATATTGTCTTCTTTAAATTTGCCTTGTACAATTTTTTTAATTTGACTAGGCGACGTGATACCTTCATTGGCAAGGCCATCACTTAGTAGCAAAACACGGTTTATATAACCGCTTCTGTAGTATTTGTTTACTTCTTTGTATCCACGCATAGCACCTCCCATAAGGTTAGTAGAGCCTCTATCTTGTATGCCGTCAATTTTTTGTTTGATAGCGGTCTTATTATTTACATGCGCTTGGTGATGTAATGTGCTTACTGTTTGGTCGTAAATGATAATTGATAAATAGTCATCGGAGTTTAAATTATCTACAATATGTTTTGCAGCTTTTTTAGCGTTTCTTATTTTTTCGCCGCTCATACTTCCGCTGCGGTCTATCACTATGGATAAGTTCATGGAAGGTCTGCTGTAGTTGGCATTTCTAAATTTATCTGCTTCAATTTCTACATAATAGAAACCTTCATTTTTTTGATTGGTAAAATAGTCATTCTGAAACCCTGAAGACATTCTTATGAGGCCGTTTTTAGTGCTTTGTTTTGATTGGCCATGATATTTTACCTCAGGCATTGGGTCTGGTTCAGGCTCAGGAGCAATGTGCTCAGAAGGATTAAAAAAAGAAGAGAGCGTTAGAAGGCTAACTAGCCCGAATAGGGGAAGTAAAGCAAGAATTAGTTTTCGATTCATGTTGTTTGTTTTATGATTTATAATGAGATGTATAAATCATTCAAATTCCACAAAAGAAGTTTACTTTTTTATTTTCTAAATGCTATTCTTCATTATCAACTTTGCGTACAACCGCCAATCTATTAGCGTTGGGAGCTACAACGATTCTATACACCTCATATAATTTATACCGATTTAAATTAAAAACAGGCTCCCAATTTGCGTTGGGCAAACTAAATATTTTACGTTTTATGTAAACGAATCCATCTTTAGCCATTACAATATCCTTGCCTCTAATGAGCGCAAAATCTTCGGCGTCTTGCACCGTTTCTGTTAATACTTGATCTGGCTTAATTGAAGTAAATGAACGGTTAGCAAATTTTCGATTATTTAAAATGTTTATAGTCCATTTGTTGCTATCACTTTTGTCTACATATAATATTTTGCCTTTATTATTTACAATGCATCTGCCAATATTGCTAGCCAGGGTATCATGTTTTTTATAAGGAAAATTATGTTTTATAAACTGAAAAGGTTCGGGCACATGAAACGCTAATAAATCAATTTGGCTTTTCCAGCAGTAATAGCCAAATGTTTTAATTTTAGGAAAAAGAATCTCTGCTTGCTTTCCTTGTAGGTTGTAGGTACACATGTTTTGAGTAGTGGTATCCTTAGCTACTCGTACGCATGAGATTTTAGTACCGCCGGGTGTGAGCTTAGGCGAGTATTCTGATTCATTATTTGTTTTAGTTATGCGTGTTATTTTATTTCTTTTTTTCTTGAAATTGTATTTGTAGATATCTGTTTTTTTTCTTTTTTTACCATTGCTAGTAAAATACATTTCTTCGCCATCTTGTGTAAAATAAGGTTGGTTATTATAACCATTACCTGCAATTACTTTTTTAGGATTACTAATGGAGTAGCCTGTTGCATCTTGTTTTAGGTCAAAAACCCAAATTTCAGTTTGGGGTAATTGAGCAATAGCAATAGAGGCAGTTGCTATTGCCACTAGAAACAAAACTATTTTCTTCATACTAGTAAATATAGAATCAAAATTGCAAAAGAGTAAATTCAAACTTCTCGCCATCAAATAATCCTTTATCACTTAGTTTTAGATTAGGTATTACAAGTAATGCCATAAAACTAAGTGTCATAAATGGTGCGGAAAGGGTAGACCCTAGTGCTTTAGCTTTTTTGTCTAATTTGCTATAAGAGGCACCTACTTCTGCAGCAGATTGAAGACTCATTAAACCCGCAATTGGCAAGGGGATTGTATCAGTTGTAGTACCATCTGATACACAAATGCCACCTTGTGCATCAATCAATGCATTGATAGCTTGTGCCATAGCTTTATCACTAGCGCCTAGGCAAATAATATTATGACAATCATGCGCTACCGTAGAAGCAATAGCACCTTTTTTTAACCCAAAATTTTTGATAAATGCAAAAGCGATCGGAGCTTCTTTATAGCGGTTTATAACTGCCATTTTTAAAATATCATTTTCTGTATCAGATACTATGCATTCATTTTCTTGTTTGCTATTTGTAGTTATCAAATTTGTAATTAGTTGACCATCAAATGCTTCAATTACTTTAATATTATTTGAGCTAGTTGCTTTTATTTCTAAATCAGACGCGTGTACTTTTTTACAATTGAATTGATTTAAAGGCTCCTCTTTAATTTCTGGAATGTTACTTTCTCCATTTTCAAATACACAATTGCCTTTAATGTATGTAGATAAAATATTGAAGTCAGTTGTATTGTCAATTAGTATAAAATCAGCTGGGTCACCCACGCGTAACCGACCAAGAGGTAAGTTGTAATGTTCAATAGGATTAATACAGGCTGCTTTTAAAACCTTGAATAAATCAATACCTTTTGCCAAAGCACGTTTTACATGATGGTTTATATGATGTAATAAAAGTTCATCAGGATGTTTATCATCACAACAAAACATTATGTCGTTTTCATAATCATGTAATAAACCAATGAGGGCATCAAAGTTTTTTGCAGCACTTCCTTCACGGATCAAAATTTTCATTCCGTGTTGTAGTTTGCCCAAAGCTTCTTCTTTAGTAAAACATTCATGATCAGTACTTATTCCTGCCTCGATATATTTTTTTGCATCCTCGCCCACTAAACCCGGCGCATGTCCATCTATTGGTTTGTTATGTTTTTTAGCAGCTGCAATTTTTTTCATTACCTCTTTATCTTTGAATAAGACACCAGGGTAATTCATCATTTCGCTTAGGTAGCGTATTTCTTTACGAGAAAGTAATGCATCAATTTGATTAGAATCAATAACTGCTCCCGAGGTTTCAAAGCTAGTAGCGGGCACACAGCTAGGCGCACCAAAAAAGAAATGAAAAGGCACCTTTTTACCATTGTTTATCATGTAATCAATGCCTTCAATGCCGCAGACATTAGCAATTTCATGAGGGTCGCTTATAGTGGCAACTGTTCCATGTTGCACCGCTATTTTTGCAAAAGCAGAAGGTAATAACATTGAGCTTTCGATATGAACATGTGCATCAATTAATCCCGGGAGAATGTAGTTTTCGCATTCTTTGTCAGTTCGTACAATAGAAATTATTTTACCTTGATTGACTTCAATCTTGGCAGGGTAAATTTCTTTGTTGGAAATGTCAATAAGATTGTGATGCAATATCATAAATAAAAAGGTAGTAACTTTAAGCAAACTTAGTTTATGAAAAAGATTATCCCCTTTATAACTTTCCTTCTTTTTGCTCAAATAAGTTATGGTCAATGGACTGGTTCGTGTAATTACAATACTTTATATCCATACAATATTGATAGTACGGATTTTAGTGGAGCACAAACCAATCATTTCTTTTACGAAATTGATACATCCTTACATAATAATTTGTGGCAGGTAGGTACCATTCAAAAAGCCAATGTGCCAAATTCAGTTTTTGGAGGGAGTGGTATACAAACAGACTCAGTTAATGCTTATGACACAAATAATACTAGTGCTTTTGTAGTTTGGACTGATTCCTTATATCATAACCTAGGCTGGTCGCCAGACTCAATGTACACTATTAGTTTTTGGCACTATTATAACGTGGATAGTTTGTTGGATTCTTGTATGGTCCAAATTAGTATTGACTCAGGTAAAAATTGGTTGCATGCCGCTGATTATTCTTATAATCCTAATCTATCGTGGGATTATCAAATTGATAATTCGTTAGCGCCACATAATTCAGGTAAATTTTTATGGACGGGGCAGTCCACCGGTTGGCAAAAGGTAACGATTTGTGCACATTATGGCTTTCCATTAAAACCTTCGCGAAATATTTCTTATCCAATAGGATGGCGATTTTTGTTTAAATCAGATAGTATACAAAATAACAAAGCAGGTTGGGTAATAGATCAAATTAGTTTTAAGAATCCTGTGCTTGTTCAAGGAGTTTCTAGCATTGGGCATAGGCAGTTGCCTATTCATCCTAATCCGAGTACAAATGGAATATTTAATTTAGAGTTTCCAAGTAATTATGTAAAAGGCAAATTTTACATCTATGATTTTTTAGGAAGAAATATTAAAACAGTACCCTTGACCGAGCAAATAGATTTAAGTAATCTGCCAAATGGATTGTATTCATACAAAGCTCTATTTGAGAAAACCGAACAATGGTTTTCTGGTAAAATTGAAATAAGGTAAGCTTATAGTTTATTCCACTTACGGAGCTGCTGTAAAGTAGCACGCATGTCTTTAAATAGTTCACCTTCAGCTTTTATTATCTCACCTTTTTCATCTTTAAAGAGAATGCGGTGCGCATGTAAACAAAGGCGGTAGGTAAGTGGTCGCTCACGTTCCATATCATCTTTTAGGTTATACCTACGCTTGATGGAGGAAACAAAAAATTCTTTACTAGGGCTATAAAAAGGATCACAGAGTACGGGGTGGCCAATGTTTTCGAGGTGTACCCTTATTTGGTGCTGTCGACCGGTTTTAATTATACAAGATACTAGGGCGTAGCTTTTATACTGCTCTAATACACGATAGTCAGTGCGGGCTTCCTTACCAAATTTGTTGTGTACAATTACCAAGTGCTGCTTGCTACCATGTGGCATTAGTTTATTTTCTATAGTTCCTGTTTGCTCAGCAAAGGTGCCATGTGCTATCGCTAGATATTCTTTTTCTACTTCATGATTTTCAAATGCCATAGAAGCAAAACGGTGTGCTTTTGCATTTTTTGCAAAAACAATACAACCGCTGGTATCCTTATCTATACGATGGCAAATAAATATTTCACCTAATTTTCTACGAAGCATGTCCGTTAAATTATTAGGATTGTTATAATGATCAGGGATACTTAATAATCCACTTGGTTTATTAAGTATGATGTAATCATCGTTTTCAAAAAGTATTTCTGGAAATTTCACTATTCGCTTTTATTTGTAATGTTTTAAAAACACAAGTTCTTTATCCGTGAGGGCTCTCCACTTACCACGGGGTAAGTTTTTCTTGGTTAAGCCAGCATACATTACTCTGTCAAGGTGTTTTACTTCATAACCAAGGTGCTCAAAAATTCTACGTACAATTCTATTTTTGCCTATGTGTATTTCAATTCCAATTTCTTTGGCATCTTCAGGATTAGTATACGCCAATGAATCAATATCAGCTACGCCATCTTCTAGTTCTAAACCTTTTTCTATTTTTTCAAAATCTTTTTGTTCTAATGGTTTATCCAATTTTACTTGGTATACCTTTTTATTCATAAATTTTGGGTGGCTTAGCTTTTGAGCTAAATGACCATCATTGGTAACTAACAATAAACCAGTTGTATTACGGTCTAATCTTCCTACCGGGAAGATACGTTCATCCACCGATGTAAATAAATCCATTACTGTTTTGCGCCCCTCAGGGTCATCGGTAGTAGTGATATAATCTTTAGCTTTATTTAAAAGTAGATAAACCATTTTTTCTTGCTTTTCAAGGTCGTTTCCTTGGTAAGTAACTACATCACCTTCTACTACTTTATAGCCCGGCTCTTTATTTACAGTACCATTTACTTTTACCTCTCCTGCTTTAATTAAATCAGCAGCTTCTCTGCGTGAGCATACACCTGCACGCGAAATGTATTTGTTCAGCGGCATTTTTTCAGGTACCATTTCTGTGTCTTCAGGAGGTGCTACTCGACCTTCTTTAATGGCACGTTCTAGCTTTTGTTCTTTTGTCCATTTTGGCTTACGAGTTCTTTCTTCACTCTTACGTTCGCCACCTAATCTTCGTTCTTTATTATAAGGTCGTTTTTCGCCATCGGCATCATCTCTTCTTGGTCTGCGATCATCACGCTTTTCAAATTCTCTACGCGGTTTGCGCTCATCTCTGTTATTAAATTCGCGTCTTGGTTTGCGTTCGGTTCTTTCTTCACGTTGGTCAAAATCTCTACGTGGTTTACGTTCTTTACTTTTGTCAATTGAGTTACTATCAATGGTATTGCGTCTTATTTTTTTACCGTTGGCATCTACAGCATTTTTTTCTTTTCTAGGCTTGTAATCTTCCTTTTTCTTTTTAGAGTTTTCTTTATAAAAATCCTGGAAGTACTCCCCCTTAGCATTGTCTTTAGCGTAGCTTTTTTTACGATCGTTACTTTCTCTTCTTGGCTTGCGACCAGGACGTGGTTTTTTATCAAAATTACCCGGGCGTTTTGCTCTAGGTTCTCTTGTTTCCTCACGTGGCATTTCTTTTTCTACTGATTCTCTCGAAACGGTATTTTTTCTTTGTTTTTTCATGGCAATATTTTAGTGATTTACGTTGGCTAATTGACCGCAAGCGGCATCTATATCTTTTCCTCGGCTACGTCGCAGGCGAGCGTTTACTCGGTGTTTTGCTAAGTAAGCCATAAAGGCATCCGTGCGTTCCTCATCGGGCTTGGTAAAAGTGGCAAACTCAATAGGGTTGTATTCTATAATATTTACTTTGCTAGGTATGCGTCTGCAAATTTTTATAAGCGCATCAGCGTCATCATAAGAATCATTGACGTTTGAGAATAAAATGTATTCAAACGTAACGGCATTTTTTGTTGTTTTATAATAGTAATCCAATGCCTCAGTTAATACTTTAAGATTATTGGTTTCATTTATTGGCATTATTGCATCACGCTTTTCATCGGTTGCTGCATGAAGCGAAAGCGCTAAATTTACTTTAGGATTTTCATCTGCCATGCGCATAATCATTTTAGATATACCCGCCGTAGAAATTGTAATTCGTTTTGGCGACATGCCCATGCCATTTTCTGAAGTAATATATTCTACTGAGCGAAAAACATTCCCAAAGTTTAAAAGAGGTTCGCCCATTCCCATAAATACGATATTGGTGAGCGGCTTTTTAAAATGTTTTATAGCTTGTTCATTAATAATAGCTACTTGATCATAAATCTCATCAAAGTCTATATTTCTTTTTCTATCAATAAAACCCGTAGCACAAAATTTACAGCTTAGGCTGCATCCTACTTGAGATGATACACAAGCGGTCATTCTTTTTTCGGTAGGGATTAAAACGCCTTCGATATAATGACCATCGTGTAACTGAAAACGGCTTTTAATCGTACCATCATTTGAAAATTGCTCATGATCTACGGCTACCTTATTTATGGTATATTTTTCTTTGAGTGCTTCACGAAACGATTTAGAAAGGTTGAGCATTTCATCAATGCTACCTACATTTTTTTTCCAAATCCAATCTAATATTTGAGGTGTACGAAATTTTTTTTCGCCGAGAGCCAGAACGGCATCTTCTATTTCTTGAGTTGATAAATGTCTCAGATTTTCCATCTGTGAAAACTATTTTAGAATACAAAGGTAGTATTTAATTGATAATCAATACTTGCGAATGGATAATTAGGGGTTAATAATGTTTATTTCAATTTACTAAAATACTTACACCATTCCGTTAAGCCACATTCCTCACATTTTGGTTTTCGTGCCAAACAGGTATACCGCCCATGTAGTATAAGCCAATGGTGGGCAATATGCACTTGCTCTTTTGGTATATGCTTGATTAATTGTTCTTCGCTTTGCAATACGTTTTTAGCATTGGTCAGGCCTAATCGGTTACTTACTCTAAAAACGTGGGTATCTACAGCCATATTGGGTTGCCCGTCTATTACGCTGGTTACCACATTGGCTGTTTTGCGGCCTACGCCAGGTAGTAGCATAAGCTCCTTAACCGTCATAGGTACGGTGCTATCAAAATCAGTTACCATCATATTGGCCATGCCTATTAGGTGTTTCGTTTTGTTATTGGGGTAGCTTATACTTTTTATTATTGGGAACAAATCATCAAATGTTGCTTTTGCTAATTCATTGACAGTAGGGTACTTAGCAAAAATATTAGGGGTGGTTAGGTTCACTCTTTTATCAGTGCATTGGGCTGATAATATGACAGCTACAAGTAATTGATAGGGGGTGTCATATAATAGCTCGGTTACCGCTTCGGGAACATTTTTTTCAAAATAATCCAGTACACCGTCATATCGCTCTTTTTTTGTCATTTCAACAAATTTACATTGTAACACTATCTTTTCAATTTCTCGGTTAAATTTGTGAACCTATATGCAGAAGAAAATTGTGTTGTTGATATTAGGTGTTGTGTATTGTATGCTTGTACAGGCTCAGTCAGTTGTAGGTAATACAGAAATGGCAAGGGAGTTGTATGCTAAGGCAAAAAAGTACACAATGAAAAAAGATTATACCAATGCGATTTTGGTTTACAATCAATTGGCACGAATGGAGCCTCAAAATTTAATCTACAGAAGAGAGTTAGCTTTTGCTTATTACTTAGGTGGAGATTTGTCAAGGGCAACTCAAGTTATTACGCCCTTGCTTAAAGCTAAAGATGCTGATGAGGCTACTTTTTTGACGGCCTCTCAAATTTTTAGCCGGCGTGATATGAGTAAGGCTGCCATAGCTGCAATTGAAAGAGGTATTAAAAAATTTCCAAACTCGGGTTTATTATATTCTGATTACGGCAGGTTGCATTCAGCTAAAAAGAAATATAAAAAGGCAGAAGAAGCTTGGGAAAAAGGAGTAAAAAATGATCCTAATTATCACTTGAATTATTATAATCTTTCCAAAAGTTATTTTGTATCTAAGCGTCCTTTGTGGGCCATAATTTATGGTGAAACTTTTATTAATATGGAGCGTTATTCTATGCGAACCGAAGAAGTAAAGAAAATAGTTTTTGATAGTTACAAACAACTAATTGCAAATAATCAATTAGCAAACTTTGCAAGTAAGAATGAAAAGAAAAACTTAAGTCGTACGCAATCAAAGTTTGAAAAGCAGGTAAATAAAGTATATGCTAACCTGGCCAATGTAGTAATTGGTGGTGTAGACATTGATAATATTGTAATGCTGCGCACGCGATTTTTATTGCGCTGGTCGCAGGTCGAAGGGCAGGAGTTTCCATTACATTTATTTGACTTTATGAATAACTTATTATCCAATGGTTATTTTGAATCATACAACCAATGGTTGTTTGGTAAAGCTTCAAATGATAAAGCTTATATAGATTGGGTAAAAGAAAATCCTGAGACATATTCAGATTTTGAAAATTTTTATCGTTCTTACCGATTCAAGAATAAGCAGAATCAATACTATAAATAATATTTTATGCATACTACCAAAAGATTATTCGACTTACTACCGTATTACATTAAAAACTTCGGAGAAAAAGGTTTACTGCATTCCAAGATAGATGGTAAGTGGCAAGGAATTAATGCGTCTATTATTGAGGAGCAAAGTACCCAAATGGCCGTAGCCTTACGTAGATTAGGATTGAGTGGTGGCGACGGTACTACTGAAGGTAAGGATAAGGTATCTATTTTATCTAGCAACCGAACTGAATGGCTTATAACAGACTTTGCCGTACAAAAATTAGGAGGAATACTGGCGCCAATTTATCCTTCGATTAGCCCGGGTGATTTAGCTTATATTTTGAACGAAGCAAAATCAAAGGTTCTTTTTGTTGAAGGAAAGAAGTTGCACGAGCGTGTTAAAGAAATAATGCATGAGGTACCTAATCTTCAATTTGTATATTCTTATGATAAAGTTGATGATGTAATGCATTGGACGGAATTATTACAGCCATTTTCTGCTGAGGATGAAAAAGAAATACAGGATATAAAAGATAAAGTGCAAGAAGATGAGATTGCAACCTTTATTTATACATCGGGTACAACAGGAAACCCTAAAGGTGTAATGTTATCACATAAAAATATTATTTCTAATATTCATAACAGTATACATTGTTTTAGCATGTGCGATCACAATAGTAATGTATTAAGTTTTTTACCACTCAATCATATTTTTGAGCGCATGGTGACTTATTTATACTTGTATAAAGGAGTGAGTATTTATTATGCCGAAGGTATGGAAACGATAGGTGATAATTTACGTGAAGTAAAACCAGCAGTTTTTACTACGGTACCAAGGCTACTTGAAAAAGTATATGAAAAAATTGAAAAGAAAGGCTTAGAACTTACAGGCGCAAAGCGTAAAATATTTGATTGGGCTATGAATTTGGCACTGAATTTTGATATGGATGAAAAGATGTCTCTAATAAAAAAAATGAAGTATGCTGTAGCTGATAAATTGGTTTTTTCTAAATGGCGCGAAGCAATTGGTGGCAAAGCAAAGGCAATAGTAACAGGGTCTGCGGCATGCCAGGTTAAATTGCTACGAGTATTTACAGCTGCAAATATTATAGTAATGGAAGGCTATGGCTTAACCGAAACCTCGCCGGTAATTAGCGTAAATACATACGAAAAACATGGACGAAAATTTGGCACAGTAGGCAAGGTGATTAACAACGTGGAAGTAAAGATTGCTGAGGACGGTGAAATAATTTTTAGAGGCGATAATGTGATGCATGGCTATTATAAAAATCAAGCTGCTACCGATGAAGTAGTGAAGGATGGTTGGTTACACACGGGTGATATTGGAGAGTATTCTGACGATGGTTTTCTTAAAATTACAGATCGTAAGAAAGAGCTATTTAAGATAAGCGGTGGAAAGTATGTAGCTCCATTACCACTTGAAAATAAAATTAAAGAGTCGCCTTTTATCGAACAAATAATGGTAGTAGGCAGTAATGAAAAATTTGTAGGTGCTTTAATTGTTCCTGCTGTTCAAAATGTAAAAGAATATTTTAAAAATGCGGGAATTGCACTTGCAGATAATATTGATTTTTCTGTAGATCAAGATATTTTAAAATTGATCAGAAAAGAATTAAACAAATACAATAAATCATTTGCAGCTTACGAACATGTAAAACGTTTTCAACTTTTACCCCATGAGTGGACCGTTGACGGTGGCGAACTAACTCCTAAGCTAAGTTTAAAACGCAGAGTAATTAAGCAGAAGTACGCCGATGTTATTGCTAAAATTTATAATCAAAAGAGTAAACTTGCCTAATTGTTTAAGCTAATTACTGCAGTAATTTCTAATATGGTAGATATAATGTAAGTGTGATTCTAAATAGACTAAACGAATTATTATTTTGTATATTCATAGTTTGTTGATATAGTTGTTTTTATATTCTGTTATTTTTTTATCTACACTGGCTTCACTCATTATTATGTTGGGCTTAGGAAGTGTATTGTAATATTGCATAGATTGTTCAATAAAAAGTTAAATATTTCTTATATTTAAAGACTTCATGGATAATCGCTAAACTTTAAATTTTATGAAAAAACTCCTTAAACTTATAGCTGTATTTTGTGCTGCATTGCTTTCCTTTAAAAGCGTAGATGCATCTCATGCGGCAGGTGGAGAATTGACCTACAGACACATTTCTGGTAATACCTACGAATTTACTTTTAAGTTTTTTAGGGATTGTACCGGTGTTACTGAACCAAGTTCTGTTCCGTTATGTATTTATAATGTGTGTAATAGCACCAATGTAACTACACTATTTTTACCAAAAATAGTTGGTAATATACCAGGTACAGGTTCCCCAAATGGAACACCAACAAGTTCTGGTTGTCCTGGGTTTCAAACCAGTTGTCAAAATCCGGCAAGCCCAGTAGAAGGTTATTCTGAGTGGTGGTACCGCGGAACCTATACTTTACCTCCAACTGCTTCGCCCTGTGATCAATGGAGGTTTAACACTTATATTGGAGCACGTAACCCAAGTACAAATATCGCGGGAGGTAATTTTTATGTTGAAGCTTTTTTAAACAGACGACCAACAGCAGCTGGTCCTGCCATAAATAATAACTCACCTTATTTTACAGCAGCACCTATCCCATATTACTGTGCTAACCAACCCACAACCTTTAATAATGGTATGGTAGAAGTAGATAATGACTCAACTGGTTTCATATCAATCCAACCAAAAAATCAATTTGGTTGTGTGCACGTAACCCCTTCTGTTTCGAATTACACGAATGCATCTTATAATCCAACCAGTAATCCGTTTAATACTGGAAATACCTTTAACATTGATGCTAATACAGGTGCAATTAATTTTACACCGATAGGTCAACAAACGCCAACGATAACGGTACAAGTAAATGAATATAGGAATGGTGTTTTGATTGGTTATGTGCAACGAGATATTCAAATGGTAATCCTAAATTGTGTTACGCCCAATCCTACATTTGGGATTGATACCAATACTTTATCAGGAGGAACTCAAAATGCGGGAGGGATTGATATTTGTCATGGACAAAATTTTAGTGTCTGTTTTGACATCTTATCTTCCAGTCCTACAGCTCTTATAAATATGAGTGATAATTCTCAGAACATTGCGCCTACATCTACCATGACGTATACAGGTTTAGGTACTGATTCTGTAAATGGTTGCTTTAGTTGGACTCCAACTTTAGCTGATACGGGACTGCATATTATAACTATTACTGCTACAGATTCATCCTGTGCGCCACCGGGAATTTTAATTTCTCAAACGTTTACCCTTGCTTTAAACGTAAGTCAAAGTTTTCCTATGACTGCAACATCGGTTAGTCCATCTTGTGGGATAAATAATGGAACCATTACGGCAAATTCACCAGGTGCTTCTACCTATCTTTTAATGCCTAATAATGTTACAAGTTCTACTGGTTTGTTTACCGGACTTGGCTCAGGTATTTATACTGTATCAGTACAAAATGGAGGAGCTTGTGCTATTCCGCAAACGCTAAACATACAACCGCCTACTAATATGGTTTGGTCAAGTGTTGTTCCAACAAACTTGCCTTGTTCTCCCCCTTCAGGTGGAGCAGCGAATGTTCAAGTAACAGGAGGAACTGCACCCATAGTGTATAGTATTACTCCAGCTGCAGCCGCTAGTAATACAACAGGTAGTTTTACGGGACTTGCAGCGGGTACCTATACTATTTCGGCAACGGATGCATTAAATTGTACAATAAATACTCAAGTAACATTAACTGCCCCAGCACCTCTTATTATGTCAGCGCCAGCAGTATTGCCTACAACCTGTCCTACCTTAAGTACGGGGGCTATATCAACCAGTGCAACAAACTCTAACAATCCACCAGTTACTTATACAATAAACCCTGGTGCGACCTCAAATACTACAGGAAACTTTACGGGGCTAGTAGGAGGTACATATACAATCACTGCTATAGATGCTGCTGGTTGTTCAGGTACAACAACGGCTACTGTTAGTAATCCGCTTACACCTAATATTACCAATGTAAGTATTGTACAACCTTCTTGTACAACTCCGTTTGGGAGTATAGTCGTATCTGCCTCATCGGTCTTTTTACCGCTGACTTATACCTTAAATCCTGGAAATGTATCAAATGCAACGGGTTCTTTTTTCTTACTTACTGGTAACACCTATACAATTACAGTAACAGATCCCGGAAATTGTGCAGCTACAACAACGGCTGTTCTTAATTTAGGTGGAGGTCTTAACGTAACCGGTACAAGTACCGCTGGTGGATGTGGAACTGCCACCGGCTCAATTGCTACCACTGTAACAGGTGGTACTCCGGCTTATACATATAATTTAATGCCAGGAAATATTACTAATTCAACTGGAAACTTTACAGGATTAGGCTCAGGAAACTATACAATAACTGCCACTGATGCAAGTAACTGTACTGGTACAACAATAGTTTCAATTAACGCAGGCCAATTACCTACTTGGACAAGTACGAACAGTACAAATCCTTTGTGTAATACTAATACGGGTTCAATAACGGGTATAGCAACATCGGCAAATATGCCAATGAGTTATACTTTGATGCCGGTTAATACAACGAATACCACAGGTAATTTTACAAATCTTGCTGCTGGAAATTATGTTTTAACGGCAACGGATAATAATAACTGTGATACTATTTACTCCTTTGTAATATCAATCCCTCCCGCTTTACAATTTGCTACCGCTACCACAGCAAATGTAAGTTGTAATGGAGGTGCAAATGGAAGTATAACGCAAACCGCCACAGGAGGCACACCAACCTTAAGTTATAATTTAATGCCAGGTAATGTAACCAATGGTACTGGATCTTTTACCGGATTAGGTCAAGGAGCATATACGATTACGGTAACCGATGCAAATAATTGTACGCTATCAACAACTATAAATATTAATGAACCACCTGCTTTACAATGGAACACAGCCGTAACTGCTATGGTAAGTTGTAATGGAGGAGCAGACGGAAGTATAACACAAACCGCCACCGGAGGAACACCAACCTTAAGTTATAATTTAATGCCCGGTAATGTA
>CALJNC010000021.1 GCA_937981995.1 uncultured Chitinophagaceae bacterium
GCACTGCCCATAAGGAAATCTTTAGCTATGCTGTTATCAGCAGTAACTATACTTCCAACCAAAGAACCTTTGCCGAGTTTGGCGAGGCCAATGGCATCGTCTAAATCTTTGTACGGCATAATGGTAGAGATGGGCCCAAAGGCTTCAATATTATGACAAGCTAATTTTTTATAAGGCGCATCATTTAAAAAGATGAGTGGTTTTAAGAAAGCACCTTTTTCAGCATCGCCATCCAGCACTTCAAAACTTTCGTTCACATTACCAATAATCAATTCATTTTCTGCTTGTAGTTTTTCTACGGCTTCTAAAACATCCTCTCGTTGGTCTGTTCCGGCGAGTGGTCCCATGCGGGTATTTTCATTCGTTGGGTTTCCAATAATATTTTTTTCTAATCGTGCACCTAAAGCATTTTTTACATTTTCGATTTGTTCTTCTGGTACAATCACTCTTCGAATGGCGGTACATTTTTGTCCGGCTTTTACCGTAATTTCTCGGGCTACTTCTTTAATGAAAATATCAAACTCTGGCATGTCAGGAGTTACATCTTTTCCTAGTACACAACAATTTAAACTATCGGCTTCCATGGTAAAAGGAACGCCTGCTTCAGCTAATTGCGGTGTTGCTTTAAGCATATTACCTGTGGCTCTACTTCCCGTAAAGGTTACTACATCACCAAGCTGTACATGATCTAAAATTCCTCTTGCACTTCCACAAACTAATTGCAAACATCCTTCGGGTAAAATACCGGACGCAATAATTTCTTTCACCACCGCTTCTGTAAGGTAAGAAGTAATAGTGGCTGGTTTTACGATGGCCGGAACGCCCGCTAATAAATTCACAGCAATTTTTTCGAGCATACCCCATACTGGGAAATTGAATGCATTAATATGAATGGCTACACCATCCTTAGGAGTCATAATATGATGGCCTATAAAAGTTCCTTCTTTAGATAGGTTAGCTACTTGTCCTTCTAAGAAAAATGGCTCATTGGGAAACTGACGACGTAAACTAGCATAGGTAAATAAATTTCCAATGCCACCTTCAATATCTATCCAACTGTCTACTTTGGTGGCGCCCGTTTGAAAACTAATGGTATAAAAATCTCTTTTTTTGCTTTGTAAATGCAAGGCGAGTTTCTTGAGCATTAAGCCACGATCGTGAAAACCCATTTTGGCTAATTTTTCTCTTCCTTTGGTTCTACCATAGTGCATCATAGCACCAAAATCTAAGCCCGTACTATTGGCACTATAAAGTGCTTCGCCCGTAGAGGCATTGAATAATGTTTTACCTTCTCCCGTGCCTTTTACCCATTTGCCTTCTGCGTAGTTTTCTAGTATTTGTATTGCCATATTTATATTTAATTTATTGAAACCTGCCTATCGTTAAATAGGGAATGCTAAGTTAACTATCAAATGGGAAATGATTGTGCTTAATAAAAGGAGTAAAAGATTTATATTGCAGCCTGAATGGAGCGAAGTCATTTTATGGAAGCAGTGCAAAGCGCTGATATTTTAAAAGCACAAGCCAATAAGGATTGGAATGAGCTTGCAAGTGAGTATCCTTATGCTACTGTTGTACAACTTCTTCATTCTCAAAAAAAAGAAACCTTAAGCCAAGCTGAGAAAAAAAAGCTTTTGCTTCATTTTGATAATCCATTACATCTTTCTATAAAATTAGGAAAGCGATCAAAGGCTGCCGTGGCTGAGCATCCTAAACAAGTTGAAACTGAAGCGGTAGCTCCTAAGAAAAAAATGCGCCTGCAACCTACTGAACATCCTATTGAAAAAAAGGAAGAAGTGGTCGCTGAAAAAACAAAAGTAGTTGCTGAACCTATTACTGAAGTTGTACAAACCGAAGAAACCGGTAAGGATTTAAATGAGGGGAAGGATGTACTGCAACTTATAAATGAGCTGCCAGAAGAAAACCCAATACCGGCTAGTACAAAAGAAGATATTACGGAAGTAAAAGAAAGCGAAGAAAAAACGAACGAAGACCCTGGCGATTTGATGGTGATGATGAGTTTTACGGATTGGCTGCAATATTTTAAGGCTAAAAAGGAAAACGAAGAAGAGGATAAAAAGGGTAGAGATGCCATACGATCGGCCTGGCAAAAGGAAAAACTAGCCGAAGCTATGGACGATGAAGAGGACGTAGTACCAGACGAAATATTTGAAAAAGCAATGAAATCAGTGTCTTTTGGTGATGGATTGGTCACCGAACCCTTGGCTGAACTATATGTACAGCAAGGGAAAACTGAAAAAGCTATTGAATTATATAAGAAATTAAGTTTGCTCAATCCTGAAAAAAGAACTTATTTTGCAAGCCGAATTAAAGATTTACATCTTTTAAAATAAGATTTACATGAGCGCGATACTTTTAATATTAATAATCCTTATTTGCCTAGTGCTATCTTTCTTTGTATTGATACAAAACCCTAAAGGTGGTGGAATGGCTGGAACGTTTGGTGGTTTTGGTAACCAAGTAATGGGAGCCAAGCAAAGTGCCGAAGGTGTAGAAAAAGTAACCTGGTGGACTATGGGTGCTTTGGCAGCTGTAGTGCTAATTTCTTTTGTATTGATGGAAAAACCCATGAATTCAAAAGTAGGTAGCGAAGTAATCAATCCATTAAAAGCGAGTTCGGCACCTGTACAGGCGCCACCTACTCCTGCCCCTGCACCAGCAAACACAGCACCTGCTCAACAGGGTGCTCCTGCTAATACGGCACCAGCAACAAGTGCTCCTGCTAATGCGGCACCAGCAACAAGTGCTCCTGCCTCATCCACAACTCCTGAACCTTCTGCTAGCGGAGAAGCGCCATTGCCTGCACCAGCAGGTGAGTAGTATGGCTACTTAGCTATAGATATTTCTTTTAGTGTAGTTTAAGTGTATTTTAAGCAAGAATTAAGGCTTGATTATACAATGTTTCTTATTTGTTATTATTTAATGTATATGTTACTTGTTAACTATTAGTAAGATATGATTATTTATATTTGCATTTGAAAATTTTACAAATGAAAAAAATATTAATATTACTATTAGTTATTGTAACTCCATTTATTACCAATGCCCAAGTGCAATGGTATGCGGCTTCTGGTCCTACTACCGAGGTTGTTGATATGAATGTATGTGGAGATACAACATTTTCAATTTATATATTGAACCCAACTACTACCACTTTATTAAATACTATAGTGGATATAGACTTACCAACGGGTGTAGAATATATAAGTGGGAGTGTAATTGAAACTACTACAGGTACAGGTTTGAAAAATGTGATAGAAAGTAATGTTACCAATTTAAACATGCCTTTCTTTAGTTTTGATTCTATACCAGCAAATGAGTGGGTTTCGTTTACCTATCGCGTGCATACGCAATGTGGTGTAAGCGGAAATTCAGTTCCAATACCTGTAAATCTTAGTTTTAATGGAGGTACTGCTAGTCCGTTTGGATTAAATGCTGTAAATATTAATACAGCTACAATCAATATTGTAGGTGCTACTAATCAAAATTTTACAGGAGGAATAGGAACTAGCTATCAGCAAACGGTTACGTTGCGAAATGCAGGTCTTGGTTATTTAGATAGCCTTACATCTGATTTGGAAATAAAATTATTATTGAATAGTACTTCCTGTTTGACTATCTCTGCACCAGATAAAGGGACCTTGAGCGGTGATACGCTGATTCTTCCAAAGTCTTTAATTGCCACTATAGGTGATAATGATGGGCGTTGGGAGAATAATGAAGATTTACAGGTTACTTATACTGTTACAGTAAATTGTTGTACAAATCTTACCAGAAACATTGTTGCAAATTGGGGATGTGATGGAAATATTTGTGAAACAACCAGTGCGTTTCCGAGTAATGTAATTATTCCCAATAATGTTCCGAACTTAAATGTAGATATGCCAACTGTTGATGAGGAATATTGCTTTAATGGTGTTGATGGTATTGGAGGAACTGATACGGTATTCCAAACAGTGAGAATTATTAACTCAGGTAGTGGTGATGCCATTAATTTTCAATTAACGCTTTCTTCTTATATACCAGGAAGTGGATTGGGTGGTAATGTTATCGATACCTCTGGTTGGGTAATGAAAGATGTCAATGGTAATGTTATTGGCTCTTTTACAAACTATACTCCTGAATCTACTACTTATCAAATTAAAACAACTGCTTGTGGTAATTCTTCGAGACGATATAATATAAGAGCCTCGGCTACGGGTTTAACCATACCTGCTGGTGATACAGTGTATATCGAATTTCCTACTTACGCTGAGAATGTAAGTTGTTTCACAACTTGTCAAGGGAATTACCCTTGGATAAAATTTGCTTCGGCCTTAGATTATCAAGGACCTTGTGGAGTGACGAATTATACTAGAGCGATAAAAAATATTTTTAATAAACGAATTGTTCTTTTAGATAATACTTCTGAAATGCCTACGGATTTATTCCCTGGTCAAACATTCAATCTTAATGTAGATTATTCTAGATATTCTACAGGAATGAAGGATAGCATAGATGGTCGTGCTTATTGGTTCGTGCCTTTAGCAGGTAAAGGATTAGCTATAAATGGAACGCCAACATTGGAGCGTTTAGGTGTAGCCTCTACGCCGGTGGCTAATTTACCTTACTTCATAAATAATGATACTCTTTTTGTAAAATTAGTAGGTAATACAAGTTATGCTGGAACGCAAATGGTTATTCCTATGATTGCCTCTTGTGATGATGGTGGTGGAACAAAGACTATTAATTTCGGTCATTATACATGGTATGATTCAACCTGTATGAACCCTTCTGTATATCCAAGTCATTGTAACAGTAATACCTATACAATTCACTGTCCTATGCCTTGCCCTACGGGTGGAGCAACACCTCGTAAGTTTAGTCTTAAAAGAATAAATTTAGGATTGGGAGATGATAATAATAATGGTCGACCAAGCGGTGTTATTGATTCTTCAAGAATTAATGTACAGCATTCTTTAAATGGAGATACTTTATTAGGTCTTTGGGAAATTTACGTAAACCCGAATGTTGAGCCTGCCAATCCAAACGTTGGACTAGATTTCCCATATACATTTATTGAAATGGACTTAGGAACACCAAGTGGTGGTTTTAATACAGCAACTACTGCTTTAACGGCCTTGCCAAATGCAGAAGTAATAATTTATCCAAACGGTTCTACAACACCTTTGGCGCCATGTACGGTATCACCAACTGTAATTGGTCAGATAGCAACTTACGATTTAAGTAGTTGTAAATCTGCTTGGGTTGGAGGCGATAGTATAATTGTTAGCGCATTATATATCGCCAATGCTTCATTAGATAATGGAGGATTTAAAAATTATGTAACGGATAACGATGTGTACTCTAGTTATACAGCAACTCCAGCACAAACTTATGCAACTGTAGATAGTATTAATGGTGAGCGTCATACATGTGATAGTTATAACGATTATCAGCAGATATACAACATGTATAGTAGTCACTTTACTAGAAATCCTCAGCCAAAAGCCATAACTGGATGTGATAATGAATTACAGTTTAATTTCAGAAGATATACTAATGTGCAGGCAGGTAACGTTTGGTTTCCTTACGAGTATCGTTGGGTTGATGTGGTAGATACATTCTTTGTAAGAATCGATCCTTCTCTTGAATATCGTCCTGGTAGTGCGAGATTAAATGATGGTACAACGGGTGGAGCTAGCGCGAATGGAACAGTGATTCCTGATGCTAATGTGACTCGAGTGGGTAATTATTTAATATTTAGTAATTTAAAAAGCTTGTATACTCCGTTTGGTGGTAGTATTGTTCCGCAGGATGAAACTGAAAGCACAGCGCAACTTGCATTTAGTGTTGATCCTACCTGTGATGCGATTCCAGGCACCACTATTGCAACTAGATTCACTGTAGCTGTTGCTGGAAATGGGATAAACATACCTGCGACATATAATCATGGATTCAGTTATGGAAATACTTTTCCTGGTGGAAATGCGGATAGTTCAGCTTTGGTAAACTTCCCTTATTCTGCTCCTCTTCCATTTACCACTGGAGGTGGAACAATATCCTTGTTTAATGACAGTGCGAGTTGGAATGTAGTATTGAATAATGGTTCTTCTGATTTAGATGCCATTAATTCTTGGATGTTTATTGAAACATTATCAGGAGGTAGTTTGAGTAACCTTTCTGTTAAACTGAATGGAACCACAAGTATTGCCCAACAGTTGAATGGTTTGTATCAATTAGGAACTAATCTAAGATCAAGTTCTACGCCTTTTGAAATTTCAGGTAATTTAACTAATTGTGATACGGTTAGGCTTTTAGTACATACAGGCTACGATTGCACGGGTTATCCTTCAGCATTTGATAGTACCTTATGTTACGAAACAGATACTTTAATAGCGTATAGTTTCCCTACGGGTACTGATGCAGATTTCCAAGTAAATTGGAATGGTGGAAATAACACCGTAGCCTTTTGCGATACGTTTGATGTAGAACTTACATTAAATAGCACTCAGCTAGGAGATATTTCTAAATTGGATAACTTCTGGTTGATACCTTTTGGTTTTAATTTAGATGCATCCAATATTGAAATTGAATACCCTGTAGGTACTGGTTACCGAACACCAACAGACCCAAATACAATAAGTGTACTGGGGCAGTTAATGACGATAGATTATAATTTGTTAGATGATTCTTTGGCCAATGGCTTATCAGGATCGTACGATACAACAACCAAAGCCTTAAAAATAAAAGTGCCACTTAGTACTTCATGTGGTGCTTCAAGTGGAGATCAGATTACGGTTATTTATAATTCACGATCAGCTTGTGGAGATGTCTTGCCTACCTTGGTTAAAGAGTCGCCGCCAATCGTATTTACAGAAGCTTCTATTCCTGGTTATACAACTACACCAATTGGTCGTATGGATACAATAGGAGATTGTGCAACCACTAGTGCTTTTAATTTCTATGTAGATCTTGCAATTAATCAAGTAACTCAGCAAACGCAAGTTGGAGATAGTATTTTTGTAGTGGTGCCTCCTGGGGTAACTTATAATAGTTATAGTCCTACGGCTCCTGGTCAAACAGATCAACCAACGGTTGGACCTTTTGGTCCGGTAGATGTAGGGAACGGACAATTGAGATATAGTTGGCCAATGACACCTGGGTTAACTACAGGAGATTCTATTAAGTTTTACTTTGATGTAAACTTTGATTATGCAAGTTTCCAAGGTTGTAGTCAGGCCTTTAGTGATTTTGTAATCACAACAGGTAGTGGTAGCCAAGTAGTTTGTGATGGGGATACTTGTAGTGTATTATCAATTAATGGACGTACAACAAAAGGCTTAGAAGTTGATTTGCCTAAGCTTACTGCTAATCTTGTCAATGGCTATTGTGGCGTATCTGGCGAAGGTCAATATGGAGTAGGTGGAGATTTGCAAATATGTAATGCAAGTAATTCTGATGTTCCGGCAAGTACGCAAACGACTGTTGAGTTTTTTGTAGATAGAGATGAAAGTCTAGACTATAGTACGGGAGATTCTTTAATACATGTAGAAACTACTACAGCAACAATTCCTGCAAATGGATGTATCACTATCACAGGTCTTGATGTAGACTTACCAGATAGTCTTTCAGCTCGTCAAGGTATTGTAACTGTTATTAGAAGAAATCCTGGTGGTGCAAATCCTGAGCAATGTGTTTGTGATACAGCAACATCAAATAACTTCATTTGTAACGTTGTTTTACCTGTACATATCATTGATTTCTTTGGTAGTAGTTTACCAGGTGGTTCTAATGAGTTAGTTTGGAAAGTAACTGCAGAAGAAGATTTAAAAGAGTATAAGATATACAAAAGTGAAGATCAGCAAATATGGAGTATAGTAGGCACAGTAGGTGCTGAAAACATAAGTGGTCAAGAGCGCAGATTAAGTATGATAGACGATGCTCCTTTTGCCTCTACTTATTACAGATTACAAGTGGTAGACTTGAATGGTTCACAATCTATCCATGGTAAGGTTGTGCATATTTTAAAATCAGCAGAGAGTGATAATGTAGCAATGGTTTATCCTAACCCTACTACTTCGGAATTAAACTTTGTATATGATATTGAAAGTGATAATGGCGAGCATTTCTTGCAATTAGAAATAGTTGATTTGTCAGGCAGAGTACTTCAATCATATGAAGCTAGTTTAACTGAATCAAATAATCGTATGCTTATCAATACTAAACTATTGGCTAGTGGAACTTATATCTTGCGTTATACAGATGCGGATACTGGTTACAGTGGTTTTGTAAAGTTTACAAAGCAGTAAACTGATTTATTATATTTTAAAGCCCACCTTCATTCAAGGTGGGCTTTGTTGTACATAAGGTTTACCTTAGCAACACTTGTCAGAAATTAAGGTTCAATACTATAAGTCTCCGTTTGGAGAATTAATACTTGGTTCTTTTGAAAATAAACTTTGTCTGTGTGATTGGAAACATAGGAAAAGCAGAAGCTCAATAGATAAACGTATTTGTAAATTTTTTGACACTCAATATAAAGAAGCTACTAGCCGAGTAAGTGATAAAGCTAAAAAACAATTAGAAGAGTATTTTGATAGTAAGAGAACTGATTTTGATATTCCTTTGACTTTGGCCGGCAGTGTTTTTCAAAAAAGTGTTTGGCAGGAGCTACTAAAGATTCCTTATGGTAAGACAACCACCTATAAAAAACTGTCTGCAAAATTGCAAAATGAAGGTGCTATACGCGCTATAGCAAGTGCTAATGGGGCTAATGCCTTATCTATTATTATTCCTTGTCATAGGGTCATAGGTACTAATGGTAAACTGGTAGGATACGCTGGTGGCATACCAGCCAAAAGAAAGTTGCTTCAATTGGAAGGTTCTCACGCTCAACTCACACTTTTTTAGCAATGCAGCTTTTAAGCAGGTTTTGTTAAGAGTTTAGTGCGTTTTATCAACCCAATTAGCTCAATACTCACAAGAATATACACTAATTAAGATAGTACTCACATCTTATGCACGATTTAGATTTTGGGTAGAATATGTGTCTTATTTAATGACGGCAAAGAAGTATTTTCACGCTAAATTAGGATAGAACGTGCGACTGAAACAACTACACATAAAAGGGTTTAAAAGTTTTGCTGACAAAACTGTTGTAAACCTTGATAATCAAATAACTGGAATCGTAGGGCCCAACGGCTGTGGTAAATCTAATATCGTAGATGCCATACGATGGGTAATAGGCGAGCATAAGATTAGAAACCTGCGTTCTCAATCTTTACAGGATTTAATATTTAATGGTTCTAAAGCAAGGAATAGTTCTGGTTTAGCAGAAGTTGCTTTAACCTTTGAGAATACAAAAAATCTTTTACCTACAGAGTTTAACACGGTAACCATTGGAAGAAAGTTTTATAAAAATGGAGATAGCGAATATCGCCTAAATGATGTAAGCTGCAGATTAAAAGATATTAATAATCTGTTTTTAGATACTGGAGTAAGCTCAGATAGTTACGCAATTATTGAGTTAGGTATGGTAGATGAAATTATTAAGGATAAAGATAATAGCCGTCGAAGAATGCTTGAACAGGCTGCTGGGATTTCAATTTATAAAACAAGAAAAAGAGAAGCGCAAAATAAACTAAAAGCAACTGAGCAAGATTTAAATCGAATAGAAGATTTACTTTTTGAAATAAAAAATAATTTACGCACGCTTGAAAATCAAGCAAAGAAAGCTGAGAAATATCTTACCGTAAAAGAAGATTACAAAGCGGCTAGTGTGGAGTACGCAAAAGCGTCACTTGAAGATTTTAATACATCTTACCAAACCTTAAATGGGCAGCAGAAAGATGAATTGGATAAAATCCTTTCGTTAGACGGTAGTATAGCTACAGAAGATGCCGACCTGGAAAAGAGAAAGTTGGAATTGGTTCAAAAAGAAAATCAATTGCAGGAGTTGCAAAAAAAGTTCAATGAATTGAAAGACGGCATTCGTTCTAAGGAGAGTGATAAAAGTTTGTCTTTACAACGCATTGATCATTTAAGTCAATTAGAGGAAAGTATAAAAAAGAATGTAGTTGAAGCTAATGTTCAAATTGAAAATTTAAAAAAATCGCTTGCCGAAAATGAAAGCAATACGAAAAAGCATAATGAAGGTTTAGAAGATTTTAAAGAAAAGATTGATGCGGTAAGAAAGCGCCTTGAAGAAAAAAGGGCAGTATATGATGAGCGTAAAAAAGAGGTAGATGATAAACAGGCTGAGCACCAACAATTACAGGTACAAGGCTTTGATGCCGAAAAAATGATGGCTATCTCAGAAAGTGAGATAACTAATTATAACAGAAGCATTGAGCAGCTAAAGCAAGATAATGCCCAAAAGGTTGAACAAATAGATAAAGCACAAGCTCAGCTCGAAATTATAGAAAAAGAGTTGGAGGCTGAGAAAGTACAATTGCAAGAATTGTTAGCCAAGCGTGAGCAAGCAGCTACTAATTTACTTTCGTCTCAAGAAAAGTTGGAAGACCAACGAAATGCTTGGATGAATGAAAATAGAAAGTTAGATGCCAAGCAAAACGAACATCAATTAATAAAAGACCTCGTTGAAAAATTAGAAGGTTTTCCTGAAAGTATTAAGTACTTAAAAAATAATCAGGATTGGGGTATTGATGCGCCTTTATTATCTGATGTATTTACAGTAGACGATGCGTATGCATCTTGTATTGAAAGTTATTTAGATAAATACCTTAACTACTATGTAGTTGAAAATAGAGGAGCTGCTTTAAAAGCAATTGAATTATTAAAACAACATAAAAAGGGTAAAGTTGGATTCTTTATACTGTCGGAGATTCAAGAAGTAGCAAACACTAATTTAGGTGGAGATGCAGCCTTAAATAAAATTAATAGCGATGATAAATATCGTAAGCTGCTAAATAGCTTATTGGGTAAAGTTGAAATTAAAGAGGTAATTGTTGATCAGCCTAGTGGCGATCAAATTTACTTGCACAAGAACGGTGAGGTGTATGCTACCAAAGAAGCAATGGTCGGTGGTTTTAAGGGTGTATTTGAAAATAATAAAATTGGAAGAACAAAACGCTTAGAGTCATTGACGAATGAAATTGGCCTTTTGGAAACAACGGCTATTTCCTTAAAAGCTGCAATGGATACGCTGCAGGAAGAAATCCTTGGCTTTAATGCCGATATGAATGAGGAGCAAATAAAGAAGTATGAAGGTCAAATTAATCAAAAGCAAATTGAATTAGCTCGAATACACCAAGGGATAGAAAACTTTAATAAGCAAAGCGAATTGGCCAGCGAGCGTATTGCTCAACTTCAAAAAAATATCGTTGATAAAAATGATAAAATATCTTTATCAAAAAATACTTTCCAAGAGGCAAGGCAGCAATTAAACTTAGCCTTTGATTCATTACAAAGCAGTAAGCAAAAGTTTGAGGTAGCCGAAGCTGATTATAACAGAACACAAGAAGAATATAATACGCAAAATATTATTCTTACGAAGCAGCAGAGTAAATTAAATGAGCTAATGCACGAGCGTAAATTATCAGAGCAGCAGCTAGAAGATAATGAGCGAAAAATTAAAGACTACGAAACGCAAGAAGCTGATACTAAAAAGCAATTAGCCGATACGCAAGAGCTACTAAAAGGCACGGAAGAAAAATTATACAACTTACTACAGGATAAGGATAAAGAAGAAAAGCAGCTGAATGAGAAAGATCAGGCTTTTTATAATTATCGTAATGAGTTGAATGAGTTTGAAAGTACGTTGAATAAAAAACGACGTCAAAAAGAGCAATCTGAAGGCTTATTAAATTCGATTAAGGATAAATTGAATGAAATGAAATTGCAATTGTCTTCCATGAAGGAGCGTTTGCATATTGAGTTTAAAGTAGATTTAGATTCTGTACTTTCAGAAGAACGAAGTGGTGAAGAATCATTAGACGTACTTACAGAACGCGTAGAGAAATTAAAGAAGCGAATCTTTAACCTTGGTGAGGTGAATCCAATGGCCGTAGAAGCTTTTCAAGAAATGAAATCAAGGTTTGATTTTATAGAAGAACAGCGCTCAGATTTATTGCAAGCAAAGGATAATTTATTGCAAACAATTTTGGAAGTAGAAGAAAGCGCCAATCAAAAATTCCTAGATACATTTAATGCAGTGCGTAAAAACTTTATTGACGTATTTAAGGCTTTGTTTACTGAAGACGATCAGTGTGATATGAAGTTAACGGATCCTGATGATCCAGCTGAAACAGGTATTGAGATATATGCGCAGCCTAAGGGTAAAAATCCTAAAACGATTACTCAACTTTCAGGAGGAGAGAAGACATTGACTTCAACTGCCTTCTTGTTTGCCATATATTTAATCAAGCCAGCCCCGTTTTGTGTATTAGATGAGGTAGATGCACCACTTGATGATGCCAATGTAGGTAAATTTATGAAAATGATTCGTCAGTTCTCTGATAATTCTCAGTTTATCATAGTAACGCACAATAAGCAAACCATGAGCCAAGTAGATGTAATTTATGGCGTAACCATGCAAGAAGCTGGAGTGAGTAAATTAGTACCTGTAGACTTTAGAAGTTTGGAGGATAATATGTTTGCCTAGAAGTATTTAGAGTTTACCAAATATTCTGTTACGTATTCCTGTATAGCACCTTCTAATGAATAAAACGAATTAGAGTAACCTTGGGATAGTAGTTTGTCCATCTTAGCTTCTGTAAAGTATTGATATTTATCTCTTATATCAACCGGCGTATCAACAAAGGAAATATTTTCATCTATTTGCAAGCTATTAAAAACACTTTCCACAAGATCCAAAAAGGTTCGTGCCTCACCGCTGCCTAAATTGTAAATGCCATTAGTCGCTGTATTATTCATGAGCCAATAAATGACGTGTAATACATCTTTTACATAAACAAAATCACGCATTTGTTCGCCATTTTTAAAGTCCGGATGGTGTGAGCGAAAAAGCTTCATTTCTCCTGTTTCCTTTATTTGATTATAGGCATGGAATATTACAGAAGCCATTCTTCCTTTATGATATTCATTTGGGCCAAATACATTGAAGAATTTTAATCCATACCATTGTGGTGGGCTAGCTTGTGTAGCTAGTACAAATTGGTCAAATTCTTGTTTTGAAACTCCATATGGGTTTAAGGGTTTGAGCTTTTCAACTGCTGCATGGTCATCGTTGTATCCATGTTCTCCACCGCCATAGGTGGCAGCACTTGAGGCATATATAAGTCTCGTCTTATTTTTAGTGCAATGCTTCCAAATTGTTTTGGAATATTCTAAATTTAACACACGGTGCACTTCATAATTCATTTCGGTAGTGTCTGTTCTTGCTCCTAAGTGAATAATATAATGGGCAGGGTAGGCGGCAATATTATTAATATACTCATCTCGATCTACCATGGCATTCTTGTCGTAGTTTTTAAAATTTTCTTTTTTGCTCTCTTTAGAAAAATCGTCTACGAATATGAGATTGGTAAATCCATTGTTTGTAAGGAATTGAGCTAAACAACTACCTATAAAGCCTGCGGCGCCTGTAATAATTATTTTAGAATCTTTTTGAAGCACGAGTTATATTTTTTTGAATAATTGTAAAATGTCATCCTTTCTCTGTCTACTTACAGGAATGTTGGTACCATTATTTAAGATAATATAGCCACCGTCCTTTTTACTATACTCTTTTAAGAACTCCTTATTCACAAGGTAAGATTGATGGGTTCTTATAAATCCAATAGGTTCAAGCATTTCCTCAAAATGTTTAATTGTTTTAGAGGCAGTAACTTTTTCGCCATTGGTTAAGTAAACGGTGGTGTAGTTGTCGCTACTTTGGCAGTAGGATATTTCGCTTGCGCTATAAAAAGATATTTTTTCCTGAAAAGAAATAGCAATTTTATCAGCAGTAGGTTCTTTTTTTTCAACAGGTTTTTGCATTTGGTTTAGCAATTGTTTTAGTTGTTGCTGCAAGTCAGTTTCTTTTAATTTTTTGAAACGTTCCAGGGTTTTTTCAAGCAAGTCATCGTCTATTGGTTTTAATAAATAGTCTAGCACGGATAGTTTAATAGCTTCAATGGCATAGTGGTCAAATGCTGTGGTGAATATTACATAAAAGGCCGGATCCTCTATTTGTTTTAATACTTCAATGCCCGTAAGAAAAGGCATTTGAATATCCATAAATACTAAGTCGATTGGATTACTTTGTAAAAAGGCTAGGGCTTCTTTTGAACTTGTAAATGTTTTTACAATTTCAATTTCGGGATGATCATTTTGAAGTAATATTTCTAATACTTCGATACAATTTTTTTCATCGTCTACGATAATGGTTCTGTAATTCATAAGTTAGTTTGATTTTCGGGTGATGGTTTTATTTGGGTTTAACAAAGGTAATTTTATATTAATTAATGTGCCTGTGGCATTATCCTGATCATCGTATAAGTCTATCACATCTACTTCGCCGCGGCTTTGATTGTTAGGATTCATTAATTTGAGTCGGCTTTCGCCTAATTGCATGCCATATGATTTTCTTTTTGGCTGGTTGTCTAAGTATTCATTAGACTCTTGCGAAGCCCTACGTCCAATCCCATTGTCTTGGATTTGAATATTTATATAGTCTCTTAAGGATTGCTTAATTCTTATATCAATATTTTTTTCGCCTTCTTTGTGCATTAGCCCATGCCATATTGCATTCTCAATATAGGGTTGTAGTAGTAATGACGGGATGCTTATTTGAGTTTGATGAATGGTGTCTTCAATTTCAATTTTAAAATTAAAGTCGCTGTCAAATCGCATGCTTTCAATTTCTACATAAAGATTAATCGTATCTAGTTCTTCTTTTAAACTTACGTAAGGGTTGGTGCTGTTGTTCAAAATGTTTCGCACCAGTTGCGAGAATTTTACAAGGTATTTTCTGGCCTTTTTATTTTCATTTTTAAGGATGAAATTATTTATTGAATTTAACGAGTTAAATAGAAAGTGTGGATTGATTTGAGCTCGGAGTGCTTTCATTTCAACTTCTGCCAATTCCTTGGTGTAACTTACCTTAAGTGCTTCTTTTTCGTTGCGCTGTTTTCGTTTGAAATTAAGGAAGCTCCAAATAGTTGACCCCAAAAGAATAATGGATAATAAAATAAACCACCAGCGTTTATAAATCGGCGGGGCAATTCTTATTTCAAGGCTTGTGTACTCCTCTCCCCAAAAGCCATCATAGTTTGAAGCCTTTACCTGAAACTCATAGCTGCCCGGGTCAAGGTTGGTGTAGGAAACGTAGGTTCTAATGTCAGCGTTTATCCAATCTTCATGCAGTCCTTTCAGTCTATACTTATATTGTATTTTATCCTGTATTACATTTCCTAATGCAGTATAGTTAAATGAGAATGAATTTTGATTGTATTGTAATTTGATTTTATCAATGTAAGAGATCATTTTTTTATCACTTACATCTTTATCAAATACCGAGAATTTTATAATTGCAACTGTGGGTGTTTTGGTTGAGTTTTTTATATCCTCTCCTTTAAAAATGTTTACGCCATCAATTCCACCAAATGCTAAGGAACCATCTTTTAATTTTAAATACGAGTTGGTATTAAACTCATTACTTTGTAATCCACTTCGTTTTTCATAGTTATGAATTGTTATATCCATACTATCATTTATATTTTTCTGACTCCAAATTATGTTACTTAATCCACCATTAGAGCTAACCCAAAAAGATCTGTCGTTTTGAGGTAGTATACCATAAATTACATTGTTACTTAGATTGTCAGTTGTGGTAATTCTTTTTTTAATATTGAACTGTTTATCTAGAATTGTAATACCCGATCCATCACTGCCAAGCCATAGTTGCCCTAGATTGTCTTCAAATATTGATTTGATTGAGGTTGCGTTTTTATCGGCTAGCTTTTTTTTAGGATATATTTTTTCAAAACGATCTCCTTGTCTGTTATAGCGTAAAACACCTTTGGTGGTGCCGGCAAGTAGTGTTCCTTTATTTGTCATATATAAGGAGCGCATTCGGTTATCTTGATATATTGGTTTTGATTCATCGTAGTAATTTTTAACCTCCTTAGTTTTAGAGTTTATTCTAAAAAAACCTTGTTGGGATGTGCCTACCCATACTTCTTCCTTTTGCTTATTGTAATAAAACGACCAAATACCACTTTGGCCCATTTCGTTCCAGGTTTTAGTGGAATTTACTTTTTGTTTTACACGTCTGTTTGTTATATCAAATATTAGAATTTCTCCACTATTCAAAGCTAGCCATAGTTCATTTTCTACTTTTACCATTTCAATAATAAAAGTTTCAGCACCAGGCTTCAGTTCCTTTTTATTATGAAATGTATATTTTTTTGTTGAGCGGTCATATTCAATTAATCCACTGCCTGCCGTTCCAAACCAAAGAGTGCCTTTTTCGTCTTCAATTATTTTTCTTACAAATTTTAAATTATATGCTTCGTCATCCGATACGTTTAGTAAGGGTACGAATTTTTTAATATTAGGGTCAAGTACGTCAATTCCCTTCCCGTCATATCCTATCCAAGTTATATTATTTTGATCTTTTAAAATACTTAAAGGGTAATTTGAAGTAGTGGGCGCTATGTCAC
Organism: uncultured Chitinophagaceae bacterium; assembly: GCA_937981995.1. Classification (GTDB taxonomy): domain Bacteria; phylum Bacteroidota; class Bacteroidia; order Chitinophagales; family Chitinophagaceae; genus JAGNRR01. The sequence goes on from CALJNC010000021.1 coordinate 16,629, forward strand.
TTTCCTGATTTAGTTGTGTTACTTTTTTGCTTTCAATATTATATACAAAGCAACCCAATCCGTAGGTTGTCATTAATAAATCATTGGAGGCAGAATCAAAATTCATTTGATTAATACCCAATATTTTATTTTCAAGTGAATTTAAGGGGCTAAAAATATACGCACCAGTTTTGGTATTAAACTCCATAATGTCATTAAACACAGAGCCTAAATAGATGGTGTGATTGTAGTCGAAAACGGTAGTATTAAAACTAGAATTTTCCGTTAGTAAATCTGAATTATGTTTTATCCATTTTTTACTTTTTATCTTATACTCATGACAAATGCCGTTTTTTGAAATTATAAAAACGCTTTGATTTGTACTAAAGGCTCCAATAAAAGTGGCTTCAGGGCTAAGTTCTTTATTAATAGGACTCTCAGCTGTAATTTTTAAACTGTTTTTATTAAGTTTTAAAAGCTTGAATTTTGAACTAACGGCCCAAAGTTCTTTTTTATTAGCTAGGCATACAGCTTTGAAATTATGTTTATTGGATAATGCTTTTCCTGTTATCTTGCCAGTTTGGGTATTAAATATGGCAAGCTCATTGGGGGTAGTAATCCAAAGGTGATGACCCCGGTCATAAAACAACTTATTAATTTTAGATGAAGGAATACTTAATGAGTCGTCCGGTTGATATCTGAAAACTTTAAAAGTAGTACCGTCAAATCTATTCAATCCATCTTGAGTGCCTATCCAAATAAATCCTTTGTTGTCCTCCTTTATATCTGTAACTACACATTGCGATATGCCAGATTCTAGATTAAGATTTGTAATATTTAGTTTGTATAATGCGTCTTGGGCAAATCCTGATGCTGCTATTAAAACAAATCCTATGATATGTAATACGGTCTTTAAGATTTTATAAAGATAGTATGATTGAGTACATATTAAAATGCATAATTTATTAAATATAGCTCTTGTAAGCAAAGCGTAATTTATGTACGTACGCGGCTAATTCAAAATGGTGATATATTCAACCTAAAGGATAGTATCGATTCATTCTTATCACTATATTTGCCGGAATGAAGCCCTTTAATACGATTACTACTTTAGATGAGTTTACCATTCAGCAAACTAGATTATTTCCTAAAGCAACTGGAGGTTTATCTGGTATATTACGAGATATAGGTATTGCTTGTAAGCTTATAAATAAAAAAGTAAATAAAGCTGGACTGGTTGGAATCTTGGGAGCTCGTGGTACTGAAAATGTGCAAGGCGAGGAGCAAATGAAGTTGGATGTTTATGCCGATGATATTATGATTCGTGTTTTAAAAAGCAGTGCGGATTGTGCAGGAATTGCTTCTGAGGAGAATGATGACTTTGTTGCCTTTGATGATGAATATTCCAAGAACGCTAAGTACGTTGTATTATTTGACCCTTTAGATGGTTCTTCAAATATTGACGTGAACGCAAGTATAGGAACCATATTTGCGATTTATCGTCGTGAAAGTGAATTGGGCACAGCTGTGCAGGAGTCTGATTTTTTACAAAATGGTTCCAAGTTAATGGCAGCGGGTTATGTAATATATGGTTCAAGTACTATGATGGTGTATGGTACAAAAGGCGGCGTAAATGGATTTACGTTAGATCCTTCCATAGGCGAGTTTTGTTTATCGCACCCTGATATGATGGTGCCCGAAGATGGTAAAATATATTCAGTAAATCAAGGGAATACTGAAAAGTACACGGATGGTTTAAAAAATTATCTTCAACATTGTATGAGAAATGATGATACGAAGAAGTCTTATACGCACCGTTATATAGGCAGTATGGTAGCCGATATGCATCGCACGCTTATTAAAGGCGGTATTTTCTTTTACCCAGCTGATAGTGCAAATGAAAATGGTAAGCTGCGTTTACAATACGAGTGTAACCCTATGTCCTTTTTGGTTGAGCATGCAGGTGGCTTAAGTTCTGACGGTGAGAAGTCAGTCCTTAAAATTGAGCCAACTGAGTTGCATCAGCGTGTGCCAATTTTTATTGGATCTAAAAATATGGTCACTGAGCTACTTAGTTATCTTTAATTAATTCTATGGTTCGATCTAGTGCAACTTTTTCAATAAATTGTTGCGCCTTGGATTTTGGTATTTCTAATTCGTATATACAGTAGCTAGTAAATGCTTTAGTTATAATTTTTCCGCATACATTTTTTATTAAATGGTCTACAATTCCTTGCTTATCAAAAGGGAATTGAATTTTATGATAGGTTGGGATTTCTTTTATTATAATATTGTTTTCTTCTAATGCTAATTTAGCTGCCGCTTTATAAGCTGTTTGTAATCCTCCCACGCCAAGTTTTGTGCCGCCATAATAACGCACTACAACAATAAATACATTGCTTAAATCAAAACTATCTATTTGCCCAAGGATAGGCTTTCCTGCGCTGTTGCTGGGTTCGCCGTCGTCATTGGCTCGCGAAGTGCTATCCTCTAATCCTACTTTATAGGCATAGCAATGGTGAGTTGCTTTAGGGTGTAGTTCTTTTATTTCCTTTAAATATTCTTCAACGTTTTTGAGGGAGTTTATAGGAAATGCATATCCAATAAATTTACTTCCTTTCTCTTTAAAAATAGATTCGCTTTTGCGTTCTAATGTGTTATACGTATCCATTTAGCTTCCGAGTATAAGTAATAATATTGAACAGGCTGCTAGTCCTAATCCTAATTTATTACGCATGTTTAGTTTTTCTTTAAAAATAATAAAACCATAAATTGTAACGAGTATTAATATCCCAATATTATTAATTGGAATAATTGATGAGCTATTTAAATCTTTAAACTGTAATGCTTTTAAAAGAAAATAGATGGAGAAGTAATTTGGGATACCAAGCAAAATGCCGGCCAATAATGATTGGCTATTTAACTTTATGTTGCTCATCACTATTTGCTTAGCTAAATATAAACTACCCATTATGGCTGCTGCGGCAAAACAATAGATCAAATAGTAATTTAAAGATTGATTATTTTTAATAAAGTTTGTTTCAACAAATTTCATAATAGTATCAATAGTACCGCTACCAATAAATAGTAATGGGAGTAGCCACCAGTTTTTATTATGATTTTTAGATTGTACTTTATCAGAAACGGTAATAAAATAAACACCTATCAAGGCACACAATAGACCTACAATTTTTATAAGGCCTAATCCTTCTTGATATAAATAAAAAGAAAAAAACACGGGTATAGCAAGTGACATTTTATTGGCAGCCTGTGTAAGTGTTACACCAATGCGCACTGATGCCATAGACATTATATTAAACATGCTTATTAGCAAAATGCCAATTCCAATACTCCAGGGTAACCAATCACTTGTTATGTTGCTTTGGGTAAAGGGGTGTTCGCTTATGAAAAGACAACCTGTAACTACACAAACCCAGTAGTTTACAACGATAGCCGTTTGTGAGTCAATATTCCATTTGCCAAAGTATTTGAAAATGACTCCAACATATGCATTGAATAATATGGAAAGGATAATAAATATCACGTGAGGAATGGGGAATTACTGAATTGTTTTATTGTATCATCTAAAATATTGTTTTCATGGATTGGAGTTGAAGAAGTAAGCTTGGGTGCTTTTACACTATTTGTTGTGTCTACTTCATTATTATTTGTAATTACAATAGCTTCATCCCAACTATTTTCATTTATAAAAAATTGTAGCGTCTCAGCTCCACCTTCTATAAGTACCGAATATATATTATTTTGATACAAAGTTTCTGCGATTGATTTTGCCTTTTTTTCTACTTTTAAATAAGTTACTTCAGTGGTGCTTTCTATTGCTTTGGTTGTAAGTACAATATTGTTGTATCCTTTTTTGTAAATAATAGTGTGGGGGAGTGAACCATCCCAATCAATAAAAATGCGGCTAGGTTGTTTGCCCTGCCAATTACGAGCATTAAGAGAAGGTTTGTCAAGTAAGGCTGTATTATAACCTACTAATATTGCATCAACCCTTGTACGGTATTTATGGTTTATGATATTTGATTGCTCATTACTTATGGCAAGTTGCTTTAATTTATTACCAATGATACCATTTAAACTTTGGGTCCATTTGAGTTTTATATACGAGCGTTGTTGTGCATGGTTAGTAAAAAACACTTTGTTTAATTTGTAGCATTCTTTTTTACATATGCCTGTAACTACTTCCACGCCTTTTTCTTTTAGCGCTTTAATGCCCTTGTTGTCTACTTCAGGGTTTAAATCTATTGTGCCTACAACTACTTTTTTAATATTTGCCTCCAGGATAGCTCTAGTGCAAGGTGGGGTTTTGCCTTTATGATTACAGGGCTCAAGCGTTACGTATAGGGTAGCTTTTGAAATATATTTTCGATTTTCTTTTGAAACACTGTTTAAGCAGTTTACCTCAGCATGTGCCTCGCCAAATTTTGCATGATATCCTTCGCCAATAATTTTATCATTATACACCAGTATGGAGCCTACCATTGGATTACTAGCTGTATTTCCAAGGCCTAGCTTGGCTAATTCAATACAGCGCAGCATGTATATATCTTCAGTTGTCTTGCTCAATATGCTGTCAAAACTAACACATTATCAACGCTTAATCAGTCATTAACTTGAATTGAGTTGAATTAATAACTGATTAGCAATTGGTATTTTTATATTCCTAATCTTTGCGTTCAAATTTAGATACTATGAAAAAGCTATTACTAATTTTAACTTTCTTTATTTCTTTTACCACAGCTAAGGCACAAGATTATTTGGGTTTAAGCACAGGGAACTATTCTGGGATACATGGGGTAATGTTACAGCCGGCTAATGTTGCTGATAACAGATACAAGTGGGAATTAAATTTAATCTCTACGAACATTGGTTTTCAAAATAATTACATTGGTCTATCAAGAAACTATTTTATAAACAATCGTTTTTCTTTTGATGATTATAATACTTATGATGAATTTAAAAGAAATGTGATGACTGAGAATCAAGTATCAGGTAATAATGTTCAGTTTAATTTAAATAATAGATTGAATTTGCCTTCTTTGCTTCTTACTACAGGTAAAAAATCAGGTATTGCCTTAGGTATACAATCTCGTACTTCGATGGCAGTAGATAATATGAATCCTGCTTTTGCAAAACAATTATATGATGAATGGCAAAATGCTTCTACGTACAATATGCCTTATAATATTAGTGGTTTAGATATGTCGGCCTTAAATTGGATTGAAGGTAGTTTAACCTATGGTCGTGTTTTAGTAGATAATGGCAAGCACTTTTTAAAGGCTGGTGTTACTGGTAAATATCTTGGTGGTGTTTCTTCGTGGTATCTACATGCAGAAGATATGAATGTAACTGCTAATAATGATTCAACACTTAGCCTACAGGGTAGCGAAGTGCGTTATGGTCATAGTGAAACAAATATCTCAGGTCAGATTGCTGATTACAGGCCTGATGCTAATGGTTTTGGTTTTGATGCAGGTTTGGTTTATGAGTTTAGAGGAAGAATTAATAAATTCAAATTCCTAAAATTAAATAAAGGAGGCGATGAGGTTTACACTTCTACACGTCGTGATAAAAATAAATATTCTTTTAAGTTAGGTGTTTCCTTAGTAGATGTAGGTCAGCTTACATTTAATTCTACACCACTTGCACGTGATTTTAGTGCGAATGTAAACGGAATAAATATTAAAAATAATGGAATAAGAAATGTACAAACCTTAGATACATTCATTAGTAATAATGTAAATTATTTAAGTACAGAAACAGGTCAACCATACACAGTGGCAATGCCTACAGCTTTGAGCGGTCAGTTTGACTTACACTTAGTAAAAGGATTTTATGTAAATGCAATGGCCTATGTTCCTTTTAATGGTTTAAATAAGGATGCTGATTATAGAGTATTTACGCCTAACTACTATGCGGTTACTCCTCGTTGGGAAAGCAGAGCAGCTGGCTTATACGTTCCTATTGTTTATAACAACAATCATAATGAAGCTAAAGATCTTACAATAGGAAGTACACTTCGTTTAGGGCCTTTATTTGTAGGAACTTCTAATATTCTAACCTTAGTAAAGAAAGATAATATACAATCTGCTGATTTACATGTTGGGTTTAAATTACCATTTGCGCATGGTAAGCCAAGTAAGGCAGCTAATATGTTTAAGAAGTTTACAAATACTTTGGATAGCGAGATAGAAGATATAGAAGTTGTAGAAGAAAAAGAGCTAATTGTTGAGCCACAAATTGAGGAAGAAAGAATAATTGAAAAAGAAATTATTAGAGAAGAAAAACAAGAGGTTAGACCAATTCAAATTATCATAAATAATTATAATACATCTTCTGGTGCAAAAAAGAATAACCAGCAAGTGATAGATGTGGATCCTCAATCAGGTGAAACCAATCAGCGTGAAGTAATAATTGATGATAATACAAGGTCAGAAGATTATAATAATGTAAACATTGAGCAACAAGAAATGAGAAGTATGCAAGAGCAAATTGAATACTTAAAGTTTAAGTTGAAGCAAAAAGAGTTATTGTTGAATGAGCTTGAAAACGAACAGAATAGAATAAAAGATAACTCTTCAACAGAAGAAAGTAAAAAAAAAATTGATTCGCTGACGAACGATTTTTTATATAACAACAATTACGTTTGGGACGGAGCTAGTGATTATAACACAAGCTCCGTTTTTGACGTTGATGCCAAAATGTTTGAACTTAGAAAAGAACTTATGAGTTTGGATTCTAAGAATGTAGCATTAGATAGACAAGTAGCGCAGATAGCAAGAGTAAACGATCAAATAGAATCTAACTACAAAGATGGAGACCGTAAAGAATCTATCAGTGCTTTGGATTATGTAATAACTAACTTACAAACAAGTGAGTACCTAGCCTTAAAGCCAGCAAAAGTACGCTACCATAGTTCGCCAGTTTATAGCTACGAGTCAGATGTATTAAAAAATAATCAGCAACCAGCACGAGTAGATATTGAACCAGCTAAAAACTATGACCTAGATAAGGGTAGCAGAAGTAGCACAAATAATTTATTAAAAAACTATAATACTAAATCTTATAGTGCAACTAATAATAATAGTAAGGAATATAATTTATTAAGAAGTGAGATTAAGTCATTACGAGCTGAATTGAAAGATTATAAAACGGAGGCTAAAAAAGCGAACAAGCTAATTGACAACAGAGTACCTTTTGATAAAAATAGAAGGGAAAATAGCCAATTTGCTGTAACCAATAATCAAGTAACTATTTTACGTGATACGGTTTATATGGATAAGCCGGTTGAAAAAATTGTAACTAAAATTGTAAGAGATACAATTACTAATACGATTGAGAAGAATAATATTATTACTAAAACAGAAACTAAGGAAAAATTAGTAGAAGTAGAGGTGGATAATACGGAGGCTCGTTTATTAGATATGCCTGCTTACTTCGTATTGTTTGATGTAAACTCAGCGTCTATTAATTCTATTTATAGAAATAAATTGAACTACTATGCTTCGCAACTTAAAGCGTACCCTAATTTAAAAGTTAGATTAACGGGACATGCTGATGCAACTGGAAACGCGGCTGCTAACCTAGCATTATCAAAAAGGAGAGCACAGCAAGTAAGAAATTACTTAATCCTAAAAGGTGTAAGTAAAGACAGAATTTCTTCAGAATTTAATGGAGATCAGGATCCTTTAGCTGATAATAAAACTAAAACAGGTAAAAGTCAGAATCGCAGGGTAGAGGTGCTTTACGTAAAGTAATCGTACTTAGTTTTACTTAATATCTTTTCCTGATAAAGCTGCTGAAACTGCTTTGTCCATTACACGCTCAGCATATGGCCGGCTTATATCGTTAAGCTTTTCCTGCTCTAGTTGGATTTTATCTTTATCTTTTGATTCAATAGCCTTTTGTACTTGTTGCATTTGACTACGGCTAGCTTCTTTTTCATCTTTTGTAATAAGCTCAGCATGTTTTTCAAGGAATTTTTCGCTTTGATCTATTAAGTGTTCCGCTTCTGTTTTAGCTTCTATAAAAGCTCGGTGAGCAATATCCTCTTTGGCATGTTGCATGGAGTCCATGAGCATTTGTTCTACCTTATCGTCGTCTAGGCCGTATTGAGGCTTTATTTCAATTTCTTGTTTTGTATTGCTTCGAACTTCAGTAGCGCTTACTGTTAATATTCCATCAGCATTTAGCTGAAATTTAATTTGCACTTTAGGCAAACCTGCCGGCATGGAAGGAATATTTTTCAATGTAAAAGCACCAAGTTTTCTATTATCACCTACTAAATCTCTTTCACCTTGGTACACGTTTATTTCAATACCTGATTGGCCATCTTTTTGTGTAGTATACTCACGCGAAGCCTGTGATGGGACTTTAGAATTACGAGGAATTATTACATCCATTAAGCCTCCCATAGTTTCTAAGCCTAATGACAAAGGAGTTACATCTAGTAATAATATATCACTAGTATTACCGGCTAATATATCAGCCTGTATAGCAGCACCAAGAGAAACTATTTCATCGGGATTTACTTCGCAGCTTACTTCCTGCTCAAAATAGTCTGAAACCATTTTCTGCACAGCAGGAGTTCTTGTGGAACCACCTACCATAACTACCTTGTCTATTTCTTTTTTTGTAAGGGTGCTATCAGCTAATGCTTTAGTACAGGCCGCTATTGTGCGTTCAATTAAAGGTGTAATGAGCGTATCAAATTCTTCTTTGGTTATATGCACATTACTGTCTTGGAAAGTAGATTCAAACTTATCTTTTGTGCTTAAAGTCTTTTTAGCTTCTTCGCTCAATAGTCGCAAGCTTTGTACTGCTTCTTTATTGTTATAAAAAGTAGCATCAAGTTTCAATAAACTTATAAAATGATCAAATATTACTTTGTCAAAATCATCGCCACCTAAGTACGTATCTCCATTGGTGCTCAGTACATCAAATACGCCATCCGATAGTTTAAGAATAGAAATGTCAAAGGTGCCTCCTCCTAAGTCATATACAGCTATGTTTTGTTCTTCTTGCGTAGTAGTACCCATACCGTAAGCGAGGCTTGCGGCAGTAGGTTCATTTATAATGCGTAGTACTTCAAGTCCTGCTAATTTCCCAGCATCTCTTGTTGCTTGTCTTTGGCTATCATTAAAATAAGCAGGTACTGTAATTACGCATTTGCTTACATCTGTTTTTAAAATATGCTCAGCTCTATTTTTTAATTCTTTCAGTATTAGTGAGGATAATTCAATTGGGCTATAGAATTTTTCTTCTACTTGTATTTTTACTAGTTCTGATTCCTCGTTATCAATTATCTTATACGAGAAGAAGTCTTTACGGGCTTTAATGTCGTCAAATGATCTACCTAATAACCTTTTGATACTATAAATCGTATTGGTTGCATCTGTTTCCAAGTATTCTTTTGCATCATTTCCTACCGAGATAGTTTCACCAAAATGTATAATAGATGGCACCATGGATTGCTGGTCAATTTCCTTAAGTGCAATTGGTTTTTTTGTGTCGGGATGAATAGCAGCAACTAAACTGTTTGTTGTGCCTAAATCAATACCTACTATTATTTCATCCTGTTGTATGCTACCTGTAGCAATGTTGATTGGAATTTTTGCCATAAATAAAAATTAATTAGAGTCTGGGCAACGATAAGTTGGTAACCTGAAACTGATGAATAAGTGAGCAGTTAAAAACTGATCACGTGTAGAATTAATACCTCTTTGTCTGCCTTCGATCCCAATGGCTTCGTCTCTAACCTCCGTAGATCTATCTTGAAGTTGTGATGCAAAAGTTGGATAAGGTGAGTTAGGATTATTAGGGAATAAATTAGCACCCACATAGGTTGTGCTTACGTCATCTAAGTAATCAGTGGTTGTCATTCGATTTATTGCTTCAAATCCAATGGTAACCCCTTTAGAAAGCCAAAACTTTACACCGGCGCCAATTGGGAAGCTTACTGCCCCTTTGCCATACTTTCTGTCGCTATATTGTGGGTAGGATTGTCCTTCGGTCCCAAGTGGTCTTAGTTTTACTTTGGTGTCTTCAATTTCGGCATAAGGGTCATACTGAAAATAGCCAACTCCTAATGTGATGTAAGGCGTAATTCTATTTTCAAAATCACCGATGTCGTATTTAAAAAAGTGAAAATCAGCCATAACAGAGGCTTCATATATATCTGATTTAAAACTAAGATTACGCTGTTGCTGAAAAAAATTATTTGTATAACTATCAGCAAAGCCTACATGTGCGTAATTGCCTGCCAATCGCAATGCGATATAAGGGCTAAAGTTTATTTTCATGAAGGCTCCACCGCTTTGCCTAAAATAGTCAAAACCATACTGCTGATTTAAATCACCAAAATAATTAGAACCACCAGCGCTTATTCCAAACTCTGATTTTCTATAGTACACTTGACCATATGACCCATAGGTAATACAGCAAAGAATAATGATGATAAGTGCTTTTAAGCGCATATTACAAAGGTACAACCAAAAGAGTCTAGCCTATTTCTATATTGTTATATAAAATTAAAAAATTACTTAGAAATGATCATGGCCATTTCTGATAAGTCTAAAGGGTTCTCTTTTTTTCTATCCTTCATTTGATCAAAAGGCAGTACTTTAATTTCTCCACCTTGAATGCCTATCATATGCCCGCTTATGCCATCAAGTAGTGAATTTACAGCTGAGTACCCCATTCTACTAGCAAGTATCCTATCCGTGGCCGAAGGCGAGCCTCCACGTTGTATGTGTCCAAGAATTGTCACTCGGCTTTGTATGTTAGGTATTTGCTCTATAAGATATTCGTTTAATTTTTGAGCACCTCCAAATTCATCTCCTTCCGCTACAATAATTAAATTGGTTTGTTTCTTTCTTTTTCTGTCATCGGTAACCTCATTTACAAAGGACTCAATATTCTCTTGCAGTTCAGGAATAAAAATATGTTGTGCCCCACAAGAAATGCCACTATTGAGTGCCAGGTAACCTGCATCTCTTCCCATTACTTCTACAATAAATATTCTGTCATGCGCCTCAGCAGTTTCTCTAATTTTGTCTATCGCAGATACTGCCGTATTTAAAGCAGTATCATAGCCAATGGTTAAATCCGTACCTAGTATATCGTTATCAATTGTACCCGGCACACCAATAACCTTGATGTTGTGTTCTTTAAACAGCTTTTGTGCTCCTTTAAAGCTACCATCACCACCTATTACCACCAATGAATCGATACCCTGTTCTTTAAGGTTTTTAGCCGCTTGTGCACGACCTTCTTTATCAAAAAACGCTTTACTTCTTGCTGTTTTGAGTATCGTACCACCACGTTGTAAAATATTGGCTACTGCTGTTGTATCAAGTTGTTTTACTTCATTTTCAATTAGTCCTTGATAACCACGCATTATACCATAGCATTCAGCACCATGGTGCAAGCTTGTTCTGCATACAGCACGTATGGCTGCATTCATTCCAGGCGCATCGCCTCCGCTTGTAAGAACTCCTATTTTATTCATCGTTTAATTTTTCGGTGGGTAATATTTTTTGAATTTGTAATTGTCTTTTTATTGAACCTTCTTTTTCATTTTTCATAATAGCTAAAAGTTCATTACGTTGCGACTCAGTAAAATTAGAATTTTTATTTGCTAATTGATGTAGACTTTTCATTGCATTAAAACGAGTCCATTTATTTTCATCTGCGGTAGCTCGCTCTTTTATAATATTCCAAAATTCAATTTGCTTGTCTGCACTTTGTCTTTTAACCCATTCTTTATATGTATTTATAAGATGGTTTCGTTCTGAGCCAAAACGCTTCATGAGTTGCTCATTAAAATAGGTACATGTAGAATCTCCATGCTGAGCATAAGAGGTTGCTACTTGCTTAAATAATTGTGCCTCTGCATCATTTTCTAATTCCTTAACTGCTTGTATTACTTTTTGCGGTTTTACTTTATTTATTCCATATAAACCAGCCGCTGCAACTTTATACGAGGAGTCCTTACTCCAGGTGCTAAATTGATTATATTGTAGTGGATCATCAAATCCCGCCAATATGTAAATTGCTTGCGATTTTTGACTTGAATTAGTACTTAGGGTTGCAATTCGTTTAATGTCTGCCTTTGTTGCAATCATATTTGTTGCGTCTTTCCAATTTGTTTTACGCATAGCATGATAAGAGATGTCCGCGTTTGGGTCATTGATAGCAAAGTGTAATAAGTTGTCTTTATTTATTGAGTAATCTTCCTTATCGCCTAAGCTATCCAGGATTCGCATTTTTTCAATATAATTATCAGCCGCCTTGTAATAGTCTAGAAGTTGATTTTGAGAATACAGCTTGTTTTTTATTTCACCTATAAAAATACAATTAGGGTCAGGGTATATAAAGTTTGCTAAATCTTCCTTGCTTAATGGAATTTTTGTTTTCCTTTTAGAGCATAAAACAGTTTTAGTTTCGTTATTAATCCTGTATTGAAATGGAAATTTAAAAATTGTTTTCTTTTGAGTTTGGTTAAGCACGATGGAGCTACTATCATCAGCAATTTTTACTTCAATAATTGGGTGGCCTCCAGTGTGAAACCATTGTTTGAAAAAATAGCGTAAATCTTTTCCTGAGACGTCTTCTAGTTCATTTCGTAGATTTTCTATTTGAGCTGTTTTAAATTCATATTTCCTTAAATAATTTTCTACACCTCGAAAAAAATGTTTTTCTCCTAAAGTAAATTTTAAAAGGTTTAATACTCGGGCCCCTTTTTGATATGTGATCGGGTTGAAAAGTTCTTCCTTATCATTATAATGAAATCTTATAATGGGTTTGTCATTTCGTTTGGAGTACCTCAGGTAAGAGTTCATACTTTTATACACTCGCTTTAACTCAGCGGTATTGCCATATTTATGCCCAAACCATAATTGCTCACCAAAGGTTGCAAAGCCTTCGTTCAAAGTGAGGTGCGACCAAGAAGCACAGGTAACCAAATCTCCAAACCAATGATGAAACAATTCATGCGCCACAATTCCATCGTTTTTACTGTCTAAAAGTTCTCTGCTATTTTTTTGTACAAAGTCGCCGTGCAATGTTGCACTTGTGTTTTCCATTGCTCCAGATACAAAGTCACGTACTACTACTTGAGCATATTTTTGCCAAGGGTAGGGGTAGCCCATTTTAGATGAGAAAAACTCAATCATTTCTGGAGTATGTTTAAATATGCTTTTGGCGTATTTGTGATAAGCATCTTCCAAGTAATAACTTATTTCCTTCTCTTGCCAGCTTTTGTCAATTGTTTTATTAAACTTACCTACGGCCATCATAACTAAATATGCACTCATAGGTTTTTTTACTACCCATCTGTCAGTGCGCAATCCTGTAATAGATGTTCTATTGGGACTTGTATTGGGTTGCAATAATCCATTGCTTAAAGTGGTAAGAGAGTCAGGTACGGTAATGCTTATACCAAATGTCATTTTTTCAAATGGTTTGTCTGTAGTTACAAACCAGTTAGAGTTAGATTCTGTTTCACCCTGCGTCCATAATTGCATGGGTTTATTGGGTTCGCTTTTATTTGTATTAATGAAGTATAAACCTTTGTCTGAGGTAATAGCTTTGCTGCCACCGCCTATATTTTTATCTGGGAATGCTTTATAGGTAAGCGTAAGTACCAATGTATCTTCCGTACTTACACTTTCACTAAGATAAATGCTTAGTTGTTTTTTATCATATCGTTTTCTGAAGGCAAATGGTTTTTTATTCTTAAGAAGTAATACGTTTTTAATTTCAAAATTTTTAGCATCTAATTTAAAAGAGTCTACATCGTAGCTATAAGGAGTAAGTGTAATATGTTCCTTGCCCATGCATATATGTTTATCCCAGTCAAATTGTACGCTCAACTCTGTGTGAATAATATCCATCACCTTAGGTGGGTTCTCTCTGAAAATTTTATTCTTACCACTTATTTTTAATGGCTTTAATAAAATAGGATTTGGTTCACTTTTTTTTACTGCACAGCTACTTAATATGAGTAAAATGAGCAAACAAGAATATCTTTCAAACATTGAGCAAAAGTAGGAGAAAAAATGGTTGTAAATTTGAAAAAAAATAAGGAATGCAATATTGGTTAATGAAATCAGAGCCCTTTAAGTATAGTTGGGATGAATTGAAAAAAGACAAAAAAACATTTTGGGATGGAGTACGGAATTATGCTGCCCGTAATAATATGAAAGCAATGAAAAAAGGTGATCTTGTTTTCTTTTATCATTCAAATGAAGGACTGGAAATAGTGGGAATTGCAGAAGTGGTAAAAGAGTTTTATCAAGACCCTACGACAGATGATGATCGTTGGATTGCAGTAGATATAAAGCCAGTAAAGGATATGGTAGATCCTGTATCGCTTAAAGCAGTAAAAGCTGAGCCAAAGCTGGCAGATATGGACCTAGTGCGCTTAATGCGTTTATCTGTAGGTAAAGTAAAAAAGAAGGAATTTAACCTAGTATTGAAAATGGGAAATACTAAACTTTAGGTTTCGTAGTCTTCTTCTTCTTCTAAAAATATGGGTAGGAGTATATGAAATGTACTTCCTTCACCTTCCGTACTTTCAAAAAAGATATTTCCTCCTGTCTTGGTTAAAATATCCTTACACATTGCTAAGCCTAGACCTGAGCCTTTAGATTTGGTTGTAAAATTTGGTTGGAATATTTTATCTTTTAAGTCGTCTGATATTCCTTCGCCATTATCTTTAATTGTTATATCTATAAAATTATTGGATTGCTTTGAAGCCATTAATATGATTTGGCCAACTCTATTTCTGGGAATAGATTGAATTGCATTTTGAATAATATTAGTAAGTACCCTAATAATTTTTACTTTATCTACTTTTACATGTACGTCTAATTTCGGAAATACGAATAAGAATTCAATTTCGTCATTATCAGAATATATACCGGTTGTAGAATCTAATATTTCAAGTAATGATTCTTTTTTGGCGTCGATATCAGTCAAGGTAGCAAACTCAGAGAAGTTGGTAGCTGTTCTTGTAAGTACTTTAATTTGTTCAAGTACGGTTGTTGTCATTTTATTAGTAAGCTCTGGTACATTAGGGTCATTTCTTTTAATGGCTGCTTGTAATGATTGTAATGAAAGACTCATAGGAGTTAAAGGGTTTTTTATTTCATGCGCAATCTGCCTTGCCATTTCTCGCCAGGCAAATTCCCTTTCTGATTTAGCCAGCAATGCTGTACTGTTTTCAAGTTTTACTAGTGTTCTATTATACTCTTTAATTAAAAGTCCTATTTCATCACTATAAGGCCATTGTAATGGAACATTCGTTTGTGTAAGATTAATTTTAGAGAATTGGGTTACAATTTTTGAAAATGATTTTGTCAATTTTTTTGTGATATAAAATGCTAATAGTGAAGATAAAAGAAATACAAAGGCATAGATATTAATAAGCATTGTAATAATATTTGCTCTACTTTGTTTAATGGTTAATCTAGACGAATAGTTAGGAATTTCAACAATAACGCTTGGTATACCTGCTTTGTTTTTAAATGCAAAATATATAGTATAGAAGTCGAGATTGCCAATAGTTTCACTTTGTAATGAGGGCACATCGCTTTTTAATCTAAGCTCTTCATAAGCTTGAGGGTTAATTAGGTTAGGAAGTATGTTGTTTATTTTATTTGTAGTAGTTGTAAATATTTTTCTGCCATTTACATTAAATAAATTTAAATCTGCATTATGCTTTTTTAGATAAGGACTAACAATTTTATTAAAAGCTACTAAGTTTACTGCCTCATTAGGTTCAAAATGTAATTCGTTATTTAATTCGGCCTTGTGTAACGCGTTTTTTATTTCGTTGGAGGCATTAGTTGCACTACTGTAGGCTTCGGATTTTGCGTTGTGAGCAAATACCAAAATAGTGATTATACCAATAATCGTAAGTGACACCAACTCTACCAGTAAAATAGATAAGTGGATGCGCATACGTAAGGTTAATCCTAGGAGATTAATAAACCGTTTACGCCGCAAGTTTGATCGGGCAATAATATTACCTAAAATATAAAGAGAGATTAAAAGGAATAAACTCGTAAATATATACGCGTAGGTGGTGCTTATTTTGTACAGTGTATTTTTTTTCTTTCTTACGACTATTGATTTACGCTTATTGTCTCTAGTTGAATGTGCAATGACTTCACTGAACCTGCGATTTTTAGTCAAGTTTACTTTAGCCGTTTTGTTATCAATATTTTGGGGCAATACCCTCGGAAAATTATCTAATCCAGTTTGTTTTACTAGCACGTTACTATCATAATATGCATAGCTATACGATGCGTTATCATATTTATTTTTAACCTTAAGGGTATTAAAAAGTTTATACCGTTCAGTTGATGCTAAAATTGAATTTAATGGAGCAAGCGAAAACCTAATTACATATTGCCCTACTCTTGTGGTTAAATTATAAAGCTCTTGTCCAGTCTCATTGGATAGTATTATTCGTGTAGTTGAGTCGCTTATAACTCTGCTATTTTTAGCAATAAAGCTTTCTTTATTCGACTCAGTCGGTGTAGAATTTGAAACTCTATTTACAATGCAATGCGTATTATAATTTGAGTCAAATTTGGCAAAGTGATTGTCGTATAAATAGTCAAAAACTTTAGTGGCGGATGGTGTTTTAACGATTGAAGAATCTTTAGAAATAGACTTACCTATTGAAATTAAATCTTCTTCTATTTGTTTGTTTTCAAAATTCATTAAACTTTCAGCAAAATATTTCCGTGATTTTATTTCATTGTTCGTATCAAAGTAATGAATAAGAAATACACAACTTGCTGATAAAAAAATTAGCCAATAAATTAGTTTATAAGAGTTAAAGTCAAACTTCGTAGCAAAAAATTTGCTGTTTAAGAGAAAAATTAATCCACTTGTCCATAGCCCTATAATTACTATTGTGGTAAGATGCTCATGACCGAAAAACAAATAAGCAAGGAGGCAGGCAATAGTCGGCACCAAATATTTATAGAAAGTAGTCTTTAAATAAAACTTTAAATATTTATTAAAGATTATTATAAAAAGAACGTAATTCATGAAAAGTACAATGAGCGTTCCCAATCCTATTATTAATAATGGGTTTAAATTTTCATAAATTGTTAAATCAAAGTTGAGTTGCTCAGCGGCTACAATTGTTTGGAAATTATAAAGTAGTAGATAGGCCGAATTAAACAATGCTAAGCTTAAAATGATAAACAGAAAAATTTTGCCGAGGATATGAGTAACCTTAATTATCTTCAGCTGTACGTTCATAATGAAGAAGAACAAGACCCAGAACAACAGAATTGAATTAATGAATAAATCGCCTAAAGAAATGCTTAGGCCTTTAATGGAGTACAGTTGTGTATTGAATAGTTGAAAATCAGAAAAATTATCAGGAAGATCCCAATAGTAGCCGATGAATTTCATTATAACAATAGTAAGCAGTAATAAACCAAAATATAAAGGTGGATTTCTAGTAACTGAAACTTTAAAAAAAGTATGAATTGAAACGCCAAAAAGAATAAAAGGAATAGCAGATAAGAAAAAACGCCAAAAGCTTTTATCGGATCCGTTTTTTGTATTCGTTTCATGAACAATCTTAAACTTTGGAGTGTTTCTTATTTTGATTATCTCAGAATTTGCAGAAGTGAATGGCAAATTGTGTAAGCGATATCCAAAATTATCTGGTTTAGCTTTTTGATTTTTTAAGAAGCTAAAATTAGATTTAAAGTATTCGTTTTCTATTTTATACTGCGTGTATATTGGAAATTTTCCGATAACGGTAAACTGCTCATTTGTTATTTTTAGTTTTTGTTTTATAATAATACCTAGCTCTCCGTATTCATTATACGTCTCAAGAGAATCTACAGAAATATTCTTAAATGAGTTATCTACTTTTATCGCTTTACTCCAAAATACTTTAGAATCATTATGATAAATAAATAAAGACCAACTTTTGTTTTTAAATTTTTCAAGGTTAGCTGGGGCACTATTCCTAAAGTTTATTTTATCTGATCTAAATTCTTTTATTGTTTTCTGAAAGTCTACATATTGCTTTTCAAAATCTTGGTTTATTTTTTTCTCAATAAATTTAGCATTGTAACGCGGAAATATAAAGGTGTTTATTGGTTTAATAGCTAGGATAAAAAAGATAGCTGCTAAAACTAAAAACAACCTTCGATCTATATCAAAAGGGAACCTAAAGGTGCGTCCGGTGTCTATTCTTAGCTTATTCACTTAATTTTACTTTATTCCAAATGTTGTCTAATTCTGTTAAGGATAATTCAGTCAATGAGTCTACAGATTGCAAAGCTTCGGATTCCATTTTATTAAATCGGCTAATGAATTTTTTGTTGGTTTTTTCTAAGGCTGCTTCAGGGTCAATATCCATAAAACGAGCATAATTTATTATTGAAAAGAGAACATCGCCAAACTCTGCTTCCATTTCTGCTTTATTGTTATCCTCAAGCGCTTCTTCAAATTCTGCCCATTCTTCATCAATTTTATCTTTTACTTGACTTGCTTTTTCCCATTCAAAACCAACCTGCTTTGCTTTCTCTTGAAGCCTAAA
This sequence comes from uncultured Chitinophagaceae bacterium, assembly GCA_937981995.1. Classification (GTDB taxonomy): domain Bacteria; phylum Bacteroidota; class Bacteroidia; order Chitinophagales; family Chitinophagaceae; genus JAGNRR01. The sequence continues at coordinate 35,212 of CALJNC010000021.1, forward strand.
AGCTTTAACTATTGCGGGTAGCGATGCTGGCACGCCGCTAAGTACTCCTTTTTTGCCTTCTTTTAGTTTGAGATTTTCCCAGTTTTGTTTTACATCTTCTTCATTTTCAATAATCGTTGATTCATAAATATGAGGATGTCTATTTACTAGTTTTTTGCACACTGCTTGTATTACATCTTGTCTCGTAAAAGCATTTTTTTCGTTACCTAATCTTATATAAAATATAATGTGTAATAGCAGGTCACCAAGCTCTTCTTTTAATCCTGACCAATCTTCATTATCAATAGCATCAGCTAATTCATAGGTCTCTTCAATCGTAAGTTTTCTAAGCGATTGTATGGTCTGTTTTTTATCCCAAGGACATTTTAGCCTTAGCTCCCGAAGTATATCTTCCAACCTCTCATAAGAACCTGAATAGGATTCGCTCATTAGACCTTAAATCTACAAATAACGAGCCAAAATGTATGTCAATAAGTGGCATTTTATATTTCGTACACTATTCTTATATTCACCATTCTTTACAATGGAAAAGTTTCAAGGTGTATTAGGCATTTTATTTATTCTTGGTTTAGCTTACTTGCTTAGTAATAATAGGAGTTCAATTAAAAAACAAATTGTATTTACTGGTTTGGGGCTTCAGATTTTATTGGGGGTTTTAATCCTTAAAGTACCTTTTGTAAAAAGCTTTTTTGAGTTGATTGGTAAAGTTGTGGAAAAGATTGATGCTGCAGCCTTCAAAGGTGCAGCCTTTGTGTATGGAGGAATTTCAGTTTTTGATCCTTCTACGGGTAATACCATGTTGTACCGAGCAGGAGAAAATCTTACCTCTACGGCACGTCCATTTATTTTTGCGTTCAATGTGTTAGCAACCATAATTATTATATGCATTTTAGTGGCCTTATTATATCATTTTGGTATCATGCAGCGCATTGTTGGTTTTCTTGCTAAATGGATGAATAAAATCCTAAAAGTATCAGGTGTAGAAAGTTTAAGCAATGTGGGTAGTGCATTTGTAGGACAGGTAGAAGCCCAGGTAATGATACAACCATTTATAAAAAACATGACGCGCAGCGAAATTATGGCAAGTATGGCTGGAAGTTTTGCTTGTATTTCTGGCTCAGTAATGGCAATTTATGCATCCTTTGGTATCGAAATGAAATTTTTACTTACCGCTAGTTTAATGGCTGCTCCCGGAGCTTTAGTGATCGCAAAAATTCTTTATCCCGAAACGGAAACGTCTCAAACCATGGGAGAAGTAAAAATTAGTACGAAAAGCCAATACGATAGTGCAATAGATGCTATTACACATGGAGCTTCAGACGGGATGAAAATTTCGTTAAATGTATTTGCTATGCTTATTGGTTTTATTGCTCTGATAGCACTTATAGATACAGGATTATCTTATTTACCATTTGAGCAAACCATTCAATTAAAAACAATTTTTGGTTGGATTTTTTATCCAATTGCTTGGTTGTTAGGCGTCCCAACAGCTGATCTACAATCTGTAGGGCAGTTAATGGGTACCAAACTTTCTATTAATGAATTTGTAGCTTATTTAGATATGAAAGAGATGATGGCAGCAGGCGCCTTAAGCGAAAAGTCACAATGGATTGCAAGTTTTGCTTTATGTGGTTTTGCAAATTTTGCTTCTGTAGGAATACAAATTGGTGGCATATCTGCCTTGTGTCCTGAAAGACGTAAGGATATTGCTAGTTTGGCTTTAAAAGCTATGCTAGCAGGTACTATGGCATCCTATATTTCGGCCGCCATAGCCGGTATAATTTTAAGTATTTAGGAAATAAAATTTATTCAATAGTATAACTTCGCAGTTAAGATTATGATCTATTACAAAACAGATGAGGAGGTTGAGCTTTTGCGTGCGGCAAACATGCTGGTGGCAAATACGCATGCTCATTTGGCCAAAGAAATTAAGCCTGGTGTAACTAGTAGTTTTTTAAATGAACTAGCGGAGACTTTTATTTATGATCACAAAGCTTTGCCTGCTTTTAAAGGATATAATGATTTTCCTGCTGGTTGTTGCATGAGTATAAATGATGCAGTTGTACATGGTTTTCCTACCGATTATGAGCTACAGGAAGGAGATATTATAAGTGTAGATATAGGTACGGTACTCAATGGTTTTGTAGGTGATAGTGCATACACCTATGCACTTGGTGAGCAAAAGCAAGAAACACTTGAATTATTAGCTCGCACAAAAGACTCCTTATACTTGGGTATAGAGCAAGCTATAGTAGGCAAGCGGGTAGGGGATATTGCTTTTGCAGTGCAAAATGCAACCGAGAAAAAATATGGCTATGGCGTTGTAAGGGAGCTTACAGGGCACGGCGTAGGTAAATTATTACATGAAGAACCTGAGGTGCCTAATTATGGCAAACGAGGGCAGGGTGTTAAGTTACAAAATGGACTAACGATTGCAATAGAGCCTATGATTACTCTGGGGAATCGAGCAATTTACTGCGAAGAAGATGGTTGGACTATTCGTACAAAAGATGGGTCGTATGCGGCGCATTATGAGCACTCAATTGTTGTAAGAAAAGGAGCGGCTGATATTTTATCATCCTTTCTACCTATAGAAAAAGCTGAACTTGCAAACACAAATTTAAACTCTTCTTATAATGATTTGCGTTTGGTTAAAGCACCTACTCAATCCGATTAGGAAATAAATATTTCTTTAGGGTATTCTACGTTTACTAAGGTTAGCCCTTTTGCATCGGCGCTAAAATCTACCTGCTGGCAATCATTAGAATCTATAATTGCTTGTAAGTTCTCAAGTTTTATTTTACCTCTGGCAATTTGCAGGCTTGTACCTACTAGTGCACGTACCATACCGCGTAAAAAGCGATTTCCTTTCACACTAAATTTTAAATAATTCTCTTCCTCTTTCCATTCAATATGTAATATGTCACAATAATAATGTGTTACTTCTACATGGCGTTTACAAAAACTTTGAAAATTAGTATTCTCTTTAAATAGCTGCGCACTTTTGTGTAGAACATCTATATCCAATGGGAAAGGGTAGAAGTAGCCTGTTTCTTGTAAAAAAGGATTTTTGTTTTGATAAATAATGTACTCGTACGTTCTGCTTAACGCATTAAATCTTGAATGGGCTTCAGGCTTTACTTTTCGAATATTTTTTATAACAATATCTTTATGTAGGATAGCATTTGCGTTATACACTAATGTTTCGGGGATATCAATTTCAGTATCAAAGTGCAAGTAGTTTTGCAAAGAATGTACACCGCTATCCGTACGACTACTCGTTGTAGTTTCTATTGTAGATCTAAGAATGGTACTAAACGCTTCATCCACACAACCTTGTACTCCTATTGCATTTGGTTGTTTCTGAAAACCTGCAAAATGACTTCCTTTATACGCTAACTCAATAAAATAACGTGACATAGTATTATTGCTTGGGGGCAATATTTTTATCAATGTATAATCTTGATTCTCTTACAATCTTATTTTTTTTAAGAATGAAAAGCTCCAGCTTATCAGCCGGTATTCTCAAGTAAATCGGCTTCTCCGCCGAAAGGATATCCGTATCAAAAGTAGGGTTCCAACGAGTTAATGTGGTTTGATCAAATCCAATTTGTTTACTTATAACTCCTATGGTATAAGCACCTTTTACTTTTAGTATAGCAATATTGTCAAGCTCAGAAGGTGCTATTTTAGTTTGTCCTTTTTTAAAAGCAATTGTATTGTTTTCAACCGTAGGTACATCATCATAAGCAGATGCAAAAGATCCAAAGTTTGGTCGAGGAGCTTTGGTTCCACCCGGTGCTCTTCCTAACCTTAAAGCTACTGAACTTTGATCTAAATAAGTTGAGGTAGCTATAAATGCCATTACGTGATTTCTAGTTTCACGAGGTAATTTATTTTTTATATCCCAGTAGGTTTTTCCTTTGGAGCGGTTTAAAGCTTTAGTAATGTTTCCTGGCCCCCAATTGTAACCAGCAACGGTTAGTAACCAATCGCCTTTAAACATTTTATTGAGTCTTGTAAGGTATTTAGCAGCAGCTTTTGTGCTTTTATAAAAATCTACTCGTTCATCTACGCGGCTATCAACTCGTAAGCCTAACAATCTACCAGTTTCTGGCATAAATTGCCAAGGGCCTCTTGCACCAACCGAAGAGATTGCCTGAAAATTCATTGCACTCTCAATAACCGCTAGAGCTTTTAATTCTTTAGGTACTTTGTATTTTCTAAAAACATTTTCAATAAACGAAAAGTGAGAACGATGTTGACGCTTAATTCGCGTTAACTTCTTGGCGTAGTTTTTATGATAATTAGAAAGATAGTTTACAATAAAATCTGTATGCTTTCCGTATATCGCAGGATCCACTCTTACATGTGACGCGCGCTTAGGTCTTACTCTTTCGTCTTTTACTGCAATTTTTCTTTTTATAAAGCGTGAACTATCTATTAGTTGCTTTGATTTTTTAGCTCGAATAATTTTTGCTCCTTTTGGTATAAGCGTTGTATCCTTAATAGCAATCGTTACTACTTTGGTTTTGGCTTTCTTTTTACCGTCAGATATAGCCGTAGCTTGGGCAGATGCTTTTTGAGCACTACCTAATACTAGTAGTAATAATATTGAAACTATAAAATTAAAATTCACCTTCGTTTATTTACTCTTTGACTACGAAGTCTAGCCCTCGGTTTCATTCATGCCTGCCTCAATCTCACTTTTAACATTGTCTTTGGCATCTTTGAATTCCTTAACTCCTTTACCTACGCCACGCATAAATTCAGGTATTTTTTTAGCGCCAAATAGTACTAAAACGGCAAGAACGATAATAATCCATTCTGCGCCCGCTGGCATTCCTAAAAGAAAAATTGAATGTAACATATTTGGTTTTTTTATTGCTTTGCGTAAAAATAACTTTGATTGTGCTTTTTGCCTAAAAATTAGAGTTAATAGTCGATGTTTTAACGAAAAAAAGCTGCACTTAGTGTGCAGCTTTTTATATATTTATTTTTCTTATTTAAGAAATAACACGTTTCTCTTTAATACGAGCTGATTTACCTTGACGCTCTCTAAGATAGAATAGCTTAGCACGACGTACTTTACCTACTTTATTAACCTTTACGCTCTCAATAAAAGGAGAGAATACAGGAAATACACGCTCAACACCAATACCATCACTAATTTTACGCACTGTAAATGTTTTTGTGGCACCAGTACCTTGACGCTTAATACAACTTCCTTTAAAGGATTGGATACGTTCTTTGTTTCCTTCACGGATTCTATAGTTTACAGTTAAGTTATCACCAGCTTTAAAGTTGGGTAACTCATTCTCAATTTTTAACTGATCCTGTACAAATTTTACTGCTTCTTGCATTTCTTTGCTTTTTAAGGGAGTGCAAAAGTATGATTTTTATTAATAAAACAAGTATTTTTTATGGGAAAATACCTAATTCCATATAAGAAAGACCCACTTTATTGATAGAAGCTACAAATGCTGCCGTACGCATATCCTCAATACGTTTGCTGCGCATCCATATACTTCTGATTTCATCATAGCTACTAATCATTGTATCCTCTAAACCTGAATAGACCAAGTCGGCCTCCTCAGGTCCTTGAATTAACCTAGATTTTTGCTTGGCAGAGAATTTCTGACCTGTCATTTTTTCAATACTTGCTACAAACTTAGAGTTTGTACTTTCACTGTATCGTTTTTCCATACGGCCATAGCGTACATGACTTAGATTCTTTAACCACTCAAAATAACTTACCGTTACACCGCCAGCATTTAAAAACATATCAGGTACAACGCAAATTCCTTTTTTATTTAAAATTACATCGGCTTCAGGAGTAATAGGACCATTAGCCGCCTCTCCTATAATTTTGGCTTTAATTCTTTTTGCATTCTTTTTATCAATTACATTTTCAAGTGCTGCAGGGATCAAAATATCACATGGCAACTCCAGTGCTGCAGTATTATCTTTTAATTTATTTGTACCTTTAAAACCAACTATACTTCCGTTCTTTTTGCGGTAAGCCATTAGTTTGTCAATATTAATGCCACTCGCATCTGCAATGGAACCTTCATACTCAGCTACACCTACTATAAGTGCGCCAGCATCTTGGAAAAATTTTGCTGCATTATATCCTACATTACCTAAACCTTGAATTACAACTTTTTTGCCATCAAGCCCGGCTTCCATACCTAGCATTTTCATTACGTCGGCATCGTTACACATTTCTTTAATGCCATAAAAAACTCCAAGGCCTGTAGCCTCTGTTCTTCCACGCACACCTCCTTGTGTTACAGGTTTACCTGTTACACAGCCCATAGCGTCCACCTCACCTGGTCTTAATGAATTATATGTATCTACAATCCAACTCATTTCACGTGCGCCGGTTCCGTAATCAGGAGCAGGTACGTCAATACCAGGACCAATAAAATTTTTCTTAACTAACTCAGCAGTATAACGACGAGTAATTTTTTCTAAATCATACTCTGAGTATTTTCTTGGATCAATTTTGATACCACCCTTGGCACCGCCAAATGGTACGTTTACAATCGCACACTTAAATGTCATTAGAGATGCTAATGCCATTACCTCATCTTGGTTTACATCCATGCTGTAACGAATGCCACCTTTTACCGGTAATTTATGATGTGAGTGTTGCACACGGTATGCTTCAATTACTTCAATTTTTCCGTTCACACGAACAGGAAATTTCATTCTGTAAACTGAGTTACATGCTTTGATTTGGTTAAGGATTCCTTTTTCTATTTTAGTAAAAGGTGCTGCCTTGTCAAAATTGCGTTCTACGCTTTCAAAGAAACTATAATGTGATGCCATAAGTACGTCTTTAAATAAGTAAAGTTTAGTGTTTGTTTTTTTCTAGTTTATTTAATTTTCGCTCAATGCGAATAAGGTATAAAATAATTCCGGTAAAGATAGTTGCTAGTACGAATACAACAAGATAAATCTTACCATTCTGATATAAGATTTCAGCCATCTCAGTTTTATCTGCATAGTTCTCCTGAGCTATGCTTGCCAATGGGCAGACAAGTAGGGTTAAAATAAAAAAAGCTAAGCGATTTAGTAATCGTTTTAATCGGTCCATTTTTTCGAAAGTTCTAATTTTTTAATTCTAATTCTAATATCGTAAATCCAAATACCAAGTAAGACCCAGCCAAACATTGCGGGTAGGCTTACTTTTCTAAAATCTGCCGCTTGTGAGTATAAGGCTTCCAAAGGATTGCTTTCTCCTGAGGCCGGATGCAATGATTCAAACCTGGCAGGAATAATAAATAATAATGGCACAATAAGTGCAAATGCAAATACATTATAGATTGCTGATATTGTTGCAACATTCTTTTTGTTTTGAATTGAATTGCGCAATACAACATAGGCCAAATAGGTTAGAAGGCATAAGCCAGCTCCGATTTGTTTTGGATCATTGCTCCATAGTTCGCCCCAGGTACCTGAGGCCCAAATCATACCTGTAATCATTCCTAGCCAGCCAAATACTAAACCAACATTTACAAACTCCACAGACATATGATCGTAGAGCTTATCTTTTTTTGATAAAAAACGCAAGGCATTAATTGCAGAAAGCAAAAAACAAATAATCATTACATACCACATGGGCACGTGATAAAAGAGATTGCGAGCTGACTCACTTAGTTTTGGAATAGCAGGAATATCTATAAGCATACCGCCAATAAGTACCCAACTCATAATGAGTACGGTTAATACTTTCCACCAATATTTTTTTACAAATATCATTTAGTTTATTTCTCAGCTAAGAACGGATAGCCATAATCTGAAGGTGCATTAAATGTCTCTTTGATTGTACGTGGGCTTAACCAACGGTATAAATTAATCATACTGCCCGCTTTGTCATTTGTTCCACTTGCACGTCCGCCTCCAAATGGTTGCTGACCTACAACGGCTCCGGTTGGCTTATCGTTTATATAAAAATTACCCGCACTGTTTTCCAACTTTTCAATGGCTTCTTTTACAGCGTAACGATCTGTTGCAAATATTGAACCAGTCAATGCATAAGGAGAAGTAGTATCTACAATTTTTAGCGTTTTGCTAAAGTCCTTATCCTCGTATACAAATATAGTAAGCACGGGGCCAAATATTTCCTCGCACATTGTTGTTGCGCTTGGGTTTTTAGTTTCAATTAAAGTAGGCTCAATAAAGTACCCTTTGCTTTTATCGTATCCTCCACCTGCTGTGATTTTTGTTCCTTTTTCTTTTTTAACGCTGTCAATGTAAGCGGCAATACTATCAAAAGCACGCTCATCTATCACGGCATTTATAAAGTTTCTAAAGTCTTCAGTAGTTCCCATTTTTAGCTCTGCCATATCAGCTTTCAACTTAGTCAATATTTGCTTAGCTAAACTTTTAGGCAAATAAGCTCTTGATGCTGCGCTACATTTTTGGCCTTGAAATTCAAATGAACCTCTAAGCAAAGCGGTAGCAACTTGATCAGGTTGTGAGCTTGGGTGTACCATTACAAAATCCTTACCACCCGTTTCTCCTACGATACGTGGGTAGGACTTAAACTTATGAATGTTTTCTCCAATAGACTTCCACATGGTTTGGAATACACCAGTAGATCCTGTAAAGTGTACACCTGCAAAATCCTTATGAGAGAAACATACATCGCCAACCTCAGGTCCACGACAGAAGATCATATTAATAACACCATCAGGAAGACCTGCTTCTTTCAAAATTTTCATAGTAAGGTTCGCAGAATAAATTTGAGTTTCAGCTGGTTTCCAAACCACTACATTGCCACACATAGCAGCAGAGGTAGGTAGATTGCCACCAATTGCCGTAAAGTTAAATGGAGTAACGGCCAATACAAATCCTTCTAACGGACGGTACTGCACTCTATTATATAATCCCTCAGCAGAGATAGGTTGTTGTGTATATATGTCACTTAAAAAATGTACATTAAAACGTAAGAAATCAATAAACTCACATGTGCTATCAATTTCTGCTTGGTAAGCATTTTTACTTTGACCAAGCATGGTAGCCGCTAGCATATCGTAGCGATATTTTCCTGCTATTAAGTCAGCAGCTTTTAAGAAAATAGAAGCGCGCTGCTCCCAAGGCATAGCCGCCCATTTTGCTTTTGCTTTTTGCGAAGCTGCAATTGCTTGAGTTATATGTTTTCTTTCACCTTTATGAAAAACACCCAAGGAATGTTTTATTTCATGCGGCGGGTGAATCGATTGGGTATTACCAGTTCTTACTTCTTCGCTACCTATATACATAGGTACATCTACCTTTGTTTTTTTTGCTCTTGCAAGGGCTTCTTTCAATTTTTTCTTATCAACGCTCCCTTTTTCAAATTGTCTAATAGGTTCGTTTTTTGGTTTAGGGAAATAAAAATATCCATTGCTCATAGTATACGTTGTTTAAAAAATGAGGTACAAAGATAGCTTTTGGTTTTAAAGTAAGGAGTGTTTGTTGAGTTTTGTTTTAGCTCATTTTAGGTAAAATTTATCAACGAAACTAAAGCTGCCAATCCCTTTAAACCCGTTAAACATTTCTTTACTTTTGTGCTCATGCAGCGTAACAATTATTTCTTTGGTTTCTCGTTAGGGATTGTTATTCCACTTTTTGGAGTTTTGCTAGTGTATATGCTTAAGTATATGGGTAGGGATATTGGTCTAGGTCAGTTTTTGCAGCTAATGCAAGATAATCCTCGGACGATTTCTTCCACGCTATCTCTTGGATTAATAGCCTGTATTCCTTTGTTTACTTACTTCAGAAATCGAAAATTGTATAAGACGCTGTACGGTTCTTTTATAGCTGTAGCTATTTATGCGGTTATTATTATAATTTATAGATTTGGCTTAATATAACTAAAGTGAAGTACTTTATAGTAAGCGGAGAAGCGAGTGGTGATATGCATGCAGCCAATTTAGTGCAAGAAATAAGGGCCTTGGATGCGAATGCATCCTTTGATGGTTGGGGTGGTGATCAATTGGATGCGCAAGGAGTAAATATAAAAAAGCACATAAAAGACCTAGCATTCATGGGCTTTAAGCAAGTAATTTTAAACTTGCGCACCATACTTGGTAATTTCAAATTAATTAAAAACCAAATAACCGAGGCTGAGCCTGATGCGATTATACTTGTTGATTATCCTGGTTTTAATTTGCGCTTAGCTAAATGGGCCAAGGCTGAAGGGTTTAGCGTAATTTATTATATAGCCCCACAGGCATGGGCTTGGAAAGAAAACAGAGTTGAGAAACTAAAAGCCTACACGGATAAATTGCTTTGTATACTTCCATTTGAAAAGAAATTTTTTGAAGATAAAGGATTGGCTGTAGATTATGTAGGACATCCTTTGCTCGAGCAAATTAGTAAGCAGGATATACCTACGCAAGACGTAATAGCTTTACTGCCTGGTAGTAGGAGAGAAGAAGTACAAGCTATGTTGCCGTGCATGTTAGAAGTAATAGAGGATTTTCCTGATTATAAGTTTAAGATTGCCCAATCGCCCAATTTATCATTGGCTGAATATGCTTACTTTGTTTCTCATGAAAGAGTGCAGCTACATACCACAGGAATGAGTACTTTATTAAGCGAAGCAAAAGCCGCATTGGTAACCTCCGGAACCGCTACTTTAGAAACTGCATTGTACAATGTACCACAGATTGTTTGTTATAAAAGTGGCTTTCTTTCTTATCAAATAGCCAAGCGAATTATTAAAATTCCTTACATCTCATTAGTTAATTTGATTTTGAAAAAAGAAGTAGTTAGAGAGTTGATTCAGAGTGAGTTAAATAAGTTTAACTTAAGTATAGAGTTATCTTTATTGCTTGGCGAGAAGCGCCATGAGATTCAACAAAATTATAAACAACTTCAGGAAGTATTAGGAGATGGGGATGCCTCTTCAAAAGCAGCTTTAATTATAAGTGACTACTTAAAGAAAACTCGATAAAGTAGCAAAATCATGGCGCCCAAAAAAATAAGAATTGATATGCGATTCATTCCATGCATAAGCTTTACGTTAATGCCTTTATTTGCCTCAGGGTCCTTTTTTTTGAGATAGAGATACTCTGATATTTGTTGCCAAAAAGTACGTTTCATTATTTACAAAAATACAATAATCTAACAGAGTAAGTCATGTAAATTGTAAAGGAACATTTTGGCCTTATTGGCAACTTTTTATTTTTAAAATAAGTAGTAGTTTTATACAATGAGAACTCTTATAAATGCTCCTCTTTTACTTTTAGTAGTTGGATTGACGTTGATTGTAACTAGTTGTGCAAAAAAAGGTTGTATTGATGAAGATGCAACAACTTATAGTTCAAGTGCCAAAAAGGATGATGGAACTTGTCGTTATGAAGGGTCAAAAGTATTTTGGATAAGTGATTCCTCAGCGCAGCAGATGCTCAATGATGGTATTCAAAGTCTTACTTTATATATAGAAGATGATATTGAAGCCCAAATCCAACTGACCAGTCAAACCTTCACTGTGTCGCCAGACTGTGGCGATGCCAATGCCACTACTGTTGTACGCAATTTATTAAGTGCAAGAACCAGGGCTTTTTCGTATAGGGTATTAGATGACCAAAGCGTAAAACGTTGGGCTGGTGCTTTTACCATGAATGGAAACCAGTGTGAACCATTTGAGCTAGTATATTTTCCATAATCTGCTGCTTTATTTAATACTTTTTGTTGATCCTTTCTATTTTAAAATGAAAGTCTAATATTAAACGGATACCCTTACTTTTACACCTCGGGTATGCAAAACAAGAGCGCTTCTAATCTTAATGACTTCAATCGATTTGATACAGATCTGGGTGGCTTAGATTCTTTTCTGAATTTTCAGATTATTCATATTCGCAATTTTGCGCTTACGCCAGGTACAATTATTCTGATGTTATTGGTTTTTGCTGTTGCATGGTTTGCGTTGCGTGTAATGCGCCGCGTGATTATAGGCAGTCGTACTGAGGAAAATGTAGAGTACGGGCGACGGTCTAGCATTTTCATGATTGCTAAATATTTATTGTATGTGCTCACTTTTGTGCTGTTGCTTGAAGTCAATGGAATTGGATTGAATGCTCTATTAGTGAGTTCGGCGGCACTTCTTGTAGGCATTGGAATGGGGTTACAGAATATATTTTCTGATTTAGTTTCTGGCTTGTTTTTATTATTTGAACGCCCAATTGAACTTGGCGATATAATTGAGGTAGACGATATCGTAGGAAAAATTCAAGTGATTAAGTTGCGTCATACAGTAGTGGTGGACAGGGATGGGGTAAATTTGATTGTACCTAATCATAAGTTTGTAACCGAAAAAGTAATCAACTGGAGCTTAAATAAAGATGAGCGCAGGTTTATACTCCATGTTGGTGTTGATTATAATTCTGATCCGCAGCAAGTATCGTCCATCTTAAAAGCAGTTGCAAGATCAAACTCATTTGTAATTAAGGATAACCCTTTATACTCAGTTATGGTTCGTTTTAGTGATTTTGGGGAATCTTCCTTAGATTTTGAATTAATTTTCTGGACACGCCATTCATTCATAGTAGAAAATATTATGAGCGACATGCGTTTTCAAATATTTGCTGAGTTTAAGAAAGAAGGGATTCAAATACCTTTTCCGCAACGAGATTTGCATATCAAAAGTGGTAGGCTAAATAATTAATGTAGGTACGGCTTACTTGCAATAGGAGCTAATCAAAAAACAAAACTAGCTACACGCAACTAACTTCTCACGACTTCCTATATTTGTGCCCAATTAAATCTAAAAGTTATGGCTTTAAAAGTTGGAATCGTTGGTTTGCCAAATGTTGGAAAATCAACTTTATTTAATGCAGTAAATCAGCAAGCTCAAGCGCAGGCGAGTAATTATCGTTTCTGTACTATTGATCCCAATGTAGGTCAGGTTGATGTGCCCGATGCGCGTATTGATAAATTAGCTGAATTGGTAAGCCCAGAAAGAGTGATGCCTACTAGTATTGAATTTGTAGATATTGCAGGATTGGTAAAAGGAGCTAGTAAAGGAGAAGGTCTTGGAAATAAGTTTTTAGCAAATATTAGAGAGGTGGATGCTATAACGCATGTAATACGATGTTTTGAAGATGAAAATATTTTGCGCGAAGAAGGTGAAATTAACCCTGTAGGTGATATGGAAATTATTGATACTGAGTTGCAGCTTAAAGATTTAGAAAGCGTAGACAAGCAATTAGAGCGTAATAATAAAATTGCCAAGAATGGAGATGCAAAAGCTAAAGAGACGGTTGCTATTCTTGAAAAGTGTAAAGCGCACTTGATAGAAGGTAACAGTATTCGCACCATGGATTTGGTAGATGAAGAATGGGCAATGGTCAATGAGTTGTTTTTATTAACGTCTAAGCCAGTGCTTTACGTTGCTAATGTAGACGAGGCATCTATGCTTACAGGGAATAAATATTCTGAAGCTTTAATTGCCGCAGTTGCTGCTGAAGGGAATGAAGTAATTGTAATGAATAATAATATTGAAGCGGAAATTAGTGTAATGGAGGATGCGGATGACCGTGCCATGTTTTTGGAAGAATATAAGTTAGAAGAACCTGGTTTAAGCAGATTAATACGAAGTGCATATACTTTATTAAACTTGATTACGTATTTCACAGCTGGTGTTCAGGAGGTAAGAGCTTGGACCGTATTAAAAGGGTGGAAAGCACCAAAAGCTGCTGGTGTAATTCATACTGATTTTGAAAAAGGTTTTATTAAAGCGGAGGTAATTGGTTATAATGATTATGTAAGCCTAGGCTCAGAAGCGGCCGCAAAGGAAGCTGGTAAGCTACGTATTGAAGGTAAAGAATATGTGGTATGTGATGGAGATGTAATGCACTTTAGATTTAATGTTTAATTAATTAAAAATGATAATAAAAAGGGAGCGCTTCAATAGCGCTCCTTTTATAATTATAGGGTTGTCTTTTTATTTGATAAATACTTTTTCAAATTTTAAAATGTCATTCTTAGAACTAATTGTAGCAATGTAATTGCCTGATAAAATTGCAGGAATACTTATTTCATTGTTAGTAATATCAGAAGAAAATACTTTGCTTCCTTTAAGATCAAATAATGCAAATTCTAAATCAGAATTAAAGTCAACACCGCTAATTTTAATTGTTTGATCAATAAGGGTAGGGTAAATTTTAATAGTTGTAGTGTTTATACTTGTACTAGTGCGTACAATTTTTGAATAGAATTTTTCGCCATCATTACTTACTTCTTTGATTCTGTAGTAAGTTTCATTTGAATTTTCAATATCCTTAAAGCTATAGCTGTCGCTTCCAATGGTATAAATTGTCGTAAGTAGTTTAAAGTCATTTCCGTTAGCGCTTCTTTCGATTTCAAAATGGTTTACGTTTTCTTCTCTTTCGGTTTCAAAAGTTACCAATACATGATCAGCAAATTTTTGAGCTTTTACATTCGTAAAGTTTACAGGTAAAGCTACATTGGTTGCAGCTGCTGAATTCCACATGTCTCCTCCAGTGCCTGATCCATTTACTGCATTTCCCACAGCATTGAAAGTTGCGGCAGTGCCACCTGTAGCAGGTGCTGTCCATGTTAAATTAAAAGTTGCGGTATTGCTTACCATGCTTTTTCTTTTGTTGTGACCCGCACTCATATTGCCTGATTGAATGGTTACATCTGCATCAGTTGTGGTAAGCGTTCCAATATTTGTTTGAACCTGAAAACCGGCTTGATTATTCATGGTATTGGTTATAGTAACTGTAATTGGGTAAGCTGCACTAGGCGTATAAAAAGTTGGAAGACCATTTACAGCAACTGTAGTAGCGGCATTTGCGCCACCGTGGCATCCGCAACTAGATGTATAGCCAGAAAAGCCTGAGCTATAGGAGGTATTCAATGCAGTATATGCACCCAATCCAAGTATTAATAATAATGAGGTGAGTAAAGATTTTTGTTTCATAGTTGAGATTTTATTTCAACTAAGGTACAAACTATATTTTTAAAAAGAAATATGACTTTTAAATCCATCTCAGTAAGCGATGGATAGAAGAAAGCAACAATAGCAGATTATTTATTTCATAATAACTTTCTTAATAAGTACAGATTCCTTATTATCAATAAGTTGAATAATATAGTTTCCATGTGGAAGTTGTTTCTCAATAGAAAATATTCCATTATTTACCAAGGAGGAAACTACAGGTGCTCCAAGCATATTGTAAAGAACTGCTTTAACGTTGGTGTACTCATTTAGACCTTTGATTGTAAAAGTTTGATTGTTACTTATGGTAGGGTAAATGTTCAAATCGTTCTCTCCGGAAATTTTTGCAGAAACAATTTCAGAATAGGTTGTTTTATTATCAAGGTCAGTTTCTTTGATTCTGTAATAGTAATTAGTGTTCTTTTCAATTTCGAAATCATTGCTTATATAATTTCCGTTGCCTTTTGGTTGTATTAATTGTATTGATTTAAAATCTGTATTTTCTTTTCTTCTTTCTATTTCAAATGACTGAATGTTTTTTTCCTCAGCAGTTTCAAAATTTAATTGGATATGATCTTCTCTTGCAATGGCATTTACATTCACAAAAAGTACCGGTAGTGCAATATTACTTATTGTTATAAAAGCTCCACTATCACCATTTGTATTGCCCGTGCCATTTGCGCCAATTCCTTGCGCGCCAAAATTGGCAATGGTACTGCCCGTTGCAGGTGCCGTCCACATTACGTTGAAAGTTGAAACGCCGCTTATCATTCCTTTAGGCGTATTATGTCCCGCGCTTCTGCCATCAGGGTAATTTGAAATGCCTGGATCTGAATTGGTAATAGTGCCTATGTTTGATCGTATTTGAAAACCTGCAACTAGTTTGGAGCTATTTGTAACAGTTACACTTAAGGGGTAAGATTGACCATGCGTGTAATAGGTAGGTAAGCCATTGATAGCAATAGCAGTAGTTGGAGCACTTCCGCTATGGCATGTTACACAAGTTGTATTGGAGTAAGAGCCAAAGCCGCTACTATAGGAAGTGTTTAATACAGTATAAGAACCTAGTCCTATGATTAATAGTAAACTAGTAAGTAAAGATTTTTTTTTCATAACAAGTATATATTTAGGGTAACAAAAATTAGACCAAAACCTTAAAACAATCCATTGACCTCAGCATTTACCATACTAATTACTTTGGCTGTATCCTCTTTATTCTCCGCGAAGTTTATTTTATCTATATCAATAATCAAAACTTTACCTGCTTTGTAATTCTTAATCCAGGTATTGTAATATTCATTTAGTCTTTTTAAGTAATCGAGACGAATGTTCTCTTCATACTCTCTGCCACGTTTTTGAATTTGACCTACCAAGGCTGGTACACTTGCACGTAAGTAAATTAATAAATCGGGTGGATTTACCATTTCGGTTAAGGTGCCAAAGAAGTTACTGTAGTTTTCAAAATCGCGTTTACTCATTAGGCCCATCTCATGTAAGTTAGGAGCAAAGATATTTGCATCTTCATAAATTGTTCTATCCTGTATTACTACTTGATCTCCTTTTTGTATGTCTACTAATTGCTTTAATCGACTATTTAAAAAGAAAATCTGAAGATTGAAACTCCAGCGAGGCATATCCTTATAGAAGTCATCTAAATAAGGATTGTTTTCAACGTCCTCATAATTAGGAGACCAGTTGAAATGTTTCGCTAATATTTTAGTAAGTGTAGTTTTACCAGCGCCTATATTTCCGGCTACTGCTACGTGCTTTATCTTCTTTTTCTTCTTGGCCATAAATTCAGTGCTAATCTAGTCAATTATATTTTAAAATGCCAAATGGCTTAATAATTAATTCCAATTAATTTTCTAGCATTGGCAAGGGTTTCGCTTGCACTTGCTCTTGCTTTCTCTTTTCCTGCTTGCATAATTTTTTGTAACATAGGAATATCGTTTTGCAAATTCGCTGCCTTTTCCCTAATCGGACTTACAAATGCTATCATATCCTCCGCTAGTTGCTTTTTCATATCGCCATAGCGGATTTCACATTTATTAAAGTCGGCTAAAAATTTATCGTAATTTTCTTCTGAGCTTACTAGTTTCATTAGCATGAAAATATTTTCAATGTAATCAGGCATTTCAGAATTTTGCTCAGTAGGTCCGCCATCAGTTTTGGCCTTCATTATTTTCTTTCTGATTTTGTCATCTTCATCTGCTAAGTAAATCGTTGCGTTTTCATTTTCGCTTTTACTCATTTTTCCTTTGCCGTCTAGGCTTGGTATTTTAATTAGTTGCTCACCAAAATTAAAAGCTGTTGGCTCTGGGAATAATTCGCCATATCTATGATTAAATCGTCCTGCAAAGTTTCTTGTCATTTCAAGATGTTGTTCTTGATCTTTTCCTACCGGTACCTTGTGCGCTCGATGTATAATAATGTCGGCTGCCATAAGGCTAGGGTAGGTGAGTAAGCCAGCATTAATATTATCTGGCTGTGATCTTGCTTTTTCTTTAAATGAAGCCGTTTTTTCAAGCTCGCCTTTATAAGCAAGCATATTAAGCATGAGGTACAATTCGGGAATTTCGGGTACGTCACTTTGTACGTACAGGGCTACTTTTTCTGGGTTTAAACCACTAGCAATATTTTCGGCTATTACACGGTATACATTGGGTTTTAACTCTTTGGGGTCTGGTAGCGTAGTGAGTGCGTGATAATCCGCGACAAAAAAATAGCAGTTATAATCATCTTGCATTTTTACATAATTCTGTATCGCGCCAAAGTAATTGCCTAAATGCAAATATCCTGTGCTTCTAATGCCGCTTACTACTACTTCCTTGCTCATAAGGCTGCGAATTTACATTGTAGTTTTTTTTTATGTCTTCTTTTGACCTAAATGCTTTACATTTGTATAAAAGTTAGGCTAGACTAACTTTTACGAATAGAAATTATGAAACAAATATTAGTATTCCTTCTTTGTGCGACAATTTTACTTTGCAGTTGTGACCAAGGTGGAAGTAAGGTCGACGGAGATAAGTTATATATAGTAACCACTACGCAAATGATAGCAGATGCTGTACGGAATATTGCTGGAGATAAAGCTGAAGTAATTAGTCTGATGGGTCCTGGTGTAGATCCGCATTACTATAAAGCCACACAAGGTGATTTAGAAAAACTGACCAAAGCGGATATTATTTTTTATAATGGTTTGCATCTTGAAGGTAAAATGCAAGATGTGTTTGAAAAATTTGCAAAGAAAAAGTCTGTGGTAGCTGTTACAAAAGATATTCCTAAAGAGGAATTAATTATATCAAGCGACCAAGGGGAAGAAACTATTTATGATCCACATGTTTGGCATAGTGTTCTTCTTTGGAAACAAACATTATCAGTAATCTCTAAGACGCTTGCTAAAAAAGATAAAGTAAACTCTAATTCTTATGAATTGAATTCTTCTACATTATTTGAAGAAATGAAAATGCTGGATATTAATACGAAAGCTACTATCTCGCAGATACCTCAAGAGCAAAGACTTTTAATAACCTCGCATGACGCCTTTAATTATTACGGTAAAACCTACGAAATAGAAGTACAAGGCTTACAAGGGATATCTACAGTTAGCGAAATTGGTATTAAAGACATTACCGAAATGGTAGACTTAATTATTAAAAGAAAAGTAAAAGCCGTATTTGTAGAATCTTCGGTAAATGAAAGAAACTTAAAAGCTGTAATAGAAGGCTGTAAAAAGAAAGGATGGGAAGTAAAAATAGGAGGCACTTTATTTTCCGATGCTATGGGAGATGATGATACACCTGAAGGAACTTATGCAGGTATGATAAAACATAATACAGCTTCCATCGTAAATGCACTTAAGTAGGCACACCCCTAGCCCCTCTCAAGAGGGGAGCTGTGGTTGTGAGAATTTAAGAATGACTTTTCAACAGCAAGAAACTTTGTTTTATTAACCATTTAAACATTAAAAACTAAGCATTAAACATTAAATCAATGATCGTTCAAGTAGAAAATCCAGTCCTAGAAGTTCATGATCTTACAGTGAGTTATGATAAAAATCCAGTACTCTGGAATGTCGATTTTAGTATACCCAAAGGAAAATTGGTTGGTATCATTGGCCCCAATGGAGCAGGTAAATCTACTATGCTAAAATCCGTAATGGGATTAGTAGATAAGCAAAGTGGTTATGTGAAAGTTTTTAATAAAGATTTAGATGAAGTACGAGAGCAAATTAGTTATGTACCACAGCGCGAATCAGTAGATTGGGATTTTCCGGCAAGTGTATTAGATGTAGTGCTTATGGGGCGTTATGGCAGGAGAGGTTTGTTTAAAAGAATAACCAAAGAAGATAAGGCAATTGCAATGGCTAGCTTGGAAAAAGTAAATATGCAGGACTATGCCAAGCGTCAAATTGCACAACTTTCAGGTGGGCAACAACAGCGTGTTTTTATTGCTCGTTCATTAGCGCAGCAGGCCAATTTATATTTAATGGATGAGCCTTTTGCGGGTGTAGATGCTTCGGCGGAGAGTTCAATTTTAAATCTCCTACAAGAAATGCGCGCAGAAGAAAAAACAATTATGGTGGTGCACCATGATTTACAATCAGCGTATGAATATTTTGATTGGGTGATATTACTTAATATGCGCTTAGTTGCTTCTGGTCCCAAAGAGGAAGTTTTTACACCAGAATTATTACAAGAAACCTACGGAGGAAAATTAACCTTGCTTGATAGTCTTTCTAATTTTATAAGACAAAAAGAATTTCCAATTAAAGGATAATGAGAGAGCTCCTAGAATTCTTGAGTTTATCCAATGCCAACGTTCGATACGTTGTACTAGGTGTTATGCTTTTAGGAGCGAGTACGGCCGTTGTTGGTACGTTTACTTTTCTTAGAAAAAAATCTTTGGTGGGAGATGCTGTAGCGCACTCCGTTTTGCCAGGTATTTGTTTAGCGTTTATTTTCTCCCAGGTTAGGCATCCTTTGGTGTTGCTTTCGGGTGCATTTATAAGTGGTTGGTTAAGTATTTTAAGTATTGATTTTATAACAAAACAATCGCGCATAAAAGCCGATGCTGCTATTGCTATTGTACTTACTGTTTTCTTTGGGGTGGGTATTATGTTATTGAGTTATATTCAGTCTACAGGCAATGCAGCACAATCTGGCATTGATCATTTTTTGTTTGGTCAAGCTGCTGCTTTAGTAGGCAATGATGTAATCATGCTTGCTATTGTTTGTGCAGTTTTGGTGGTGGTAGTTTGGTTATTATTTAAGGAGTTTTCTATTCTAAGTTTTGATGCTGACTATGCACAGTCTCTTGGTTTGCCAGTAAGAAGTATTGAATTTGTTTTATCTACTTTAACCGTAATTGCCATTGCAGTAGGAATCCAAGCTGTGGGTGTAGTACTTATGGCAGCTATGCTTATAACGCCCGCTGCGGCTGCTAGGTATTGGACCAATAGATTGTCTGTCATGCTTTTACTGGCAGCAATGTTTGGAGCTTTGTCCGGTTTTTTTGGAAGTTATATTTCTTATTCAGCACCCAAAATGCCTACAGGGCCTTGGGTCATTATTGCAGTTACATTCATTGCTTTTATATCAATGACGTTTGCTCCTGAGCGTGGTTTCTTTTTTAAATGGTTGAGTAAAAAAAGAAAGGTAAATACAACAATGGATGAAAATATTTTGAAAATATTTTTTCACCTCGGAGAGAAAGAAGGAGATGCCTTGACATCAAGAAAAATTGCACAATTGCAAGCGCGTAGATATTTTGAAGAATCAAAAATGCAAGCAAGTTTAAAACGATTGTGCCGTGATGGTAAAGTAGAAGAAGATGAGCATGGTTGGAAGCTTACAAAAGTTGGAGTGATAGAATCAAAGCGTATTGCCAAGTTGCATAGATTGTGGGAGATGTATATGAGTAAATTCCTTAAAATTCCTGCAGATCATGTGCATGAAGGAGCCGAGAGTTTGGAGCATTTTTTTACACCTGAGTTAGAAGAAATGCTTGAGCAAGAACTTGATTTCCCTGAAACGGACCCACACGATAAACCAATCCCTTACACTAAAACTTCAGTCTCATGAGTTATTCATTCTGGATAATATTGACGGGTGCGTTGGTAGCAAGTTCGTGCGCATTGCTCGGCTGTTTTTTAGTACTACGCAAAATGTCTATGATAGGAGATGCTATTTCTCATGCAGTATTGCCAGGCATAGTTATTGCTTTTTTAATTAGCGGATCGCGTAGTTCATTGCCTATGCTTATAGGTGCAGCTTTAGTAGGAGTGTTCACTACCTTTTTGATTGAGTTTATAAGTAAAAAGGCTAAGATGCAAAACGACGCGGCTATTGGTTTAGTTTTTACATTTCTATTTGCTGTAGGAATTATTATGCTCACATTATTTGCCGATAAAATGGATCTTGATGCCGATTGTGTATTGCATGGTGAGATTTTGTTTATTCCATTGGATATTTTGACTACAGGTACATTTGTAGATATTGTACCCCGCAAAATTTGGATTTTATTTATCGTATTTATAATAGTAATCATTGCGTTACGTATAGGGTACAAAGGGTTTTTAATAACCACTTTTGATCCTTCGTATGCGGTTTCGGTAGGTATATCTGCTGTGTTATGGCATTATGTTTTAATGACCTTAGTATCCTTGGTAACGGTAGTTTCATTTGAATCGGTAGGAGCAATTTTAGTGGTTGCTTTTTTGGTTGTGCCAGCAGCCTCAGCTTATTTGCTGACGGATAATTTGGTGCGCATGCTTTTAATTGCGGTTGGTGTTGGAGTGTTATCTTCTATATTAGGATACTTTTTAGCTAAGTGGTTGGATAGCTCAATCCCTGGTTCTATGACAGCCACGCTGGGTATATTGTTTTTGATTTCGTTTTTGCTAGCGCCAAAGTATGGTTTGCTGCCAAGGAAGTTACTACGTAAGAAAGCTTAGGATTTCTTCTTCTTATTAAAATAAATCCAAAGACTAGTAGCTAACATCATTCCTAAAATTGTAGAAACAATATAGGCCCAAAGATGAGTGATATTTCCAGAGATTATGGCAGGTCCTATTGATCGAGCAGGATTCATAGAAGCGCCACAAATTGGTCCTGCAAAAAAAGCTTCTAAACCAACTACGGCTCCTACTACAAGTGCTGTAAGCTTTTTAGTTTTTTCATTTTGACTTATTAAAAGTATAGCAAGCATTAGCATGAAACTTAGAAAAAATTCTAAGACAAAACTTTCTTGCCAGGATCCTGAAGGTAAACTTGCGCCAAGTTTTTTACTTGAAGGAAATATTAGTTGCAATACAACAGAAGCTAGTATGGCACCAACTAATTGTGCCAGTATATAAGGTATAAGTAATTTTTTATTAAATAAATTGGTCATTGAAAATCCAATACTAACTGCAGGATTTATATGCGCACCAGACGTGCTGCCAAATGCATAAATCATAGCTGTTACAATTAAGCCCCAAGTTGCAGCAATACTAGCATGACTTATTGAACCAGGAGCTACTTCGCCTATAATCATAGCCCCCGTACCAAAAAAAACAAGAGCAAACGTGCCAATGAATTCAGCTAAAAATTTTTTCATTTAATAATAAATGTGTCTAAACGAAATAACTTCTAACGGATTAATACATTAATTGCTTCTTAGACTTGTTTCTCCATCCAGCCTGAGATTCGTATTTTACAAAGAATATTTTAAGATCGGCTTGTGACTCATAGTCTACAAAGTAGATTTTCTTGTTAGCCTGAGATTCGTATTTTACGAAGAACCAATCACCATTATTTCCTCTAGCGTTAGATTCATATTTCTGTTTGTGTACTTTTAAATCTGCTTGAGATTCATATTTAACTACATACACTTTTACATCGGCCTGGGATTGATATTTTACGGAATATACCTTTTGTGCGTTCGCGCTAAAACAAAACAAAAATGAAAGAGTAAGAAGAATAACAAGACGTTTCATGCATTAAATATAAAGTTTTATTAGATATTGTTTGGTTTCGGTGTTCAATTCTCATGTAATATCTTACGAAAATTTACCCATGGCTAATTGCTTTGTGCAATACCTTTGCGCCCTGATATGGATTCATTAGCTCAAATTGTTTTAGGTGCTGCAGTAGGTGAGGCGGTCTTAGGTAAAAAGATTGGTAATCGTGCCATGCTTTGGGGTGCCATTGGCGGTACGATTCCTGATTTAGATGTTTTGGGCGGAATGTTTTTAAACGATTTGGATAATTTGGCTTTTCATAGAGGTTTTAGTCATTCAATATTTTTTGGAATTATTGGAGCATTTGTTTTTGGTTGGCTGGTTCACTGGCAATATAAAAGTAAGTATCATAAAGAGATTGCTGTTGTTAGTAAAGTTTTTGGATTTGGATTAGTTGTTGCCGCATTAAATTTTATGCTTCGCATTTTCTTTCCGGGCAACTATATACCATTAATTATAATTTCGATCGTTTTGCTTGCATTGCTAATTTTACATTTTAAAGTTCGTTATTACTCAGGTAGATGGACAGCGCCCGATGCTACTGCAAAAAATTGGAGTTGGCTCATGTTTTGGTCATTGTTTACGCATCCATTGTTAGACTGTTTTACTACTTATGGTACCCAACTTTTTAATCCAATCTCTGATTATCGGGTGGCATTTAATACGGTTTCAGTTATGGATTTTACATATACCTTGCCCTTTCTGATTTGTGTTGTAGTAGCTGCTTGCCTTATAAGAGGTAGTAGGATTAGAAGGAATTGGAATGTAGCAGGGCTAATTATAAGTTGCGCGTTTTTGTTATTTACAGTTTTTAATAAATTTTATATTGATAATCAATTTGAAAAGGCATTTACTAAGCAAGAGATTCCAGTTGAGCGTTTTACTTCTAGTCCTACGATATTAAATAACGTATTGTGGAGTGCCACTTTGGAAACAGATAGTTTATTTTACTTAGGTCAATACTCTTGGTTTGATGAAGTGCCTATTGCTTTTAATCCGGTTCAAAAAGGCCATGACTTAATTGATAATTTGGACTCCGATCCTACATTAAAAACATTGCGTTGGTTTAGTAAAGATTATTTCTGTCTTATGGATATTGATAGTGCCATTCAATACAATGATTTACGCTTTGGAACTTTTTATGGGAAGGGCGATACGCCAGATGATTATATTTTTAATTTTCATTTAAGAAAACTAGCCATTGGGATTTATGAAATGAAAAATGGCAGACAAGGGCCAAAGAAAGGAGGAGCTAGTAGTTTATTTGGAGATTTAATGGGTCGTATAGCTGGGCTTAAAAAATAATTTTTAATTCGGCTAATGTAATTTATCTTAGGGCTATGGATAAAGCTAAATGTGCTGCTAAAGAGCCTAAATGTTTAAAGGCTGTAAAAGATAAAAACTATGCTTATTGTACTTGTGGTTTAAGTGCAAATCAACCGCTTTGTGACGGGGCTCATAAGGGTACGGAATTTTCACCTAAGATTTTTAAATTAGAAGAGGATAAGGATGTGTGGCTTTGCCAATGTAAGCAAACCAAAAATCCACCTTACTGCGATGGCAGTCATAAAAGTCTGTAAATAATTATTTGCTTTTTAAGGAAATGAATTGTTTGATGAATTCAGCAGTTTTTATTGGTTGTGTTAATCCTAGCCAATGGCTAGCGCCTTCCATTTTTTGAAGCTGAGCTGTTTTTACAAGATCAAGTAATCGGTGGGCGTGGTCAATGTCAAAGTGCTTATTTTCTTTGGACCAAATAATTAAAACCGGACAGGTAATTTGCGCGTAATACTTAGGTAGTTTGGGTAGTTGTGCTTGGTAACCAAAGCACATTCTTGAAATGTATTCTCTTACTTTTTTCTTTTTAAAATCTGCCCAAAAAACTTTTTTTATCTCAGGGTTCAATGGATTCTTTTTAGCTAAAAAAGTTCCTAATGCTCGTTTAAATACTATGCGAGGTAGGTAGTTAAGAAAAAAACGATTCAGCTTTAAGTTTCTAAGGTATTTTATTTCCCAAGATGTTTTCGCATCATGAATTAATAATGAATTCATTACAGTTGCAGATACTATTCTTTTTGGGTAGGATGCAGCACAAACAAGTGCAGGTTGGCCTCCCATATCATGGCCTACAAGATGAGCTTTTTTTATTTTAAAAGCATCCATGATTTTTACTATTCTATCGGCCATTACTTTTGGTGTGGAGCCTCCTTTCCAAACTTGACTGCCGCCCATGCCGGGCCAATCAAAAGTCAATACTTTAAATTGTTTAGACATAGCTTGCATTAATGGAATCCATACCAAATGATTCTCAGGATAACCATGTAAGAAAATAATGCAGTCTCCTGATCCAAAATGAGTGTATCTCAATTCATTCCCATTAGGCAATATTTTAGTTTGTACATTATCCATGGTATTTATCTATCAAGTTAGATGATAAGACACCTGATATTGCAGCAAAGCTAACCCATTGCCCAGGGTGAGTAGAGCTACCACAGAAGTATAAATTATCCATATACTTGCTTTTGTGTGGCATACGTCCTTTGCGCATAAATTCTGCCGTCATTACTGGGTTCATACTATTGTTATGCAAATGAAATTTGCTACCCCAATCGTACGTAGTGCGTTTATGAATTATTTTAAAGTCATCAATATTTTCTTGCCACCATGGAGAGTCTATTTGTTCATTTATAAGTGCAAGTTGTTCTGACTCGCTCATTTTTTTTGCCTGCTCATAATCAAGCGGAGCAACCAATCTTGCTTGATGAAAACCGTTGATTGTTTCAATATTTCCAGGATTGGCAAAAGCAATTGTGCTTAATGATTTATGCGTGGTGCAAAATTTTAAATAAGGCGCCGGTGCTTTCTTTTTTGATTTTACCTGAAGGTAGGCTGCAATACCTGGAGATTGAAGCGGTAATTTTTTGATGTATCGCTTATACGAGGCAGGGATTGTATCTTCCATTAGTTGATAGGCTGCAATCGCACTCATGTTGCACAGAAGTATATCGCAACTTATGTTTTCTTTTTTATCGGTAGATACACCTACTATCTTTTTATTTGTTTTTTTGATTCCTGTAAGACGTGTGTTATACAAGATAGGAATGTCCATTGCGCTAACTTTATCGGCCAATGCTTTTGGTACGGCTCCCATTCCTTCTTTTGGGTAATAAGCACCTTGACCGTGTATAAGTGATGGTACTAATGACATAGGAGCTGGCGCCTTTTTCATTGTTTGGGCGGCTACTTGTGTCCAAATTCCAATTGCTTTTCCTAGCTCAGTATTGATATCATATTTTTTTAAAACTCCTGCTAAATTGTTAAGCATAAAAGGAATAAGGCTAAAGTTTCCTTTTTTAATAATGTCTAATGGTCCGGGTTTGGATTTGTACGTATGAGGTGTAAGCTTTTGATGGGTGTTTGTGGTAGCCTTGACAAAATTAATATATTTCTTTCCTTGTCCAGTCCATTGATTTTCAAATTGAGCTGCTGTTGTTTTTAAGTCATGCGAAAAATTTATTTTATCATCAACCGTATATACATTTTGTAGTTTTAGTAAAGGAACGTTTTCTTGCAAGGGAAGGTTTAGTTTTTCAAAAGCCCAGGCAAGTCCGGGTTGATCAAGTAAAATATAAGGTCCTGCATCAAAATGGTGTCCGTTAATTACTTCAGTACGGGCTAGGCCACCTAGCTTGCTGCTTGCCTCTATTATAGTTACATCGTATCCTTTTTGTTTTAAATTAATAGCTGCTGCTAAACCGCCCATTCCTGCTCCCGCAATAATTATATGCTTCATAGTGTATCTTTAGGCCTTATAAATAAATACTAATCGTGGGTGAAATATACAATCAATTTTTGAGGGAGTTACAAGCCTTACAAAAAAAGCATTCAAATAATCCGCAGGAAGAATTAAATCAACTTTTGATACTTGCCTTAGAGCGTGAGGAATTGGTTGCTACTTCTTACCAAGAGTCTATCCTACGAAAAAGTATTGAAAATTTACAAGCCTCTGATGCATTCAAAAGAATTTTTAGGCATGGTTTTATTTGGATCTGGAAAGATGAAGAAATGCACACCGATTATGTAAGAAGTGGCTTGCTTACAACGAATAAGCGCTTTACTAGATTCAATGTTTTCTTTTCGCAATTTCAAGGTTTTGTAGGTGGTTGGTCGGGTTCTATTTTACAATTGTCATCGTTTAAAAAATCTCCGGTTTCATATCTACTGGCAAAAATATTTATGGCAATTGGTACACTTGGCGGTAAAATACCAAAGGAAATACGAGAGCGATTAAATGCAGGCTCATTGAAAGATTTTTGTTCTTTTAATATAGATGCAGAGCGTACAGCATGGGCTTGTTGGGATCGTATTGTAGTACTTGCGAAAGACGATGTACGGTTTAATGAAAATCAACTCAAAGATTTCAGTCGCATTGTGCTAGACGAGAGTAATCACGGCAAAGTGTTTAAGATTTTTTATGAAGCACTAGAACATGATGGAACGTTAAAGCCGGGAGTAACGATTGAAAGCTTAGTGGAAAAAGTAGGAGCGGTAAGTGATTATTTTTTGCCAAGAGAATATCGACTTAGCATGTTGCGTAATCCAATAGGTCAGGATAGGAAAGTGTATTGCGAAAAAGATGAACAGAAGGTAGGGCGAGATGTTACCTTGGAAAAAACACTTGCGAATGCGAAACTTAAAGAAGAGCTAACGATTAAAGCTGCTGCTTTGAATAAATCAATTGCTGACATAGAGGTGGTTATAAAATTGACAATTACCATGGGTTATGCGCAGTATGATATTAGCCCCATTATAGATAAGGAGAGTATAGAAAGTTTATTGGCTGCGCTTGCCAAAGTAGGGGTCAAAAAGGTAAAGCTACTAGACGTTCAATCAATTTATGCCAAGTTTTATAATAACCGAAGTATTAAAGAAGTGGCAGCTTATTTTAATTACCCTGATATTGAAATTATTGATGCAACTTCTGATTTGATTTCGCATGAATATGAGCGTGGAATTGGAATATATCATTTAAGCAAAACTTGGAAAGATGCTGAATTTAGATTGAGCCTTGGTAAGCTGCGCAGTCACCCAACAGAAATGGCCATGATGTCAATTGCCAACTTGGAATGGTTGGTTGGGAATATTGAAGACTTTGTTTTTGTAGATAAAATTGTAGATCGTTGTGCTACAACTATGGTACTTTTAGATGAGTATCCGCCTGATTTTTCTATAGTGGATGCCTATCAAAATGTACCAGATGGTTTGGTAGGAGTTATGGGTGGCAAAAATGTAATTCACCCTTTACGATATTATGCTTCTAAGGATTGTGTATCTCTTGATATTGCTATTTTAAAGCACTTGAAAATTTCAAAACTAGCTGATGATTCATTATTCAAAACGATTGAGTATTGGTTTGGAGGCTCAAATAATGATATTACAGTTATTGGAAATGATACTGTAATGAAATCATGGCGTGGTCCAACTCGAAATTTCTTTTGGTCTTTTTTGAATTTCCTTTCTTATCCAGTTTATAAATTTAGTAGTCAACGCGGCTCGTTGTTTTTACCCAAAATGGATATTAGCGTCTTTCCTGAAAAAAAGAAGGCTGGTTTTTTAATTCGAATGGCTCGACGTTTTAATCAATATTTGATTGGCTTATCTTAAAGAGTAAATCAATGGTAGTTTGTAGTGACAACTTGGTATTACGCATCTTCATTCTCCGGTCTTGCGTAAGCTAATCTTTCTAAGAAATTAGTTTTATAGTAAGCATCACATCCGCTGCCGGTAATTGTATCAGCCTTATCTAGTTGTATGAAACCTTTTTCATCCAATAGGTTCTCTTCAACCTTTACATGTATCACTTTGCCAATTAGGATTGTATTTTTATTCATCATATTGTGAGTTTCTTCCAATTCCAAACCAAATTTTATTTTTGACTCCTTTACAAAAGGTGCATGTATGTCTCCAATATACTCTTCGTTTAAATTCACTTTTTTAAACTCAGAAGTTTCGCGCTGATATTTAGCTGAGGTTTGGTGCGCTTGTTTGTAAAAAGTATGATGCACTTGATTAATGGTATAGTTTTTTGTTTCCAAGATATTTTCCAATGTATGGCGTTCTCTGTTGGCCGGGCGGCAAACAAATCCATAAAGTGCAGGCGCAGATCCCAAATGAAAAACAGAGTTAAATATACCTAGGTTCGTTTGCCCTTCTTTATTCTTTGATCCTATTAAGCAAATAGATTTAAAACCTCCTAGCGAATTAATTAATTGGATGCGGTAATACATATCCATATCAATTATTTCTTGCTTTGTAAATTCTTTGTATACCATGGGGCGCAAATGTAATGATTCATTATTACTGCATGGTTTATAAAAAAAAGAAGATGCGTATTACATAAGAAATTGCTTTAATCCTCCTTAATTGAACTTAGCAATTTTTTGATTTTAGCAATTGACATAAAGCTATATAAGAGATACCACGCCGCAGCAGCAATTGGAGCCCATGCCGGTAAACTCTCTTCACCTTCGGGGGGTAAGGCTACAGCTGCAACTCCTGCCATTATTGACACAAAGAGCATGACAAATCCAACTATTTCTAATAGGATACTACATTTTGCTTTGCCATTTTCAACTTTTATGTATGTTTTTACTTTTGGAAAAAGAATCCTGATAAATCCTCTATTGCCACCTTCACGGTTTAATTCAAGGCGCAACTTATCTTGATATTGATCAATATTAAAATTAGTTTGAAGTGCTTTTTTTACTTCTTGTTGTGTTTTGCTTGTACTAATTGATAGTTTTGAAAATGGCATGGGTCGTTATTTGAAGCTAAGATAATAAAACTATTCCTTTGCTTAATTTGGTTGTTTGAAAATTATAAATGGAATGTGTCAGATTTTACTCTTCTAGCATTTTTTCAATTCGTATTTTTAAATCACGTACATGCATTTGTGTTATGTTAGAAAAATGTCTTTTTGCCTTAAGGGATTTTTTTAATGAGAAAAGGGTAGCGCGAGCTGCTGATTTAATATCACTAACTTGTACAGATTCATCTTTCAGCAAAAGAAGGCTATTCATTTTTTCTATAAAAAGTCGTTGAAGATTTCTGCCATAAATATCATAGTCCTTATCATCAGAAAAAATAGCATAACGTGTATCATCAAAAAGCTCATAGACGGAATAGGCATTCTCACCATTCAAAGCAACATTTTCGCTCATTCTATTCAGTCGGTATTTATTAAATAGGATAGCCAAGCTATAAGAGTGTAAATTTTTAATGCGCTCTACAATTCCATTGGGCTCAAATTTTCTAGCTAACTCCTGATTAATTAGCCACTCGGGTGTTTCAAAAATATTTTCTTCAATAAAATCAAACGCTTCAAGTTGCTTGCTGCGATCTTGATGATTATAAACCGCTTCGTTTTGATCATGTGTTTTACTAATTTCAATTACACCGCCAATATTGGCTGTTACATGACCTATATATAATCTAAATTGTTTAAACACTTGGTTGTATAAATCTTCGGTCTGCTCAAAATTATTACCGTTTTCATATGACCATTCTGCTATCATAGGAACAATACGTTTGAGGTTTTTTATTCCTAAAGCACTTGCATACATAGCATCATTACCAAGATCTTCGGTTTGAGATGTAGGATCAAGCGGCAGGCCCCGTTGTCTTCCATAGCGATACAATGGATTATTAGCACGTTCTTTTATCCAACGGTTTAAAATTGGACGCTCAGCATCTTTGTCTTTAGCATTCGGTATTAATTTATAGCCATATACTATTGACCAATCATCGTAAGGTCCTATGCCTGGGTATAAACCTACCGGACCATCTTCTGGTTGTGCTACATAATTAAAACGAGCATAATCCATAATAGAGGGAGCTGTTCCCATGCGCTGACTAAAACTAGGGGAGCGTAAAGAGTCTACGGGATAGGCGACACTAGCGCCCATATTATGTGGTAATCCCAATGTATGACCAACCTCATGCGCAGCTACAAAGCGAATCAACTTACCCATAACGGCATCTTTAAAATTTACACCTCGTGCTTCAGGATTGATGGCTGCCGTTTGTATAAAATACCAATTGCGCAGTAAGCGCTGAATGTTATGATACCATATTATATCCGACTCTAAAATTTCGCCTGTACGTGGATCGTGTACGTGTGGTCCTTGTGCATTTTGAATATCAGTAGACACATAGCGTATTACAGAATAACGTGTATCCTCCGGTGACCAATCAGGGTTTTCTTCTTTTGAAGGTGCTTCGCGAGCGTAGATTGCATTTTTAAAACCGGCTTTTTCAAAAGCAGTTTGCCAATCATTTACACCTGCAATTAAATAAGGAATCCATTTTTTAGGCGTAGCAGGATCTATATAATATACAATTGGTTTTATAGGTTCTACCAATTCGCCACGGGCATAGGCCGCAGGATCTTTTGGTTCCAAACGCCAACGTGTAATGAATCGTTGATTTGTCGTTCGCTGTTCCTTAGAGCTATAATTAGTTTGTGATAAAGAGAAGTAACCCACACGCGCATCATAGTAACGAGGCTCCATTGGTTTTTTAGGTAGGGTGATAAACGATTGATTCATTTCTATAGAAAGCGTTCCTGTTACTCGATTGTCAGGTAGTTTGTCTCCACCCTTATAGGTAAGGATATGTTTTACCTCCACGTTTTTAGGAAAGGCGCGCATAGAGGTTACAAAGCTGCGCTTCATATCTAAGCCTTTGATGCCAAATTTCTTTCGTTGTCCATTATTAATTCCTCCTATCATAGGAATGTCTGTAATGAATAATGGATCTACCTGAATTACAGAAGATTTTTTTCCTTTGGTAACAATATTAAAAACCATAATCACGGGTTCGAAATTATTGTTCTTCACTGATTTATAAATCGGGTCTTCGTGACTGGCTACACTATTATATGAAACAGAGCGCAATAATATTTTCTCACCCATTTTTTGCCATCGGATCACTTGTTGTGGTCTTGATTTTACACCCGCGCCACCAAAGTTTAAATTTTTTACAAAGCCTGAAATACGTGTAACAATTAAAATTTCTTTTTCTAAAAGCGCATCGGGTATTTCAAAATAATTTTTGCCATCTACTATATGAGTATAAAATAATCCTTTAGATGTTATTGCACTATCCGTAATGACCTGGCTATATGTTTTTTTCTTAGGTGCGGCTTTCTTTTTTTTAGCAGGTGCTTGGGCCATTAAAGAAAGTGTTGCGGTAGCAAAAAGTAGTAAAAGATAAATCTTCTTCATTATGAATTTTTATTGTTGCCCGAAGTTATTGAAATAAATTTAAAGCGCACAAGAACGATGCGCTTTAGCTTTGCTGCATTCTTGCGCTAGTCGAGGTAACATTCTAGTTTTATTTGCATTTAAAATTCGCCATATTTATTATTGGAATAATTATTTATTATACGTTTTAGACTAAACCATTTAAATAATTGTATGCATTTAAATTTTTAAAGTAAAGTAGATTACCTTAGTTGCTCAACGAGGCACTATGCAAGAAAAAACTATACTAGGTCACCCAAAAGGATTATTCGTTTTATTTTTTACAGAGTTGTGGGAGCGTTTCTCTTATTATGGAATGCGGGCAATATTGGTACTTTACCTTACGGCAGAAACAACTGATGCTATCAATCCTGGATTAGGCTGGACTAGCAAAGAAGCCTTGGCCTTGTATGGGTGGTATGGTTTACTAGTATATTTTACAGGAATCTTTGGTGGCGCTATAGCTGATAATTGGCTAGGTCAAAAGAAGTCTGTTTTATTGGGTGGAATATTTATTGTATTTGGGCAGTTTGCGCTTGCCGTAGAGAATATGACGGCTTTTTATGGCGGTTTGTTTTTATTGATATGTGGGGTAGGTTTATTAAAGCCCAATATTAGTACTATGGTGGGTAGCTTGTATAAAAAAGGTGATGCAAGACGTGATGCGGGTTTCACAATATTTTATATAGGAATAAATATAGGTGCAGTTTTAGCACCGCTTATTGTGGGTTACTATGGCGAGAAAGTAGATTGGCACCTAGGTTTCTCATTGGCAGGTTTTGGAATGATATTTGGTCAGTTGGTTTATATTTTTGGACGTAAGTATTTAACCGGTGTAGGGGATTTACTTAAACATTCAGATGAGCATGCGCACTTAATGAAACAGCCACTTACTAAAACGGAGAAAGATCGAATGGTCGTAATGTTTATTTCGTTTTTGATTGTGATGGTTTTTTGGGCGGCTTATGAGCAAGCGGGTGGCCTTATGAATTTATATGCACGAGATAAAATTAATCGTGTGGTTATGGGTTATGAAATTCCAACTAGCTTCTTTCAATCCTTGCATGCTTTATATGTAGTCATTCTAGGAGCGCCTATGGCGTACTTCTGGGTACGCTGGCGTAAAAAAGGAAAGGAATCTTCTTCTATTTTTAAAATGGGTGTTGGTTCTATTATAATGAGTTTAGGTTTTGTAGCTTTAATGGGTGCGGCCTATCAATTGTCAGAAGGTGCATTAGAAAAAGCACCGGTTTATTGGTTGTTTCTTTCTTACTTTTTACATGTAGTTGCTGAATTAAGTTTATCGCCAGTAGCCTTATCTTTTATAACTAAGCTAGCCCCCTTAAAGTATGCCAGTTTAATGATGGGTACTTATTTTGCAGTAACAGGCCTGGGCAATAAACTAGCCGGTATACTAGGCGAAGCTGCACAAGACGCCGGAGAGATGGCAATTTTTACAGGTATAGCTGTTTGTACTCTTGTGCTAGGTTTGCTGGTTTTAGTATTTGTAAAGAAACTAAAAGCGCTCACACATGGAGCGGAGGATGTGCTTGTTAGTTAGTTTAAGAATAAGGAGTATTAGCTGTGTCGAATTCTTGCGATAATGGATTGTTTACATTTAATATTCCAAGGTAAGTTATTTGACAGCCTATTTTGGTTTGGTTAGAATCTTTGTTGGTTATAACACCAACAAAGATCGAGTAAAAAATATGCTAAGCTTTTGACCGCTTATCCTTATTGCTAACCACTTAGCTTTTTTTAGTATGGATGATTAATTATTATTCTTCATTTTAGCTGTTACAATTATGAAACTAAGTAAAACAAGTAAATTTATTTTGGTAACGCTATGGATCATTTTATCTAGAAGTTATGATGCCTATTGTACCTATCAGTTAACACCTGATCTTTCTAAGGAAGCTAATCCTTTGGTATCCCTTTTTAATTTTAACTGGACTTCCTTGCTTGTAGTAATAGGACTATTACTGCTTTACACTATTTATGCATTTTATAGTTCTGTTTTTAAAGGATCAGAATTTTTACCTGCCGAAAAGGGTTTATCATTTAAGGAGTTTGGTTTGTTTCTTTATTTTGGAAGGAAAGCAAAATGGAGTGACTTGATTTATACGTTACCAAAATCCTTTAAACGATTTAATTATTATATGGGTACTTTTTTTACACCAGTCATTTCATTTGCAGGTATTGTATCTACCATTATGTGGTTGCTAATAAATTATACAGAAACCTATTATGGTAATTATCATAGTGCGGCAGTTATTTATACAATATTAATAGCTGGAGCTATTGTAATAATGATTGCAAAGAGTAAGAGGCTGTATGAAGTTTATAAGATAAAGCAATAGAAATACTTTTGCTAGCAATTGCGAATTATACTATTTCCTCTAGAATAGATGTACCGCAGGATTTGTCACCCGAAGTCCATTGCCAGGTTTCGTGAAGTCTTATTTTTCCTTCTTCCGTAAAATCTGGTTTTGAATTACACACGCCTGTCATTAATTCTCCTTTAATATTGACTTGATGGTAGCGCATTTCAATATTCCCCTTTTCATCTACCAATCCTATTAGGTGTCCTTTTAGTATTGGACCTCCATTGTATTCTGCGGTTAGAATATTGCCCTTTTGTTTATATTCAAAAATGGTCTTGTCTGAAGTTTCTCCATTTTCAGAATATTGCACTGGACGGAATTTTTTGTTGTTGTAGTTCATATGTTTTTTTATGTAAAGTCGCGCAAGATGCTTTGCTTAAGCCATGCCTCAATCTTGCGGCAGGAGGTCTTATTGCTTGTTCTAAAATTCAAATTTTAACTGAGTGACTTGAGGTTCTTTTCTTTCGGTATTTAGATTACCAAAAGAAATACCCAATAATCGAACAGCGGCTACTAATTCTTCTTGAAGCAATAATTCTTTAATAACGGGGAGGAATTCACTTTTTTGCTGCATAAAATGCGCTGTCGTTTTACTTCTTGTTTTTTGTGTAAAGTCGGCATATTTTATTTTCAAGGTAATGGTTTTTCCTTTTGCTTCTAGTTTTGTCATTCTTCGTTCTAATTCGTCTGCTATTTTTTCTAACTGCTCTAGCATAACATGTTCAGAAAGAATGTTTTCGTTAAAGGTTCTTTCTGCGGCAACGGATTTTCTTATTCTATTTGGGTTTACGGCACTCGTATGAATGCCACGAACAATATTATAATAATGTGTTCCTGACTTCCCGAATAAGGTAACAAGTTCTTCTAGTGTCTTTTGCTTTAAGTCGTTCCCTACAAAAATGCCAAGCTTATGCATTTTGGCTGCAGTCACTTTGCCTACACCGTAAAATTTATTAATGGGCAATTTTTCTAAGAAGTCCAGCACCTCTTCTGGGTGTATGGTTTTTTGACCATTCGGTTTATTGATGTCTGAGGCTATTTTAGCAATGAATTTATTAATAGAAATTCCTGCAGAGGCTCTTAAGCCAGTGACTTCGTAAATTTTTGCTCTAATTTCTTTTGCAATATCATTAGCAGAAGGGTTTCCTTTTTTATTTTCTGTTACGTCTAAATAGGCCTCGTCTAAAGATAGCGGCTCTACCAGATCTGTGTACTGGTGAAATATTTCTCTAACTTTTAGAGACAGTTCTTTGTATCTAGCGAAGTCTGTTTTTACAAATATGAGGTGCGGACATTTTTGTTTTGCTAGTACGCCACTCATGGCAGAGGTAACACCAAATTTTCTAGCGGCATAGCTTGCAGCAGAAACCACACCTCTTACGCCACCGCCGCCAACGGCTATGGCTTTGCCTCTTAACGCTGGGTTGTCTAACTCGGCAACCGATGCGTAAAAAGCATCCATATCTACATGAATTATCTTTCTAAAAGGTGGTTGTAGCTTCACTTACGTTTTTTAATATTACCAGGCACTTTAAATCACTATTCCGATTACTATTGGTTGTGCTTTATAGTGTTTGATTGGTGTATTGCTAAGTTACGAAGCTGTTTTATAACCGCACAAGAACGCTGCGCTTTAGCTTTGTTGTGTTCTTGCGCTAGTTGAAATTAAATGTTCGAGAATAAATCAATCTCAGAATCTTTTTTAATTTCCTCATTGATTTCTTTTAATTCATTTATACACTTTTGGTAATCAAGGCTAAAACTTTGGACTTGTTCACGTTCTGAGAATGTCCAAAGTCGCCTAGCAATTGCGGTATTGATAGAACTAAATTTTTTCACATCATTATATGGCTGTGTTAGGTCGTCATCAACAACATAGGCTTTGCCAAAACTAAAGGCATTTAGATGTTTGGTTATTCCGTGGTCACTTTTAGGCTGTTTGTCAAGAAAAAGATTTTCATTTTTAAGTCTTAGTATTTTGAGAATTTGTTTATCTAGAGATAACTCATTCATCGAGTAGTATTGTGGATCAGAATGATGAAAAGTAGCCCCTAGTTTTAATGCATTATTTTTTTTCTTTAAAGCACTTGTAAAAATATTTCTTGCTTCTTCAAATCCTATTTCATGTTTTACTTTTAATATGCAAAAATCAGAACCAAACAATAGTGCAATTCTCTCATCAATAAGCTCTTGGCTAACTGCAGGTTTCTTAAGGAACTGACTTTCATAATATGAAATAAATTTCTCTATTATTTTGTGAATTATTATTTTTCGAAATAGTTTATACTCTAATTCGTAAAGTAAATCAAGTATGTTTAGGTAGTTATACTTTCCGGATTTGAATATTACTGAAATTATTTCTTCTTTACGACTATGGTTTGAAATGTATTTAGCCGCAAAAAAATCCTGAATCGATTTGTGAGCCCACTTAATCTTTAAGCCTTCTTTTGCAAAAATTGGTACTGTTGTAACTAAATCATCGAGGAATTGTTGTTCTTTGAATTCTAATCTGGCATGTCTAGATTTAGCTTTTGAAACATGATTTATAAGTTCATCTTTAGAGTAGATAACCTTGCCGATTTTAGATGTCTCAAATGCAATATCACGAAGAATTAGTTCAAAATCGAAAATGTCTAATCTCGAACGTTTAGGGCGTTTGAACCCTGATTTTGATAAATCATGGTGCTTAAATAGACAGCTATAAACTTCTTCATAAAAAGTAATTTTTTTAGAAGGAATATCTTTATTGTATGTGTAAGATTTATATAAAAGTGACACAAGAAATGGGTTAGTAAGGAATTCTTTAACAGGTGTGTTTTTTTCTTTTATTTCATTAATTAAATTCTGGCCAAATTTGATTTTACTTAGTTCGTCTAGCTTTTTAATTAGACTATATGCTTCTTTTTCAGTAAGAGGTTGAATATAAAATAATTGAAAATCAGAAAAGGTTGAAAGTGCAGATTCTGGTCGAGAAGTAATTATAAAGTTGTTTTTTCCTGTTTTTTTTATAAAGCTGCTTAATTGAACAGTTATTTCTTCTTGAAAATCATACGGTATTTCATCGAAGCCATCTAGAAGAATTGTAAAAAAACCTAAGTCTAAGAGTTGATAAATAAGTTCTTTGTCAAAGGATTCATCAATTGGATTAATTTGATTGAATATTTCATCAAGAATGGAATTACCAGAATCTATCTTCCTTAGTTCTATTAGTATAGGGACACTCTTTTTTTGCTCAATAATAGAAGCGGTTATCCATTTAAGGATAGTTGATTTTCCCATGCCGGCGTAATCTGAAATTACTATTTTTCCGAACTTGTCAAAAATTGAAAAGTCAAATGTATCAATTTTGAAATGTTCATTAGAATTGGCTTGCACAATTGTTAATGGGACATATAATTCTTTTAGTTTAGTTTGAGAATTAGGAAAAACTAAAGTTGTAACGAATAGAGAGTCTCGGTAAATTGTCTCTAAATACTTCTTGAATTTATTTTCCCAAAATAAGTCTTCTATTTTATCCTTAGTATCTTTTTTCGAAACCCATTTGTTTAATTTTTTCAAATGAGGTTTAACAAGGGTATTAAATATTGGTTCAATAAATGGTCGAGCAATCGAGCTAATGGCTTCAATGTTCTCTATGTTTGGATCCATGGTATTATTTTATTTTTATCAGATTTGTGTTCAGTACTTTATGTTCTTGGCTAATTTATGTTTTTTTTGAATCAAAAAAAAACTCAAGATCATTCATTGAGATTAGTTACTAGACATCGTGATTAGAATCTCTTTCTCAATGAAGAAGTTAACTTTGAACTTATTTTCGTCTAGGATTTATCCAAAAATATTTTTTTCTATACCCCAACCATACTCTCCTTAATCACGCCCATTACAAATACAGATTGTATGTTTCCAACATTCTCGGCTTGAGAAAGTTTGTTTACATGAAAGTCATAATAACTATCCATGTCTGAGCCAACAACTTTTAGCATAAAATCAAAATCACCGCTGATGCTGTAGCATTCGATAACCTCGGGTAGGGCAAGTATGCTTTTAATAAATTTGGCGCCTTTTATTTTATTATGTTCTTTGAGCGATACGTAGCAAATTACCATGAGGCCTTTGCCTAGTTTCCGTCTGTCTAGGCGAGTAGTGTAGCGTTGTATGATACCGCTCTTTTCTAATCGTTTAATACGGTCATGCGTAGGTGAGGGGCTTAGGT
Source organism: uncultured Chitinophagaceae bacterium (assembly GCA_937981995.1). Taxonomy (GTDB): domain Bacteria; phylum Bacteroidota; class Bacteroidia; order Chitinophagales; family Chitinophagaceae; genus JAGNRR01. The sequence goes on from CALJNC010000021.1 coordinate 74,075, forward strand.
GTACTTGTTTGGATATTTCGCTAATGGTGGCCTTTGCATTTTTCTGTAGAATGCTTAGGATGGCTAAATCTTTGTCGTCTAGTTTTGTTTCCATGTTATTTAGTTTATTTGTTGCTTTTTTTAGTGCTGTCAGGCTGAGCGGAGTCGAAAGCTTGCCACCTTTAGCGTGGCCCTTTCCTGCTAATCCGCATTGTCGCATTTCGACTCCGCTCAATGTGACAAAGCTAAAAGCTTTTCAATATGGCAATGTCTTTATTGTTACCGTCTAATTTTGTTTCTATGTTTTTTAATCTATCAATTTTTTGTTCCAAATGTTCCCCTCTTGAGAGGGGCTAGGGGTGTGTCAAGTCATTTATTCGGTTTTAAGTATAAAAATTATATGTTTCTTCGGGTTTTATCTGCTTCGGAAGCCTAAAGTTAATAAATATACTGAACTTTTAAACTATTTCAGAAATATATCCTTTGATATTACCTTTGTACAATAAATAATACAAATTATGTCAACAATAACAAAAGGACAGATTGATTTCAGTCTAAAAAACAAAGTAAAAGATATTTCTCTAGCAGCTTGGGGAAGAAAAGAAATTGAATTGGCAGAAGCAGAAATGCCTGGTTTAATGTCTTTGCGTACGGAGTATGCTGGTAAGAAACCTTTAGCAGGAGCACGTATCGCAGGATGTTTGCACATGACAATTCAAACGGCAGTATTAATCGAAACGTTAGTTGATTTGGGTGCTGAGGTGAAGTGGAGCTCATGTAACATTTTTTCTACGCAAGATCAAGCAGCAGCAGCAATTGCTGAAGCAGGTATTGGAGTATTTGCTTGGAAAGGACAAACGCAAGAAGAAGCAGATTGGTGTATTGAGCAGACGTTATTTTTCGGAAGCGCTGATAAGCCTTTAAACTTAATCTTAGATGACGGTGGTGATTTAACAAACATGGTATTAGATGAATATCCTGAGTTAGTTGCTGGAATCAAAGGTTTAAGTGAAGAAACTACAACAGGTGTACACCGTTTAGTTGAGCGTATGAATAATGGTACATTACCTATTCCTGCGATTAACGTAAATGATTCAGTTACTAAATCTAAATTCGATAACAAATATGGTTGTCAAGAAAGTTGTGTAGATGCGATTCGTCGTGCTACGGACGTTATGATGGCTGGTAAAGTTGCTGTAGTTGGTGGTTTTGGAGATGTAGGTAAAGGAAGTGCTGCAAGTTTGGCAAGCGCGGGTTGCCGTGTAATTGTTACTGAAATTGATCCTATCTGTGCATTACAAGCTGCAATGGAAGGATACGAAGTAAAGAAGATGGCAGACGCTGTAAAAGAGGCTGACATTATCGTAACAGCTTCTGGTTGTAAAGATTTAATCACTGGTGAGCATTTCGAAAGCATGAAAGACAAAGCGATCGTTTGTAACATTGGACATTTTGATAATGAAATTGACGTAGCTTGGTTAGACCAAAATCACGGTGATACTAAAGATACGATTAAGCCACAGGTTGATAAATATACGATCAATGGTAAAGACATTATCTTATTGGCAGAAGGTCGTTTGGTAAACTTAGGTTGTGCAACAGGTCACCCAAGTTTTGTAATGAGTAACTCATTCACAAATCAAACCTTGGCTCAATTAGAATTGTGGAACAATACGGATAAGTATAGCAACGAAGTATATGTATTGCCTAAGCACTTGGATGAGAAAGTAGCTCGTTTGCACCTTGGAAAAATTGGTGTTGAGTTAGACGTTTTATCGCAAGATCAAGCGGATTATTTAGGTCTTCCAATCGAAGGTCCGTTTAAGCCTGAGGCTTACCGTTACTAGAATTTAGTAAATACTATTTATTATGAGACCGCCCGTAAGGGTGGTCTTTTTTTTGTATTCAAATGAATTCTATCATTTCATTTTAACCTTATTTGCAATGTTTTTTCCAATTTCAATGTAATTGAAAATTACGTCATATTTATAATCAATAAACCATAGTATAGAAATCTATTCCCGCTGTTAATTATTTTAATCCTATTTATAACATTTTATTCTATTATCAGTTCATATGTAATTAAGAATCAAGAAAATAAAGTTTAATTGATGGGGTAGTTAAAAGGATTTTTTAATAACTCTGAAGTAAGATAAAT
>CALJNC010000022.1 GCA_937981995.1 uncultured Chitinophagaceae bacterium
GATAGTCAATTCACCCTTACGCTGCGTAACCATGTTTACTACCTTACTACTAAATTCTTCTGGTACGTCAACAACTAATACCTCATACGGCTCGCATTTTTCACCATCAATTTGTTTTGTAATTACTTGAGGCTGACCAATCGTCAACTCATAGCCTTCGCGTCGCATGGTTTCAATCAATACACCCAAGTGCATAATTCCACGACCATATACTAAGAAGCTATCCGCACTCTCGGTTTTTTCTACGCTTAAGGCTAGGTTCTTTTCAAGCTCTTTATCCAATCGATCACTTATGTGACGACTGGTTACATATTTACCATCCTTCCCAAAGAAAGGAGAGTTATTAATTCCAAATACCATGTTCATGGTAGGCTCATCAATTTTTATAATTGGTAATGCTTCTGGATTTTCAAGATCAGAAATTGTTTCACCGATATTAAAATCTTCAATTCCTACTACGGCACATATATCACCAGCGCTTACTTCTGTAACACGCTTTTTACCCATGTTCTCAAATATGTACAATTCCTTAATTTTGTGCTTTTGTACACTGCCATCTCTTTTACAAAGTGATACTTGCATACCTTCAGTTAGCGTTCCTCTTTTTACTTTTCCTACCGCAATACGACCTAAGAAAGATGAGAAATCTAATGAAGTAATTTGCATTTGCACATCGCCTTCTTCAGCTTGTGGTGCTGGTACATGTTCTAAAATTCCGTCCATCAAAGGCGTAATATCATCGCACTGTACATTCTCTGTATTGAACCAGTTAAACTTACCCGAACCATAGAAAGTAGGGAAGTCTAATTGCTCTTCAGTGGCATCAAGCTGGAAGAATAATTCAAACACTGCATCATGTACTTCATCCGGTCGGCAGTTTTCTTTATCTACTTTATTAATTACAACGATAGGCTGTAAACCAAGTGCCAATGCTTTTTGTAATACGAAACGTGTTTGTGGCATAGGTCCTTCAAACGCATCTACTAATAAGATAACACCATCAGCCATTTTCAATACACGTTCTACTTCACCGCCAAAATCGGCGTGACCTGGTGTATCAATTACATTGATTTTTACTCCTTTGTAGGATACCGCAGCATTTTTAGAGAAAATCGTGATACCACGCTCTTTTTCTAAATCATTACTATCCATGATGAGCTCACCAGATTCTTCATTATCACGAAATACATCCGTGGCATGTAATATATTATCAACCAAGGTCGTTTTACCGTGATCAACGTGTGCTATGATGGCGATGTTTCTTATTTCCATTACTATTTGTATTTAAAACCTTTTGACACTTTATGATGGGCAAAAATGAGGCCAAGGTTTTTTTCAGTGCGCAAAGGTCGCTTTTTATTTGATATAAAGGGTTATGGGGTGGTGAAATGTTTATTGCGTATTTTATACAGCTTTATTGGAATTTTATACCATGATGGCTACTTTTTATTAAAAGTGGTCGATTTAAGAGCTTAATAAAGTGAAACAAATATGGAATTCATGTAGAAAAGATATGCGTTATAAAAATCCCAAGGTAATTAGTACTTCCTAGATTTGTCAGAGTGGGTAAAGAGTATTTTATATGGTGTGATGAGTCGGTAAAAAAAGGGCCGCACTACTCGAATTTTTATGGCGGATTATTAATTAAATCAGAAGATTTAACATTTATTCTAAAAGAGTTTTCTAAGATTCGGGAAGAGATAGGAGTAACAGAAGAAATTAAGTGGGGGAAGGTTGATGCAGTTAAATTGCCAGCGTTTATTTCGCTAGTAGATCTCCTTTTCGAACTTATAAAACAAGGGAAAATTAAGATTCGTATAATGTTTCGGCAAAGTTCTGATGTCCCTAAAGGGCTTTCCGCAGAACAAAGGGAAAATGAGTACTTCATTCTTTATTATCAGTTTATTAAGCATGCGTTTGGTTTAAAGCATTCAAACAAATTCGGATATAATATTCATCTAAGACTTCATTTTGATGAGATGCCTGATACTATTTCTAAAGTTCAAAAATTTAAGAGCCATATAAAGGGTTTAGAACGATCTAAAGATTTCCAGAATGCCAACTTAAAAATCAGAAAAGAAGATATTGTAGAGGTTGATTCGAAGAAGCACTTGCCACTACAATTTCTTGATGTAATTCTAGGAAGCATGCAATTTCGTTTGAATAATCTTCACCGAGCGATCCCTAACGGACAAAAGAGAAGAGGTAAACGGACAGTAGCTAAGGAACAACTTTACAAGCATATTCTGGCTAAGATATGTGAATTAAAACCGCGTTTCAACATTGGTATATCAACTGGTAGAACTAAGGCTCAAGATGACTGGGAGGGTCCCTATAGACATTGGAAATTTAAACCAAACAACAGCGATACTGATTCATCAAAATTTAAGAAATAAAAAAAGCTCCGTTCTACCTACATAAATCTTTCAAGACAAGCTTGAACATTCGGTGAGCTACAGAGCTTGGCACAAAGATATAGAATTTATAATTAATCTCAATAGAATTTAACTTTTGGGTAATTAGCCTCCTCCTAAAACTGCATTTTACTACCATAAGCCAAGTCACCTGCATCGCCTAAGCCAGGAACTATATAGCCTTTAGCGGTAAGTTCTTCATCAATATCTGCAATCCAAAAATTGAGCTCAGGATATTTTTTCTTTACATTTTCTATTCCTGCGGTGCATGCAATGGCTACTGCAATATGAATGGCGCTTGGTTTGCCGTAAGTGCGCAATTCATCTAAGGCTGTAATTAAGGAAGCGCCTGTAGCTAACATGGGGTCAGCAAGAATTAAAACTTTCCCTTCCAATTCTGGGCAGGTAACATAGCCCTGCTCAATGGTAAAATCATCACCCTTGCCATGCTTACGATAAGCGGCAATGAAAGAACAATCGGCTTTATCAAAATAATTAAGAACACCTTGAAACAAAGGAACGCCAGCACGTAGTATAGTTGTAAGCACAGGTTGCGAACTCATTAAGCTAGATTGTTTTTCGCCGAATGGTGTATCTACTTTTTGATTTTCAAAAGGCATGGTCTTACTTATTTCATAAGCAATCACTTCACCTACGCGCTCCATATTTCGTCTAAAGCGCATCCGATCTTTTTGAACTTCAGGGTTTCTGAGTTCGTTCATCCAAACTTTTACAAGAGAGTTTTCCTTTGCTAAATGATGTACCATAATTCTACCACCAAATTACACCGAAAACTAAAATATATCTCATTTTTACAAAATGGTTTACCGAGTGATAGGTGTAATGAGTGGAAGCTCCATGGATGGATTAGATATGGCATATTGTGTGCTTAGCGAAGTAGGTGGGGAATGGAGCTGTGAAATTGAAGCGGCAGATTCTATGGATTTTAGTGAAGAATGGAAAATAAAACTTCCTAAACTCACCGAACTATCGGCTAAAGATTTATTACAAACGCATGTAGATTTTGGTCATTATTTGGGCCAACAAATAAATGCGTTTATAGAAAAACATGCCTTAGAGCATAAAGTACATTTTGTAGCGAGTCATGGTCATACTGTTTTTCATAATCCCGAAATGTCCATGACATTTCAAATGGGTGATGGTGCAAGCATAGCTGCTGAACTTGAGTTGCCTGTAATTTCTGACTTGCGCAATATGGATATTGCCTTTGGTGGGCAAGGTGCTCCCATTGTTCCTATCGCTGAGAAAATGCTTTGGAGTGGTTATGAATATTTTTTAAACCTTGGAGGGATTGCTAATATTGCGCATCATATTCATGACGGAGCTAAGCACGCTGTAGCGTGGGCTTATGATGTTTGCCCAGCTAATAGAGTTTTAAATGCATTGCTTAATACAATAGATAAAGAGTATGATGATAAAGGAGCGTTAGCCGCTTCGGGTACTTGTGATGGTGTTTTATTAGAAAAATTAAATGCGCTCGATTACTATCAGCAAGTTGCTCCTAAATCCTTAGCCAATCAATTCGGTTTAGAAGAAGTATTGCCTTTGATAAAAGAAAGTGGCTTAGAATTAAAACACCAAGTAAGTACAATGGCTGAACATATTGCCATGCAAATTGGCAAAGCCTGCACAACAGAAGGCACTATGCTTATAAGCGGTGGAGGTGCACATAATGATTATTTATTACAACGGATTGAGCATTATTGTGGATTGAAAAAAGTAATAGTTGAAAAAGCGGACGAACAAACTATAGAATACAAAGAGGCCGTTGCCATGGCGCTTATGGGAGCTTTACGTTGGCGTGAAGAAGAGAATGTTTTATCAAGTGTTACAGGTGCCAAACAAAATTCAATTGGCGGCGCCCTTTGGATGGGAAGAAATTAAAATGAGATTTTTTTACGAAGAAAATATTAGTCAAGGTGTTTTTGAGCTTTCGCAAGAAACGGCAAGGCATGTAACGCAGGTACTTCGTATGAAAGTAGGCGAGCTATTAATTTTGACGAATGGCAAAGGAACAAAAGCAACCGTAGAAATTGAAAGTAGCAGTAAGCGATTATGCTCCGTAAAACTTATAAAAGAAGAGCAATTAGAAAACCAAAACCCGGATATTCATTTGGCTATTTCCTTTACAAAAAACAATGCACGCATGGAATGGTTACTTGAAAAAATCACTGAGATTGGCGTACGCAGTATTTATCCAATAATTACAAATCGTAGTGAACGTAAAGAAATTAAGGCAGAGCGATTTCAAAAAAAACTAATCTCTGCGATGTTACAAAGTCAGCAATTTCATTTGCCCGTTTTGCATAATCCTATTTCTTTTGAAAAATTAATAGAACAAGATTTCGGTCAAAAGTTCATAGCGCATTGCGAAAGTGGCTTCGAAAAAATTGAATTGAGTAATTCAAAATTCAACACTAAAAACTCAAAACTAATTACGATTGGTCCAGAAGGCGATTTTACAACTAAAGAAATAGAGCTTGCTTTACAACAAAATTTTATGAGTATAAGCCTTGGAAATAATCGCTTACGAACCGAAACAGCAGGCTTGGTTGCCGTAACTTTACTACATCATGTATCGCTTTAAAATTCTACTCACTTTATTCTTAATTAGTTCATTTGCTTTTTCGGCGAATGCACAAAAAATGCAATTGGGATTATTGGTTTACGGTGGCGGTGGTGACTGGTATGCCAATCCTACAGCCCTTAAAAACTTAGCTCAGTTTGCTAACAAAAGTTTAGGTACGTCATTTTCAAGAGAAGAAGCGCAAGTGGAAGCAGGAAGTAGTGAGATGTATAATTACCCCATTTTATTTGCTACCGGCCATGGTCGCATTTCATTTAACGATGCTGAGGCTGATAACTTAAGAACCTATTTAATCGCTGGTGGCTTTTTGCATATTGATGATAACTATGGTATGGATAAATATATCCGTCCTGCTTTTAAAAAAGTTTTTCCTGAGTTAGAGTTTGTAGAATTGCCATTTTCGCATCCTATATATCATCAGAAATATAATTTTAATAATGGCTTACCTAAAATTCATGAACATGATAAAAAAGCACCCAAAGGTTATGGCTTAGTATATCGTGGCAGAGTAGTTTGTTTTTATACCAAAGAAACAGATTTGAATGATGGATGGGAAGATCCTGAAATGCATAATGACTCACCTCAAAAAAGGGCTGCTGCCTTGCAAATGGGAGCCAATATTATTCGTTATGCTTTTATGGGAGATTAGTAAAAGGATTTGCTGTAAGATAAGCGTTCCTTTATCGTCTATTTTATAGCTGTTAAACCCATCACAATTCAGTGAGAGAAGGGCATAAGCACTTTTCTTTATATTTGGGTACGATGGGTTTTGGCAGTAACTTTGTAAAAATAAAATAGTGAAGCATGGCATATTCAGAGAAAGTATTAGATCATTACAACAATCCTAAAAATGTAGGAACCTTAGATAAAGAAAGCAAGGCAGTGGGAACTGGCTTGGTAGGAGCACCTGAGTGCGGCGATGTAATGCGTTTGCAAATTGAGGTAGACGAGGCAACGGGAACAATTAAAGATGCAAAATTCAAAACATTTGGTTGTGGATCAGCAATTGCTTCTTCAAGTGTAGCTACTGAGTGGTTAAAGGGAAAATCAATTGATGATGCAATTACCATTGACAATATGGATATTGTAGAAGAGTTGAGTTTGCCTCCTGTAAAAATTCACTGTTCGGTTTTGGCTGAGGATGCAATCAAATCAGCGATTAATGATTACAGAGTAAAAAATGGTCTTCCTGAGCTTGAGCTTGAGGAGAAAATTGTACACTAAGCTTTATAAAAAAAATGGAAGTAGCACAAGAAAACGGAATATACATTACAGACAAGGCGAAAGCCAAAGTCTTAGCGCTCATGGCAGATGCTGGAGCGGATGATTCTTACTTTGTGCGTGTAAGTGTTGTAGGAGGTGGTTGTTCAGGATTGAGCTATAAGCTTGATTTTGATAATGAATCACAGCCTATGGATCAAATGTTTGAAGATAAAGGAATTAAGATTGTATGTGATATGAAAAGCTTTTTATATCTTGTAAATACGGAGCTTGATTTTAGTGATGGTTTAAATGGTAAAGGGTTCAACTTTATCAACCCGAATGCAAGTCGTTCATGCGGTTGCGGCGAAAGCTTTGCGGTATAAACTTTCAAATTAATTATAAAAAAAGCCAACACAATTGTGTTGGCTTTTTTCTTTATGAGAATATTTTACTGAATGCTTATCATTTCTGATACAATTTTGCTTGTCTCTGTTTGTATCGTAAATACATAGTTTCCTTTGGGTAGAACACTTGTATTAAAAGAGAACTCATTACGTCCTTTTTTACCTTGTGTATTTAATAAATTTTCAACAAGGCGCCCTTGCATATCGTATAAATTGAAGGAGAGATTTTCTTTGCTAGCTAATGTAAAACGAGAGCTAAACTTAGACTCTTTAATAGGATTTGGAAAAATATCTGATTTTGTTTGAACCGATGGTTGATTAGAAACACTTACAGGCCAATCGCCATTTCTGATTTTTGCAACCCATGCCCTGTATGTTGAGCCAGGCACATAGGTCCCTGCCATATAGGCAACATTATAATCATTATACATAGTTTGTATTCCAGAGTAATCGCCCCATCGTTCATTTGTATCTACTAAATTATTTATTGGGCCAGCACTTTCTTTTACACGTATCATGTCAGAATAGTCTCCATTAAAATTTTTGTACAAAACACTTAAGCCAGGAAAGCTATCTGTATAGCAGTGAGCTAAATTAAACATAACTCTATGTTCGCCAGGATAACTACCCATATAGGCCATAGAAGGGTATCCATATTCAGTATTTGCATCAGCAAAAATTTCTGCTTTTACTGTTGGAGTAGCGGAGCTTACATTTTGTATTTCTCCCAAGAGTACACCCGCATTGTTTAAGGTAGGATGTACTGAGTTTGCACCAAAATGAATATAATCGTTTTCATAAATTGCGGCTAATACCCTGCCGTCGTTCGTCATGAGATAATTGCCATTGCTCATGGAAGGATTCGGCGGAAAACCGTACGGCACAGGAGATATTACGGCACGTTGGGTCATAACCGCATTGCCTGATTGATAGGAATCATCAATATGCATAATAAAAATACTATCATTACTTACATCAACATTTCGTACCGAAAGAAAATACATATCATCGCCCATATTGGTTTCTTGGTATTTTGCTGGGCAAATGTTTCGGTACAACTGACCATTGTATTTTATGCTATCCCAAAGTGTATACTGCAACGGAGATGCATTATATCCATCATCCTTTTTTATTTGATAGATAACACTTTGTCTAAATCCATTTTGCCAACCAATTCCTTCTTGTATTTGATTAAAGGTCATGAATAAATCTTTATCAGAAATTGAAATAATAGGATAGTCACTCCAGGTAGAATCATTAAAAGGATTTCCGGTAATTTCATAAAAATTCCAACCTGTAAGTGGATCGTTAGACGTAGTGAAACCCATTATAATTCTTGAAGTTGTACTGGTATTACCCGAAAAGCAAACTAGAACGAAACGATCAGTTTTAGGATCGTACAAAAGTCTTGGATCAGAGACTCTATCAAATTGACCTAGGAAGGGTACAATGTTTACAATGTTTCTAATACCTAAAAGCGTACCATTTGTATTGTATACATAAATATTTGAATTTACAGCGCTTATCAATTTGCCGTCATTGGAAATAGCAATGTCATTATCCATAGGTGTACCACCTGCATTAGCTAACCAGCCGGTGTCAATTACAGGGTCGGGCGCAATTCCTTGCGTTTTATTTGAAGTGTTATGAGGCTGTAGCTTTGCTAATGTTTCGGCTCTTCTTTTTTGTGCCAAAGCTTTTTTATTACCAAAATCAGTATAGTATGGTACCGGATGTTGATCCAGATGCACTAGGCTAGGGTTATAAAAAACTGCCGGATTATCTTTTAAATTAATCGTGGCCTTCAAAGGCGAGGATAAATTTGTTTTTCTATAATTCTGAGCGAATAAGCTACTGCTTAAAAAAACGAGTAGCGCTATTATTCCAATACGTTTCATAAAATAAATTGAGTCTTAAAGATACATGTTTTTTGTGAAGTGCTTAAAGGTCCAGATACAATTCGTTTAAATTATTCATTGAATTGATAAAACTTATGCGGGTATATTGTTTTAAGTGCTTAGGCTTCAACTTTTTTGATAAAATAATTCCTTTTTCTAAAAGTTCAGATCGTTTAGTGCCTTTGAGCAAAGGATAGCTAGGTGTGTGCCATTCTTTTCCATTATACAATGCTATGTTGCTGTAACTCGCATCGCGCAAAAGCCCTTTTTTTACAATAAGGATTTCTTGCTCATTTTCTAAGTCCTTGGTGTGCTTAGTAATACAGCTTCTATTCTCATATTTATGAGAATAAGATATTTTTTCATCCTCAATTAATTTGATGCTGCTTATTTTTTTTCGCTTGTATTTTACAAACTCTATTTTTTCTATTGATTGAGTATAAACGATCCGACATTTATACAGCCCGTTTAGATTTTTTTTGGGTAATGAAATTAGCTTGCCTAAGTCAAATCTTTTTTTAATTGCAAAGTTTTTAAGCAGTGCGTATTCCATGCGCGCTTCATGGTAGGTAAGATTATGAAGTTGGCCGTTTTGGTATTTAATGGTCTCAAGCAGTTGGCACATAAATCTTTTGTTTTACTTCTTCGTACTCTTTTTCTGCTTCGCTGTATTTGGTTATGCCACCGCCACTTTTATACACTAGTCCATCCTTAGTATTTTCAATAAAGCGAATAAGTACACAGCTATCTACATTTTTACCATCAAAAATACCTGCTACGCCAGTGTAAAATCCACGGTTATAGGATTCGGTATTTTTAATAATCTCAATAGTTTTCTTTTTGGGAGCACCGCTTATACTACCTGCTGGTAATAGGTTACAGATAATGCTACCAATAGTTTTGTGGTAGTCTTCAGTTAGCTCACCTACAATTTTGGAGCTTGTTTGTAGCAAGTCACCTTTGGCAGTTTTTACTTTGGTTACATATCTAAATTTTTGTACTTCCACATTTTTAGCTACAATGTTTAAATCATTTCTAATTAAATCTACAATCGTATAATGCTCCGCAAGTTCTTTAGGATCTTGTAATAGTTTTTCTTCTGCGTTTTTAATGCTCGCATCAATTGTACCTTTCATAGGGTTAGAACTTATGCCTCGGTAGTCAATTTTTACAAAGGTTTCAGGGCTAAAGCAAAGCCATTCATTCTTATATAGTATTTTATATTTTGAAATAGCATGATCAAAAATACCTGAAAGTGAAGCTGACGTATTAATAGGAGTTTGAGTAGTTAAATTACATAAATAGGAGTTGCCGTATAGGATCTCTTTTCTTATGGTATCAAATTGTTTTTTGTATATTTTAAAATCAATAGGATGTTTTTCTAATTGTATTTCTTTTCCTTGTGTATTAGCTTGTGCAAAATCAATTTTTACATCATGCTGGTCAAGTTCTTTAATAGGAATTACTTCAAATTGTTCGCCTTTAAAGTCAACTACAAAAAAGAACGGCTCGCGTATTGCGCCTAGTGCATTCATTTTATCAGCAAGATGTTGTAAAGCAGTTGTATACAAAAAAGAGTAATTTCGTTGGCTAAAGTAAGAAGGCTTTTGAGAATATTATTCATAGATAATTATGATTCTTTTACCTATAACGTTGTAGAAATGCTACGTCAATTAGATGAAGTTGATGTAACGATGGTTCAAAACAACGATTTAGACTCAGTTTCGATTGACGAATTTGATGGTATGATTATTTCTCCTGGCCCTGATTTGCCAGCGGCAGCAGGCGGTTTGACTGATTTTATTGCTAATCATATTCGCAACATTCCTACTTTAGGTATCTGCCTTGGGCATCAAGCCATTGCGCAACATTTTGGTGCTAAACTAGTTCAATACAAAAATCCCATGCATGGTGAAAAAACGAGATTAGATATCGTAAAAGAGAATATACTTTTTAAAAATGTGCCACAAAAAGTACAGGTAGGCTTGTATCACTCCTGGTATGTAAGCACGGATCATTTTCCGGAAGAGCTTGAATTAATTGCACAGAATGAAGAAGGAATTATCATGGCGATACAGCATAAAACGCTTCCCATTTATGCCGTGCAGTTTCACCCAGAAAGCTATATGAGTGAGCACGGTAACGATATTTTACAAAACTTTATCCATTGCCTGTAAATTAGGGTTTACCTTCGGTACCCTATGGGACTTTTTGATAGATTATTTTCTTTTACAAAAGAGGAAGAAGTAGAAATTGAACGATCCGTTTTTGGACGGTACTCTGATAATAATAAGAGTCAATTTCAGCTAGACGAATGGACAAAATCCAAGAAGCTGTACGAAGAAAAAAAGTATAGCGATTCGATCGTACATTTTTTTACGTATTTACGTGATACCGATATGGGGAATGTTGTATTTGAAAAAAATGATGAGGTTACTACTTTTTATATACATCAAGGCAGTAAAAAAATAAAAGGTTCTATTGATCAAAACTGTTTGAAAGCAGAGGTGAGTATCGCAAAATTGAAGAAGCGCTCTGTACCCGTAATGCGTAAGTTGTTGGAGAAAAATTTCCAGTTGTATTACTCAAAGTTTTATTTAGAAGACGATAAACTAAAGCTAAAAATATATAATAACATAATTGCGGCAGCGCCAAGCAAATTGTATTATGCACTTAAAGAATTGTGTGTGCACGCCGATCGTTTAGATGATATTTTGGTAGAAGATTTTGAGGCACTTGAGCCTGAAGGAATTGATCATATTGAAGATTGTACGCCAGAAGAAAAACAGGTGAAGTATAATTTTTTTAAATATTGGGTAGATAAAACAATTGCAAAAATTGAAAATTTAAATACGGATACATTTACAATAGGAATATCCTATATGATGATGAACCTAGTGTATAAGTTGGATTACTTAACCTTGCCTGAAGGCAGACTAACAGAGCGTTTGGAAGAAATTAATACAATTTTCTGGACTAATATGAAGGAGATTCCTGTAGCAACAAGGAACTATGAAATGTTGAAGAGGCTGAAAGAATTACAACAGTGGAAAGAGGAAGATGTAAAAAGACATTTTTATAAAGCCAAGCATACGTTTTCACTTACCAAGCCTACACCCTTTGGCAATGTGGTAGAAACAATTAATAATACAATCAAAAATATGATGTGGTATCGTGAGAATGATCATAATGATATTGCATTGGAAATGATGGAATATGCATTTGCTTATTCTCAGTTTTCGTTTAGTTTACCAAAACCAGCTACACAGCTTTTTGATATTTTAATGCATGTAAATCATAATGATTTTTATCAGGCAATGAGCTATCCTGATCGATTATATGATAGAGACACAAAGTCTTTTTATCCTGATTTAATTAAGCAACAAATTGAGGCAATTAATGAAGAACATAAAGGACGATATGAATTTTTGAAGATTGACACATCAGCTTTGGATTTTGAAAATTTACAAAGCTTCAACTTTACTTTATTATTACAAATCACCAAACTAGATTTTAGAAAAAAGAAATAATTGATATGGCAAGAGCAGAATTTTTAACGCAGTTTAAAAAAGGGGTGATACAAATCGCCACGCCTAATTCAACAGGTACAGGTTTCTACCTTAAGGATTATGATATGATTGTAAGTAATCATCACGTGGTAAAAGATTTTGCTCGTGTAACAATTAAAACGCAAAAATTTGGGAAGGAATTAGCCGAAGTTTTATTTGTTGATAGCAAGTTTGACTTGGCATTTATTAAGGCGCCAAATTGGGGTGAACTACCCCACTTAAACTTGGGCGATTACGAAGAGTTACATGATGGTGATCAGGTAATGGCAATTGGACATCCTTATGGTTTAAATTACTCTACCAGTAGAGGAGTGGTAAGCCGTAAAGACAGGGTAACTAATGGTTTGAAATATATACAAACTGATACAGCCATAAATCCTGGAAATAGTGGAGGTCCTTTAGTAAACATGAAGGGTGAAATCATTGGAGTAAATACTTTTATATTACGCGGTGGTGATAATCTTGGTTTTGCGTTGCCTTCGCATTATTTAAAAGAAGCGCTTGAACAATATTTGCCCAAGAAAGGAACCTATATTGAACGATGTCACTCTTGCTCCTTTATGGTAGACGCTGATAATATTGAGGATGATAAATTTTGCCCTAATTGCGGCGTAGAAATTGATATTAGTACGGTGCAGGTAACCGATGAAGTAAAACTTACAGGTGTAGCCAAAACGATTGAAGAAATACTGCAAGACTTAAAAGTGAATGTGCAAATTGCACGTATTGGAAATAATAACTGGGAGGTACAAGAAGGAAATGCGAGTATTAAAATTCGTTTTAACCCTGAAAATTTATTTGTAACCTGCGATGCGTTTTTATGTCAGCTGCCCAAAGAAAATATTGGAGACTTATACGAATTCCTTTTAAAAGAAAATCAAAAGATGAAGTATACACTTTTTAGTGTGCACGGAAATGATATTGTAATAGGTGCTGTATTTTATGAAACAGATATTGAGCGTACAATTGGTCAACGCATTTTTAAATCAGTTTTTGAAGAAGCTGATAAATATCAGAAGTTATTGATTGAGAAGTTCAATTGTCAGCCTAGATTAAGGGAAAGTTAGTATTATCAGCACTTTGCTTCTATTACTTTCAATTTAGCACTCGTACCAAAATGCTCAATCATTTCTTGTAAAGTATAAGAATCTTCCAATTTATAATCTCCAATCTCAGTACGAACCAAACTGCTCAAATAAGCACCGCAACCTAAAACTTCGCCTATATCATTTGCCAAGGAGCGTATATAGGTACCGCTACTGCATCTTACCCTAAACGCAACTTCCGGTAACTTATCATAGTTCATCTCTAAGGAGTGAATAGTCATAAGTCTAGGCTTTAGTTTTACTTCCTTACCTTCTCTTGCTAGTTTGTATAGTGCTTGTCCATCTTGTTTTATTGCAGAATAAGCAGGTGGTAACTGTTGAATATCTCCTATAAATTGGGTTTTTACTTTTTCAAGGTCCTCAGCTGTAATATGCTCCGTGGGGAGTTTATTTATGGGTAAGGACTCCCTATCATAAGTTGGTGTAGTAGCTCCTAGCCGAAAGGTTCCCGTATAGGTTTTATCCATACCCATAAATTCATTGATGCGTTTGGTCCATTTGCCGGTACATACTATCATTAGGCCACTAGCCAGTGGATCTAAGGTGCCTGCGTGGCCTACCTTTATGCGTCCTTTTTTGCCTGTAAGTACTACACCTTTTGCTAGCATTTCCTCTCGAAATGCCTTATTATTTAGCCAGTTTTTTACCTGAAAAACTAGCCCAAAGCTTGTAATACCAAGGGGTTTATTAATCAATAGCATACTGCCTTCAGCATAGCGTATGTCTTTTAGGGCTTGTTTCATTTTGGATGGTGAAAATAGCAATTAGCTGAGATATTTTTAATATTATTAATACCACAATATGTAAGCTACTATTGTCAATAAACTAATGATATTTCTGTTATTTTCTTTTATCCCTATATATTTCTTTAGTAATAAGAGACTATTATATTTGCTATTCGTTCACAAATGAAAAAACAACATGGCTAGTACATCAGATATACGTACAGGACTAATAATTAAAATGGATGGCTCACTATATTCAGTAGTTGATTTTGGGCTAAATAAAACGGCAAGAGCAGCTGCTAAAGTTTGGGCTAAGCTCAAAGGAGTAGACAATAGTCGTACCATTGAGCATACTTGGAATAGTGGTGAAAAAATTGAGGTCGTGACGGTAATGAAAAAAGAGTATCAATTTTTATACAAAGATGATACAGGTTACAACTTTATGGATACGGAAACTTTTGAGCAAATTGTAGTGCAGGAAGATATGATTAACGCACCTCAGTTTTTAAAAGACGGGCAAAATGCGCACGTATTAATAAATGGAGATACAGATAAACCAATGGGTGTAGAGTTGCCAGAAAAAATTGTTTTGGAAGTAACTTATAGCGAGCCTGGTATGAAAGGCGATACGGCTACCAAAACCCTAAAACCTGCAACAGTTGAAACTGGAGCAAAGGTGATGGTGCCTTTATTTATTAATGAAGGAGAAAAAATTAGAGTAAATACGAAATCAGGAGATTACGTAGAACGAGTAAAAGAAGAAAAATAATTTTTGTCCTAAAAATTGGTTGCAAGATTGATTGGAGGGTTTGTTAAATGATAAAAAAAATAGCATGGCAAAAAAAGCAAGTAAGAAAAAAGCAGTAGCAAGAAAAAAAGCACCAGCAAAAAAAGCGGTTGCAAAAAAAGCAGTAAAAAAAGTAGCTTCTAAAAAAGCAACAGTCGTTTCAAGAAGTAAACAACCAGAAAACTTTAATATTGATGAGATTACGAATTTATTAAATGCGGTAAATACGTCAGGAGTAAACGAGTTGAAGCTTGAGAAAGGAAGTTTTAAAATAACGATACGTCAAGGCGTTACCACAGCTCCTGCAGTTGTGCAAGCATCACCCATAGTACAAGCAGCGGCACCACCAGCTCCAGCACCCGCTGCGGCATCTGCACCGGCCGCACCAGCAGCCTCGCCTGAAGCCGCCGCTGATAATTTAATTACAGTTAAGTCTCCAATGATTGGAACATTTTATAGATCTTCTAGCCCTGATAAACCACCGTTTATGAGTGTAGGAGATACTATAAAAGAAGGCGACGTACTTTGTATTGTAGAAGCAATGAAACTATTTAATGAAATAGAAAGTGAAGTAAGTGGAACAATCGTAAAAGTATTAGTAGATGATGCATCACCTGTAGAGTATGATCAACCTTTATTCTTAGTAGAACCTTAAACCAAAACATAGTTTATTATGTTTAAAAAAATATTGATAGCCAATCGCGGCGAAATAGCGCTGCGTGTAATACGTACTTGTCGTGAGATGAGTATACCTACCGTAGCAGTTTACTCTACGGCAGATAAAGATTCACTCCATGTAAAATTTGCCGATGAGGCAGTTTGTATAGGTAAGCCAAGTGGAGCGGATTCTTATTTAAATATTCCAAACATTATTGCAGCGGCAGAAATCACGAATGCAGATGCTATTCATCCTGGATATGGTTTCTTGGCGGAGAATGCAAAGTTTGCTGAAATTTGTGCTCAGCATGATATTAAGTTTATTGGTCCAACGCCAGATATGATTAACTCCATGGGAGATAAAATTACGGCAAAGGAAACGATGATAAAAGCTAAAGTACCTGTAGTACCGGGTAGTGGCGGATTATTAAAAAATACCAAAGAGGCTAAAAAGTTAGCTAAGAAAATGGGCTACCCTGTAATGATTAAAGCCACAGCTGGTGGTGGAGGTAAAGGGATGCGTGTTGTTTTTAAAGAAAGCGAGCTTGAAGAAAATTATAATTCTGCCAAGCAAGAAGCTGGCGCCTCATTTAAGAATGATGGCCTATACATGGAAAAATTTGTTGAAGAGCCGCGTCACATTGAAATTCAAATAGCGGGTGATCAGCATGGAAATATTTGTCACCTTAGTGAGCGTGATTGTAGTATACAGCGTCGTCATCAAAAGTTAGTTGAAGAAAGCCCATCGCCATTTGCAACGCCTGAGTTGCGCGATGAGATGGGAGAAGCTGCTATACGTGCAGCCAAAGCAATTAATTATGAGGGTGTAGGTACGGTAGAGTTTTTGGTAGACAAGCATCGCAACTTCTACTTCATGGAAATGAATACACGTATTCAAGTAGAGCATTGCGTTACTGAAGAAGTTATCTCGAGAGATTTAATTAAAGAGCAAATTAAAATTGCTGGGGGCGTGCCGATTTCGGGTAAAAATTACATGCCAGAAGGTTATGCCATTGAGTGTCGTATCAATGCTGAAGATCCCTATAATGATTTTAGACCTTCGCCAGGTAAGATTACCAACTTGCATACGCCAGGTGGTCAAGGTGTGCGCATAGACTCTCACATTTATTCTGGCTATACTATCCCTCCTTATTATGATAGTATGATTTCTAAAATTATTTGTTTTGGAGAAACCCGTGAAGATGCTATCCGTACAATGCATAGAGCCTTAAGTGAGTATGTTATTGAAGGGATTAAAACAACCATTCCGTTTCATTTACAACTTATGGAAAATGAAGATTTTATAAACGGAAACTTCACTACTAAGTTTATCGAAACCTTTGAGTTGAAATAGATTATGCGGTATTTATTTATTGTACTAGTATTCGCTTTATTAGGAGGAGCTAGTTGTGCAAGCAAAAAAAGCCCTTCTTCACATAAAAAGGTTGTGTATGGTCCAGAGTATCAAAAACGTTTAAACAAGCACCGAAGCCAGCGAGAAGTAGAGATAGCCATTGATGGTTTTTGGCAAGAATATAGCCGAACCATTAGTAAGAAAAGAATGGCGCAGCGGCAACTTGCATTTACTGATAGCTTAAAAATTTCTATAAGAAAAGATAGCCTTACCCGCTTTTATGATACGCATGGCAGAATCTCATCAGGACGGTTAGCTAAAAAGAAAAACGGATATCATTTAGGCAACGGGCAAGTTTTTGAATCAATTAGAAGAGTAGGAGACACGATTATCTTAGGCAACGGCAATGGTTTTACTTACTTAAAAAAAGTTCGCGGCTTTTACACCAAGCCATTTGCACCAGTACGTACTGGTAGCGATGAAATTGTAGACTTATCTGGTTCTTTTTTATTAGGAAAGTGGAAGGTTTATAAAAAGGAAGATCCTTTATTTAGCCGGAAAAAAAAATACTTGCATAGTATAGATATAAAGGACAAACATGCCGACGGGACCTTTGCTATTTATGGGTCATATTATAATGCTGAATTACTTAAAAAGAAACCTGGTTATTTAAAAGTTGACGATGCTAAAAGTCTTAGTTTGCATTTAGCCAAGGAGAAAGAACAAGCTTATTCAATACGCAAGGCAGCTAATGGAGAATTGATTCTGATACAAAATGGCGTTACGTATTACTTGAAGAATTTATCTAAATAAGATTGCTTCCGTACAAAAATTGTACTTTCATAGTCTTAATCAACAATGACTTATGAAAATTTATACTTTATTTATTACATGTATTCTGTTCTTTTCATTTGCGGCAACTGCTCAACAGCAGCAGCCTACAGAAGAAGAGAATGCCTATATAGGGAAATGGCAAGAGTTTGAGCGCACCTATAAAAAAAAGGGTGGTGGCTTTGCGGATTTTAAGGATACAATGCAATTGCAATTTATGCCAGATAGTATGGTACGTATTTGGTACAGCAAGGGGAGGTACTTTAATGAGCGTTACCGTTTTAATAAAAAGGAACTTCGTTTTGGTAAAGAATATACATTTGACAAGCACTGGCTTAGTGAGGACGAATTGATATTAAGAAATAAGAAGGTGTTTCATCATTTTAAAAGAGTGGCTTCACTAAAGCAAGGAGCTATTAAAAAAATAGTACCTGGTGTGGAGCGCGGTAAGGTAAATTTAAATCCTAGTTTTTTGAAGGGCACTTGGTCATCGTATAAGAAAGAGGATAAAGCCTTTAGTGGTAAGAAACTGTACTTAAAAACCTTAAATGTACTAGAACAGACTGCCGAAGGGATTTATAATATAAAGCTAAGCCTAGCCAACCGCATGAAGCTTGAACGGTTTGAGGGTGTTATGGATATTAGCAACTCAACAATGAAATTAGATTTGGGCGATGAAACAATAGTATACGCTATCCTAAAGTTAGAAAATAATGAGATGATTTTATCACGAGATGGTGCTATTATCTATTTGAAAGAGTTTAGTAGGTAATCTTAAAAACTTTGAGGATAATAGTCTAATATCAATAGCAGTAACAAAGCTAAAAGGGCTACTCCGAAAATTCGTTTCACTATAGGATTGAATTCTAATCTGCCTGTAGCAAGTCTCCATATGATTAACATTGGAATAAACATCAATATGAGAAAAGGCATCCATTGAAAAAGGAAATCAGTTGTTATCCAATTACCACTATACCATCTCGTCCAAATATTCGGTCTTAATCCGTTTTTTTGACGAAACGAATTGAATTTATCCACCGTTTCAAACCTTAGAATTACTTGTTCTTTTTCGTTACACACAGCATAGCTACTATCATGTAGTTCTATCATTATATTCCCTTTATAGAAGTACCACTTTTTTAAGCCTTGTAATTCTTTATTTGTACTTTTTAATAATAAAAGTATTTCACCTCCAGGATCTGCTATTTGATTGCCTTCAGGTGTTGTATTTGCGAAGTCTCCTAAACCATTTGCAAAACAGTAGTTTCCTAGGGCGAGTAAGAAGAATATCAATGCGAGTAAACGAATCATTTAACTATATAAATATAGTTATCCTATATAGTCTTTAATCTCAAAGAGTTCATAAAAAAATGCTCCCTCGCAATGCGTGGGAGGATTTTACATAGTTTAAATACCAATTAGATAGAAGCTAGCTGCACTTTCTGCTGTAGCTCTTTTACTTGCTCTCTTATAAGAGAATCAGTATCCATTAGGTTTTTAACCGTTTGGCATGAGTGAATTACCGTAGTATGATCACGTCCTCCAAAGTGGTCTCCAATAGTTTTCAATGAGTTTTTAGTGTATTGCTTAGCAAGGAACATTGATATCTGTCTTGCCTGTACAATTTCACGCTTACGAGTTTTAGCTTGTAGCTTATCGTAGGTTACACTGTAATACTCACATACCATTTTTTGAATAGCATCTATCGTTACCTCTTTCGAGCTAGTTTTTACAATATTGCGTAATACCTTCTTAGCTAGTTCAATATCAATATCTCTTTTTACAAGAGAAGAGTGAGCTAGTAAGGATATTAATGCACCTTCAATTTCACGTACATTATTTTGTACATTATAGGCTAGGTATTTTACAACCTCAGCTGGTAACTCTAAGCCATCATTCTTCATTTTATGATCTAGGATAGCCATACGGGTATCAAAGTCAGGCATTTGAAGGTCAGCACTTAGGCCCCAACGGAATCTTGAAAGCAAACGTTCTTGCATTCCGTTTAAATCTTTTGGTGGTTTATCACTGGTAAGGATTAGTTGCTTACCATTTTGATGTAAGTGGTTAAAGATTGAGAAGAAGGCATCCTGAGATTTGATAGCAGGAGCGAAATAGTGGATATCGTCAATAATCAATACATCTATCAGCTGATAGAAATTGATAAAGTCATTTATCTCATTATTGCGCGCGTGCTCCATAAACTGATGGATGAATTTCTCAGCGCTTACATATAAAACAGTGCGGTTGGGGTGCATGCGGCGCGTCTCGTTTCCGATAGCGTGTACCAAATGCGTTTTGCCCAATCCTGAGCCGCCATAAATTACCAATGGGTTAAAAGAAGTGCCTCCTGGTTTTTGAGCTACAGCCATTCCTGCATTGCGTGCTAATTTGTTGCACTCACCTTCCACAAAACGGTCAAAGGTGTAATTAGGGTTTAGTTGTGGGTCAATCTGTGAACGCTTTAATCCTGGAATTACAAAAGGATTTTTGATAGAAAAGTCTTCCTGCTGTTTTACCTGTGTGTATTGGTTGCTGTAGGCAGCGCTGCCTTGTGTGCTACTTGATACTCTTACAGATGCAGGGTTGTGCGCATTGCGGCTCTCCATGAGTATACGATACTCAAGCTGTGCGTTCTTTCCTATTTCACGTTTAATAGTTTTTGCAATTAATTCTACGTAGTGTTCTTCAATCCACTCATAAAAAAATTGACTAGGGACTTCAATTGTTAGAATTTCGTTTTCTAAGCTAACTGGTTTTATCGGCTCAAACCACGTTTTATATGCCTGCCAACTGATGTTGTCTTTGATCACTTTTAAGCTGTTCTCCCAAACTTGTTCTGCAGTTTTCGACATGTGTGTTACGTAAATTTTTTGTGTTTTGAGTTTTTAATTATTAGATACTTTGTGTACGAATCGATCCTTTAATTGTGGATAAAGTTCGTAGGGCGAAAGTGGGTAATTTTTGTGTATAAAAAAAATTTTTTTCCGTTTGTTTATTTAGAAATTTTGACAGGTAGGTTGGAATCATATTTTAATTCATTTTTTGGCTCGAAATTCACATTTATTTTTCCTAAATTGATACCTGCCCATCCAACTTGGTTAATTAAAATGAGCTTTCCATTTTTATTTTGTAGCTCAGTTGGCTTATTTAAAAAAGTATGTGTATGTCCCCCAATAATTAAATCAATGTGCTCACTTTTTTGTGCGAGGATTACGTCGCTTATTTTTTCTGTTTTGTAGCGGTAGCCCAAATGAGAAAGGCAAATAACATAATCACACTTTTTGCTTTGCTTTAGGTAGCTTGCAATACGTTGTGCACTGTTTACCGGATCGTTGTATATTGTATTGCCATAGAGTTTTTTTAATACAAGTCCTTGCAGTTCAATACCTACTCCAAGGATGCCAATTTTTAAGCCATCACGTTTTATAATTTTGTACTGAGGAATTTTTCCTTTGAGCGGTGTTTCTTTAAAATTGTAGTTGCAATTTACTAGTGGAAAGTTGGCATATTCCAAATTTTGGGCAAGTGCCTCTATACCATTATCAAAATCATGATTACCTATGGTGCCGGCATCATAATCTAGCAAACTCATCATTTCAATTTCGGCTTTTCCCTTGTATAAATTATAATAAGGCGTACCCTGAAACATATCGCCCGCATCTAGAAGCAAAACGTTCTTTTCTGAGCCCCTTATTTTGTTAATAATTCGCTCTCGATTCACTACGCCGCCCAAGCCGGCATATTTACCCCCATCCATCGGGAAAGGATCCAAGCGAGAGTGAACATCATTCGTATGTAAAATACAAAGCTGTTTTTGCGTAGACGCAAAACTTTCAAAAGGAAAGCCTGTAGTGCTTAAAAGGGCTGTTGCTTGTATACTGCGCTTTATAAATTTCCTTCTTTTCATGCCTATGGCTTGAAAGTACAACAGCCTTTTTGAATCCAAAAAAATTGACGTGTTTGATTGTAAAATACGTTCTTTTAACTCAAGTTTAACTGCCTACAATGCAGTAGCCATAAGGCTTGTGTGCATATTGCAGCTATAGATTATGCGCCGTTTTTTATCACTTAGTATCCTGCTGTTATTTATAGTCCATGGGCTGGTTGCCCAGGAGGTTGTATTTACTACAAGAGTGCAGGAGAATAAAATGGGCACGAAAGACGTGATACGAGTTCAATATGAGATTGAGAATGTGCAACGGGTTCAAAACTTACAGTTGACAAATCAAAAGGATTTTATGATGATAGGCGAGCCCTCAGAAGGTTCGCGATTGGATATGACCAATGATAAGGTAAGCATGAGTAAAACGTATACCTTTTTATTTCAACCAAAACGTGCCGGCAGACTTACTTTTCCTATTGCCCTAGCAAGAGTTAAGGGCAAAACTATAAAATCTAAACCGGTAAGTATAGATGTTGTAAAGGGCTCAATGGCCAAAAGACAAGCGCCTAGAAGAAGACAAATGGTTGACCCCTTTGCTGATATGATGGAAGAATTTGAGCAAATGGAACAACAAATGATGGCTCAAAGAAGGCAATTGTTTAATCAAAGAAGGCAGCAAGGCAGGAATCAGCAGCAATACCAAAGAAACGCTCGACCAGCCGTAAGAGACTTAGTTACACCAGAGAATTTAAGAGAAAACCTTTTTATTAAAGCAGAAGTAGACAAGCAGCAGGTTAGAGTAGGTGAGCAAATTATGGTATCTTATAAGTTGTACTCTCGGGTGGAGGCTCAAATGAGTTCAATCAAGTCACCAAAATTATCTAATTTTTGGACGCAGGATTTTGATATGCCTCGCTATCCGCAACCCAAGCGTGAAATGTATAAGGGCAAAGAGTATTCAGTAATTACTATAAAAAAGTCAGCTTTGTTTCCTACCCAACTAGGTGAACTTACCATTGACCCTTTGGAAGTAGAAGGGGTCGTAACGCTGCAAAATCCTGTACCGGTAAGGAGAACGAATCCTTATGGAAATGTATTTCAAGAAGAGATAATATATGAGCCTTATCAAAAACCAATAAAAGATTCGAGTGAACCTATTACGATTACAGTGGTTGAGTTTCCTGAAGAGGAAAAACCTGCTGATTTTAATGGTGCCGTAGGATCTTTTGAAATAGAAAGTAAAATTAGTGCAGCTGAAGTGTCAACCGATGATGTAGCCACCCTAACTGTAATTATAAGAGGCAGCGGTAATTTAAAACTAATGGAGGCTCCCAAGCTATTATTACCAGATAGCATTGTAGAAGTATTTGACCCGATTGTATTTGATACTATTACTAGTAAAGCCAAAAATAGAATTACGGGTTATAAGAAAATTCAATATCGTTTTATGCCCAAAGGAACTGGAGAATTAAAAATTCCAAGCGTGCGATTGGCTTATTATAATGCCAACGCGGAGCGCTATGAAACAAAAGAGACTACAGAATATTCAATAAGGGTAAAGCCAGGAAAGGTAGAGCGCAAAGGAGAGCATATATTACCCATGTATATACATGACATAGCCTCGGAAAATATGAAGCTGCAAAAAGATAAATCAATTATTCTACCAGAACAAATGTGGTATTGGGGAGCTTATTTACTGCCAGCGCTTGGGTTTATTTTTCTGCTAGGATTCTCACGTAAAGAAGAACATGAGCGCAAGGATAAAGTACGTTTTAAGAATAAGCGAGCTAATAAAGTTGCGTTAAAAAGATTAGACAAAGCGGAGCAACATAGAAAAGCAAACGAGCAGACCAAGTTTTATGAAGAAACTTCAAAAGCTGTATGGCTTTATTTAAGTGACAAGCTAAATATTCCATTAGCTACTTTATCCAAAGAAATGGCAGGTACACTGCTTAGGAGAAAAGAAATTTCTCAAAACCTTATAGACGAGGTGTTTTTAATTACTGATGAGTGCGAGCTAGCGCTATATGCTCCTGAAGCGGGTGATTTTAAAATGAATCAAATATATTCGGACAGTCTAAGATTAATTGGCACCTTAGAGGATAAATTAGGATGAGTTTAAAACAACTATTCTTATTGCTTGTATTTATTACAGCCGGTATACAATCCCGCGCTGAGGGTAATGTAATGTTTGAGCAGGCCAATGCTTTATACCACAGCAAAAATTATGATAGTGCTGCACAGCTCTATACTCAATTGGTACAAAATGGCTATTGCAGCGATGACTTGTATTATAATATGGGCAATGCTTTTTATAAAGCCGGTAAAGTAGGCTGGGCTATTTGGTCCTACCGAAAATCTATGGCTATCAATTGTACCAAAAATACCTTAGATAATTATCGCCTGGCTAAAAAGCAGATTAAAAACCCACTCTTGGAGCAAAAGGAAATATTCTTTCTGCATTGGTGGCAATCACTTTATTCCTTACTTACAGTAAATGGATGGTCGGTATTTGCGTTAATTAGCTTTATTATCTTTTTGGTACATATGTATTTTAGATTGGTTAGGAAAATGAACCTATCCGCCATGCTAGGCTATTTCTTTTTAGGCCTGTTTTTGTTATCCGTCTTTCTAATGTTTATACAATATTATAATAGTATAAATCACTACGAGGCGGTGGTGGTAGATCGTACGTATTTTGAAGGGGAGCAAGCACAAGAACAAGAGCGCTTGCCAGAAGGTAGCGAAGTAAAAATTGTAGATAAAGAGCCAGGGGATAAGAAAGGTCAGGTGCTTGTAAAATTATCTGATTTGCGTGAAGGTTTTGTATCAAAACAAGCATTGAAAAAGCTGTAATCATTTCATTGCGATTTACCTTTGCATCGCAATGAATCCAACCAGAATATTTATCCTAGTTTTCTTGATGCTTTTAGGCGTCGCTTTTTTAGCCTACTATAATTATGAGTACAAGCAAAGCCCCAGAGCCTTGCCAACCCTTGGTAATCCTGGGCATAAAGTAGGTAATTTTTCTTTTATTAGTCATAATGGAGATACGGTAACACACGAAGACGTAAAAGGAAAAATTAGAGTGGTAGAATATTTTTTTACTACCTGTAAAGGGATTTGTCCTGAAATGAATGAAAATATGACGGCTGTGCACAAAGCATTTAGAGGTGATAATGACATAATGATATTATCCCACACCGTGGATCCTGATACGGATACCGTTGAGCAAATGAAACGCTATGCTGATAAGCATGAAGCTGAAGGCAATCAATGGCTATTTCTTACCGGTGCCAAAAAAGATTTATATGAAATGGCGGTGCGCTCCTATTTAATTACTGGTTTAGAAGAAAAGGATTACAATAAAAAAATCACGCCTGATTTTATACACTCGCAATACTTTATACTAGTAGATAAGTATAATAGCATTCGTGGTGCGTATGATGGTACGGATAAAGAAAAGGTTGAAAAGTTGATTGATGATATAAAAGAATTAAAACGCGAGAAACCAGGAACTTCTGAATAGAATATTATGAAAAGAATTGAAGTATTGCTATTGTTATTTGTTGCTGTATTTGCTTCGTGTAAGCAAGGGGGTAAAAATATTGTTGTAGATATTAAAAATATACCTGCACAGGAAGTGGTATTGCAAGAAATTGCAGGACCTAAGTTTAACCTAATAGATTCTTTGACGATTAAGAAAGATCAATTATTTGAATTAAGCGCGCCTTTAAGCGAGGAGAAAATGTATCGTTTAGCTTTTCAAAAAGGTAAAAACATTATGCTTTCTTTAAAAAAGGGAGATAAATTAAAAGTTGAAAGCGATTGGAATACATTGGAAGCTTATACAATATCAGGTTCTGAAACAAGCCAAGCGGTTAAAGAGCTGATAGACGCAAGGCGTCAAAATATGATTGATGCGCGTACCTATAAATTGATTATTGATAGTTTTGAAGCTCGTAAAGATCAAACACAGATTGCCAAAGCAACAAAAGATGCTCAAGCGAGTAAATTAAACTATACTACCTACCTTAAAAGTGTAGCAAGTGATAGCAAGAGTGCCGTGGCCGCCCTTTTGGCCGCTAATGTAATAGACCCTAAAATAGATGCCCCTTTTGTAAGTACGTTTTATAAAGAAATTCAAAATCGTTTTCCTAATAATGATTTGGTAAAGCTGTATGTTGATCGTTTTGTAGGCGCTAATAAATTGGAAGCGGCACCTGTAAATACATCAAAAGGAAACCCTGCGCCAGACTTTAGCGCACAAACACCTGATGGTAAAACGGTTCAATTAGCTGATTATAAAGGTAAATATGTTTTGGTTGATTTTTGGGCATCGTGGTGTGGGCCTTGCAGAAGAGAGAACCCATCTGTAGTTGCTGCCTATGAACAATTTAAAGGTAAGAATTTTGATATCTTGGGTGTGAGTTTAGATACGGATAAAGAGAATTGGAAAAAAGCAATTGCAAAAGATGGCTTGACGTGGCAACAGATAAGTGAGCTAAAAGGTTGGAGCAGCAGTATTGCACAAAAATACCAAGTGAATAGTATACCTGCTAATTTTTTAATAGATCCAGATGGCTATATAATTGCAAGTGGATTGCGTGGGCAGGGTTTAATTAATAAACTAAAGGAAGTAATAAAGTAAAGCATGTATAATCTCGTAAAAAAAATATTGTTCCGTCAGGACCCGGAGGATGTTCATTATAAGGTAATGAAATGGCTCAAAACAGCTTACAACTCGGGAGTAGGAAAAACTTTTTTACGCACGAATTACTGTTTGAACGATGCAAGCTTGGAGCGCGAGGTTTTTGGATTGAAGTTTAAAAACCCAATAGGTCTTGCTGCAGGTTTTGATAAAGATGCTAAGTATGTAGATGAGTTAAGTTGTTTAGGCTTTGGTTTTATTGAAATAGGAACTGTAACCCCCAAACCACAAGATGGTAATGAGCGTCCGCGCTTGTTTCGTTTGCCGGGTGATGCCGCTATTGTAAATCGTATGGGTTTTAATAATGGTGGTGTTACAGATGCTGTAGAACGATTAAAGGAACGAACGTCTGATGTAATTATAGGTGGAAATATCGGTAAGAATAAAGTCACACCAAATGATGAGGCGATCAATGACTATGATATTTGTTTTAAGGAGTTGCACCCTGTTGTAGATTATTTTGTAGTAAATGTAAGTAGCCCCAACACACCAAACTTACGGGAGCTACAGGAGAAAGAACCCCTTAAAAAATTATTGATGCATTTGCAAAATTTGAACTTAAGTTTTCCAACACCTAAGCCTATCCTACTCAAAATTGCACCCGATTTAAGCAATGAACAATTGGATGATGTGCTAGATATTTTAAAAGAAACAAAACTAGCAGGTATAGTAGCAACCAATACAACCATTGATAGAAACCTAATAAAAGCTAATGCTGAAGAAATAGCAGAGATTGGTCCAGGTGGATTGAGTGGAAAGCCTTTGCGTAAGAGGAGTACTGAAGTGGTAAAATATATTGCCACTAAAACAAATGGCGAATTGCCTATAATAGCTGTAGGCGGAATTTTTACTGCTGCAGATGCGCAAGAAAAATTAGATGCCGGTGCTAGTTTGGTGCAAGTTTATACTGGCTTTATATATGAGGGGCCAAGTTTGGCAAAAAATATATGTAAGTCTCTTTTATCAAATTAAATTAATAAATTCGTGGAATGCAAGAGATACTCGCTAACCCAGGTGCTGCACTTATAAGTTTACTTACGCTTACCATACTTGAAGTAGTTTTAGGTGTAGACAATGTAATTTTTGTTTCTATCATAATGGGTAGAATGAAAAAAGAAGATCAGAAAAAAGCTCGTAGGCTTTGGATGATTTTTGGTATTACCATGCGTGTACTTTTATTATTGGGTCTTACTTGGCTTATTTCTTTTAAAGATTATGAGTTGTTTAGTATCCTAGGCAAAGGATTTACACCGAATGCAGTAATTATGCTAGGTGGTGGTATATTCCTTCTGGTAAAAACAGTAGGAGAAATTCATAAAAAATTAGAAGGGGAAGAGCATGGAGCAAATGCTTCTTTGGCTGGTTCTTTTGCCAAACTAATGGTGCAGATAGTTTTGGTTGATATGGTGTTTTCTTTTGATAGTATTATTACTGCTGTAGGTATCGCTGATCATGTTGAGATTATGATTACGGCAGTTATCATTGCAATGATTGTTATGTTCACTTTTGCCAAGAGCATTGCCACCTTTATTGAAAAACATCCTACTATTAAAATGTTAGCCTTAAGCTTTTTAGTAATGATTGGTCTTGTATTAATAATTGAAGGTTGGGATGCCGAGCGAGCACATGAAATGCATCTTAAGAATTATGTATACTTTGGAATGGCTTTTTCTTTTGCAGTTGAGTTACTCAATATGCGTTTTAGAAAAAAAGCAAAAAAAGTAGTTGAGCTTAGGGAGCCTCATGTAGAAGATCTTGAGGAGCTTGAATAAGCTTGAACTCATTTGACTCATCCTTGTATTGATATAATACTTTATTCTCCAAAGTATCTGACGTAATTACGGGTCCAACTGTAATATAAACCTTGCCTTTATATTGATCAATGCTTTTATAACGTGCACTTTTTGTATTGCTAGTATAATATTTTATGTCCTTACCATTTAGCTTATGATGATAAAGAATACTAGGTGCATAGTAGGAATAGTTTCCTTCTAAGTCATAATAGGAATTAATTTTATTTTCTTGTAAAACTTGTGCCATTTCATAGGCTCCTTTATCAGGACGGCCGCTCCAATCAAAAAAAGTATGGTGCGTAGATTTATAATTCCAAACAAGGGCGAGAAGTAATGTAACGATAGATAACACAAGAGTATTTGAAAATTTTAGTAGAAGTTCCAAGCAAAGTACAACCGTAAGTAGATAAGCTAAGATTTGAAATCCAATAGCACGTGCTGGCAAATGCACGCCCACCGGAGCAAGTAAATAAGGAGTTAGTAATAAGAGAAGACTAAGCCAAATTATTGTTTTTCTACGTTTAAAAAAGAGGAGGAGTATATTAATTGCAATAAAAAGGTACGCTCCAAAATTAAATCCAATCTGATCTTTTGAGATTTTTAAATCTTCGCTGCCACCTAGTAACCAATTGGCACTATGGCTTGTATAATTTGAAGTAAGTCCTAGCTCAAAACCCGAACCTAAGAACATAGGTAAATACAAAATTCCAGTGAATAAACTTAGCCAAAGCGAAGTGTATCCTATTTTTCTAAAGCTTTGCTTATCCTTATTGTATAAGGATTGTATACCGGCAATTGTAAATAACAGAGCCAAATAAATTGGAAAGCTAATCATTGAATAACAACCCAAAGCACCTAGTAAGGCTACTATAAGAACATCTACTTTTTTCCAAGTATTTATTTTTTTAGTGAGAAAGAAAAAGAGCAGTAAAAGTGCAAAGGTCAAAGCAAGCATAATACCCCGAGCAAATAAGAAGTAAAATACAACAGTAGGTAACACAGAAAATATGGCAATACCGGCAAGTGCTATTTTTTCATTTTTAAAAACTCGTTTGAGTAAATAAAAAACAAGAATTATATTTAAAAGGCCCAATATAATGTTGGGTAATCGCATTGCAAAAGTAGAATCAGGTAATACACTTAAAGTAAGGTAAGTAAGTAAATTATGAAGCGGGTAGTTATTGTAAGCAAATACTGAAGTAAAAATATTGTTGCTCAAAAAGTAGTTGTAATTCCAGCACTCATCATACTGCGGGTAAAAATGGAGTGCATTATAAATAGAGCGCACACAAACCAGTAGGAGTATGATGCCGAAGATTGCTTGTATTTTTGCATCGCTCTGCGTTATACATTGGATTAATCCCTTAACGTATCGCTTTATGGTTCTTACTAATGCTTGCATGCCGCGAGTAATCATTTTTCTTTTTACTATAAAAAAACCTAACACGGCTAAGCCTGCTGGTATAATGGAATAGCCCATTCTTTGTAAACCAATAAATTTTTCATTGGTAAAAAAACGATTTTCGAGTACGGAACGTAAGTCTGGGCGGTGTAGTTGGTTTATAGCAAAATCAATAAGCTCATTGTAGCTCATAGTCATAAACCAAATCACAGCTAACACGCAACTTAGTAAAAAGAGTACTAGCATCAACCATATGCCCTTAGCTAATTTCATTTAATACTTCTTCTATGGATTGTAGTATAATATTACAAGATGCCAGAATTTCGTCTTCGCTTATTATAAGAGGTGGAGCAATACGTAAGGCATTATCAGCAAACAAAAACCAATCAGTAAAGGCGCCATTTATAATACATTGATCAATTATTTTTTTATTAGTTGGGTAATCTTCAAAGTGAACTGCTATTAATAAACCATAAGCGGCCACTTTTTTTATAGCAGGGTGCACTAGTTGTTTTTTAAACAGCTCACACTTTTCGGTTACAAAGTTTTTATTCTCGGCAAACAGTTCTTGAATAATTGCTAAGCTTTCCATACCTGCAGCACAGCATACTGGGTGGCCTCCAAAGGTTGTAATATGACCCAAAACAGGATTGGTGCTAAACACATCCATAATAGATTTATCAGCTACAAAAGCTCCTATAGGCATTCCGCCACCTAATGCTTTTCCAAGCAAAACTATATCGGGAGTAACGCCCAGTTTATACATTGCAAAAAGCTCGCCGCACCTTCCAAAGCCTGTTTGTATCTCATCAAATATGAGTAGCGTACCTGTTTCATTACATTTTTTTCTGAGGTTTTGAAACCAAACTGTGGGTGCTTCATTAATTCCTGCTTCGCTTTGCATTGGTTCTAAAATAATGCATGCCGTTTTATTATCAATGGCATCTATAGCTTCTTGACTACCATAGTCAAATTGATGTACATCGGGTAGAAGAGGACGATAAGCTTGCTGCCAGTATTCGCTGCCCATTACACTTAATGCACCTTGCGTACTACCGTGGTATGAATTTTTAAATGAAATAATTTTACTTCGCCCGGTATAACGCTTGGCTAATTTCATTGCACCTTCTGTTGCTTCGCTTCCACTATTGGTAAAATAAATTGAGTTTAAATTCTCAGGTAACACATCGCTTATTGCTTTGGCATAATTTACCTGTGGCGAAAGAACAGACTCGCCATAAACCATGACGTGCATATAATCATCTACTTGCTTTTTTACAGCTTCTTTTATTCTTGCATTTCCATGCCCTAAGTTACAAACGCTTATGCCACCTATGAGGTCAATATGTTTTTTGCCATGGGCATCATATAAGTAACAACCCTCTGCTTTTGCCACCTCAAATGCTAGTGGAGTTTCTGAGGTTTGTCCTACATGTTTAAGAAATAATTCGCGTTGCGTCATGAATATTATTAATTAAAGTCAAAGCTAAGTTGATATCAATTGACCTACAAAAAAAGGTGGCTTAGGGGCTTTTTATATATTTATTATTACATATGTAGTATGTTTATTATGAATGCAATGTATTTAATTTATTCTTATAACTTAGTGATAGTGAAGGTTCTATAAAAAAACTTGGCATGGCAATTGCCTTAATATTAATGAACCTACTACTGATTTAAATGAAAAATTCAAAAACAAGATTAAAAAAAGCAATTAAAAAAACTACTACTTTTATCTTAAACCTTGAGGTAAACTCTTCAGAGAGAATACCTGAATGGTTTGAGCAAATGGCATTGTCATCAGCCCATGATGGATTGGACAACTCGATGTATGAATCTTTATTAAGTAAATTAAGATCCTATATAGACATTGAGTATGGTGCCTCTGTATCCAAGCATTTACTTAGTTAGTTTTATCTATTACCCTATTTATGATCTCATGGTAATCTACATACTATTTGAGTGAAAAAGTATCCTTGTAAAAACTGGGGTGCTTTTTTTTGTTCCTTTTTCACAATTAAATATTCTATAACTTTGGTTAGTAAATAAATACTATGGCTACAATACTTCCTGTAAATGGCGTTTCGCCTACGCTACCCAAATCTTGTTTTATAGCACCCAATGCTACTATAGTTGGCGATGTAATTGCAGGCGAAGATTGCAGTATTTGGTTTAACGCAGTAGTGCGCGGTGACGTGAATAGTATAAGAATGGGCAACAAGGTAAATATTCAAGACGGTGCGGTAGTACATTGTACTTATGAAAAAACTAAAACTACATTAGGCAATAATGTATCCGTTGGGCATAATGCAATCGTGCATGGTTGTACCATACACGATGATGTATTGATAGGTATGGGAGCAATAGTAATGGATATGGTTGTTGTTCATTCCAATACAATAATCGCAGCAGGTGCGGTGGTATTGGAAGGTACCAATTGCCAAGCCAATAGTGTTTACGCCGGAGTGCCAGCTAAAAAAGTAAAAGAGATTTCTCAAGATTTAGCAGAGGGAGAAATAAACCGAATTGCAGAAAACTATAAGAAGTATAGTTCGTGGTTTAAATAGTCTACTGTACAGTATATATGGAATGCGCTCCCGTATGGATTGAATCAGAGATAGATTCAACAAAATAATTTTTTATAAAATGGTGGAAATTTTTGCTAGTATCATGAACTAGTAAGTAATTCACTTTATAATTTTTTATAAACTGATTCATGTCGCTTTTAGTAAGTAGTGTGCTATCATTTTTATTTTCAGATAGCGCCAAAATTTTTTTAAAAACTTTATTTGTTAGAAATTTATTTCTAAGCTCAGGAGTAAAACGTGCTACATACCCACCTATTAATTTGTGTTTATGAATACTTTGTAAATACTGGTGCTTATTATCAAACGAGCCATTAGCAATCATCCCATCGTTAATGCCTGTAGGTAAAGGGAGTAAATGTCCTTTAGGCTTTTTCTTTAATTCAATTGCCCATGATGGGATATCATTTTTCTGTGCTTTTTCTATATCATTTTGCTGGTACTCAATAAACAATATGAAGATGACTAAAAACGGAATAAGTTGTGTTACCTGATTTCTATTGACTAAAAAATTCTGCCAAACAGAAAATACATATATCGATAAAAACAAAGCAAATAAAACAATGAAGCGCTCAGGTATACGTAAATTATTTAAAGTAGGTATGAAGTGATAGAATGCAGTAGGGAAATTTCCTATTCTAAATTGAAGGAAATAAATTTCAGGACTGCTAAGCATGAAAAAAAACAGCGCCATAAAGCCAAGTATTCCTGGTAAGACAAGTTTGTTCTTTTTGAATAAGTATAAAACAGGCACCGAAGCAGTAAGTAAGAGTAATAGGTAGCCCATAAAACAATCGTTATGCTTGAGCTTAAATAGGTGATAGAATTTATAAAATGAAGGTGTGTTATTATGATAAAATTTATTGTTCCAATTTGGGGTTAAAAATTTCATTAGATCATCTCGCCACCATAGTCCACCTTGGTCATCTATTCCAAGTTTTTGCAAATGAGGAATTACTAGGCTAGCAAGGACGGATGAAATAAATAGAAAATAAAACTGGTGCTTTTTTTTAGGCAGTATTTTATTTAAGTAATAATACAAGAAATACGCCACACAGAACAAGAACAAAAAACTAGCGTAGATATAAGACGATAATAAGCACAATATCCCTAAAATGCCTAGCGGTATTATTTTCTGCCATGTAACACCTGACCATATTTTATTGCTTGTATCAATGGGAAAAACCTTAAAAAAATACAAGATAAAAAATGGGATAAAAGCGGTTTGCTGCAAGTTATAGTGCCCATTGTAATGCGCAAATTTGTATGGGATAAAAGCAAACACAAATCCAACTATAAAAGCCCACTTCCAATTTAATTTAAAAAAGCGAGAAAGTAAATAAGCACCTAAACCCGAAAAAATATAGTGCAGCCAAATTACTAAATTGATACCTAGGAAAGTATTTCCTACTAAGTAGCTTATCGCGTTTAATAAATGCGAGTAGGTATGATGGTATAAACTAGTACCATAGGGAGCAAAAAGCAAGTCGGTAGAAAAATAGTTTTGCCTACCATGTATCCATTCCTCAAAGTGATGCGTGTTCCATAAAAAAGCAGAAATGTCACCGTTTAAAGTGCCGGGTAGTTCTGAAGAAAATAGCCAAGGGTAACTTTTGGTATAAAAAAAATAAACGAGGCTATATACTATAAGTAGTAGTGCAATTTCTAGCCATCTGTTTATAGGTTTCATCATGGATTAGTAGCTTCCTAAAATTGCCATATAATTTCCAAAGCGTTCTTCATCAATTTCACCATTTATTACCGCCTCTTGTATTGCACATTGGGGCTCATTTAAATGTAAGCAATTGTTGAATTTGCAATTTTGTAAGCGCTCTCTCATTTCGGGAAAGTAACCGCTCAATTCTTCTTTAGATACATCTACTATACCTAGTTCTCTTATGCCTGGGGTGTCAATTAGTTTGCTGCTTTTATTTAGGTCATACATTTCGGCAAAAGTGGTTGTATGCATTCCCTTGCCGCTCCAGTCACTTACCTCCATTACCTTGAGGTCTTGGCCGGGCATAAGTACATTTATAAGGGAAGATTTTCCTACACCGGAATGACCACTAACTAATGTTTTTTTTCCTTCTAATGCATTTAGTAAATCTTCAATCTTTGATTGCTCCTTAGCTGATATGAGTAGTACCTGATAGCCTATATTTTCATACAAGTTTTTTAAGTATGCAAATCGTTCTAACTCTTCAGGGCCATAAATATCACTTTTATTAAAGGCTATAATAGCGGGTATGTGATAAGTCTCGCAGCTAACCAAAAAGCGATCTATAAAACCGCTAGATGTTTTAGGGTTTTTAAGCGTGGCTACTAATAAACTTTGATCTAAGTTAGAAGCAATCATATGCCTTAGGTTTCTGTTTTGAGGAGATACGCGAGCCACATAATTTCTACGATGTTCTATTTCGTATATCATGCCAGTCTCTTCGTTTTTATCTTCTATATCAAAATGCACAATATCTCCTACCGCAATAGGATTAGATGAACGAATGCTTTCATCCAGTTTAAATTTTCCTTTGAGGCGGCATTTCCAAAAGACATTGTGTAAGTCTTTTACATCATACCAACTGCCTGTGCTTCTATATACGAGTCCTTCCAACTAAATAGTTTAAGTTGTAAAGGTAGTTTTATCATTTGATAATAATTGATAATTGAAAATCGCAATATTGAAAAATAGTATGTTCATTTCCATTATATTTACATCGCTTCAAATACTTATTTGAGCATTATCAAATTATTTAATCATCAAATTATCAAATTAAAACAATGAGCTTCCCAACAGATTTAGAAATAGCACAAAAAGCAGTTCCCTTACATATTAAAGAAATCGCCGCAAAGTTAGGCGTAGGTGAAGAGCACTTGCATTACTTCGGTCAGAACAAATCTAAGTTGCCCTTAGAATTAATCGACGAAAAGAAAGTAGCCGCGGCTAATTTGGTTTTGGTGTCAGCTATTAATCCTACTCCTGCCGGAGAAGGAAAGACGACTGTTTCAATCGGTCTGAATGAAGGCTTGAATAAAATAGGCAAGAAAGCCGTAGTGGTTTTGCGCGAGCCAAGTCTTGGACCAGTATTTGGAATTAAAGGTGGTGCCGCCGGTGGTGGTTATTCTCAGGTAATTCCTATGGAAGATATCAACTTGCATTTTACGGGAGATTTCTCTGCAGTAGAAAAAGCAAACAATTTATTGTCTGCATTGATTGATAATAATATTCAAAGCAAAACCCGTTCCTTAGATATCGATCCTCGAACGATCGTTTGGAAACGTGTTATGGATATGAATGATCGTTCGCTACGTAATATTGTAATTGGCTTAGGAGGAAGAACACAAGGTGTGCCACGTGAGGATGGTTTTAATATTACACCTGCCAGTGAGGTGATGGCAATACTTTGTATGGCTACGGATATTGAAGATTTAAAGAAAAGACTCGGTAGCATTTTTGTAGGATACACTTATGATAAGAAACCCATTTTTGCCAAAGACTTAAAAGCAGAAGGTGCGATGGCGCTTTTATTAAAAGATGCGATTCGTCCAAACTTGGTGCAAACCTTAGAAGGTAATCCTGCCATTATTCATGGTGGTCCTTTTGCCAATATTGCGCAAGGAACCAATACAATTTTAGCTACTAAAATGGGTATGAGTTTAGGCGATTATGTAGTTACCGAAGCAGGCTTTGGGGCGGATTTGGGAGCAGAAAAATTCTTAAATATTAAATGTGGCTATGCCGGTATTAAGCCGAAAGCCATGGTATTGGTTGCTACAATTCGTGCACTACGTCATCATGGTGGAGCGAAAAAAGAAGAGTATAACACAGCGAGTTTAGAAAAAGTACAAGCTGGTTTTGCCAACTTAGCCAAGCATATTGAAAATTGTAAAAAGTATAATTTAACGCCGGTTGTTGCTATTAACCATTTCCCTGCTGATACAGAGGAAGAAATAAAATTTGTGCAAGCCGAGTGTGAAAAGCTTGGTGTAAAAGCGGTGGTATCTTATGGTTTTGCCAAAGGCGGCGAAGGAACTTCTGAGCTAGCGCAAGCGGTAGTTGATGTTGTAGAAAGTGGTGTAAACAATTTTGAAAAATTATATGATTGGAATCTTTCGGTAGAAGAAAAAATCAATACGATTGCTACAGAAATTTATGGCGCGAGTGCCGTAAACTATTCTGCAAAAGCAAGACGACAATTAAAAACGATTAAAGATTTGGGCTACGATGGTTTTCCTATTTGTATGGCGAAAACTCAAAAGTCATTAAGTGATAATGATAAGTTGGTGGGAAGACCCGAAGGTTTTGAAGTAAACGTACGTGAGTTTGAATTTGCCGCCGGTGCTGGTTTTGTAATTCCTATCTTAGGCAATATGATGCGTATGCCTGGCTTACCTGCTGTACCTGCCAGTGAGGGTATGGATATCGATGCCAATGGCGTGATTACTGGATTATCCTAATACTTAACCTGACAATGAAACACTTAATTAAAGTACTATTCGTTTTATTATTTTTTTACTCCCACGAACTTGTTGCTCAAAATAAGAAGCTCAAGATTTCGGATATGCAAGAGTTCGAAAAGTTGTTCGTTAAAATATATAACAATGAGAGTGATTATAAAATAGGGGACTTTATAATTGAAGCGCAATCGGCTAAAGTATTAAAGGATTCTTGTGCTCGATATCCTTATTCAGGTTATTCCAAAGAACGAAATCAATTGACAAGTTATTTTTATCGAGTACGAACAACACTTTTACCTTTTATCAATGATTCGATAAAGCTGCAGTTAGACAGTACTAGTAATTATTTGGGTGAAAGAAGGAAATGTAAGTATGGTGGAACTAATTTGTACTTTCATTGTGGTCAATATAATTTTCGATTCGATTTATACAACCTTACATTTTCAGAGGGCTTTGAACACGGATGCATACTTCGTTCTATGAGGTGTTATGTTTTAGTCTCGAATAGAGATCCTAAAAAACCGCACTATCTAGAAATAAGTGATAAAGAGAAATTGAAAAATTATTGTTCGAATTTTCGCTTTCTTTCAATTCTTGGGTTCTTAAATAAGATAGGGGTTTGCGAAAATAATTCCATGCAGACTTGGGAACCTCATAAATAATAGATTTCAGAGAACTATTCTATTAATTCAATTCTTAAATGTTTTATTCATCCACATCCTCCACAATATTCTTCACTCTACCTACTTGATTCGTTCAACTAGAAACCTGACAGGTTTTCCTGAATGTCGATGAAGTAAGCCTTCCTAAAATATGTTTGCTACTCGTTTGAGACTATAATAAACCTGTCAGGTTTGACAACACAACATTTTATGTAATTTCGGAATGTAATTCCGAAATTGCATAGTATATTTACAAGGTGGAACAACGTTTATTGGTAAAGAAAATAAAGGCTATGGCTAAAAAAATGCCTATCCTTTCTATTACTGGTCCTCGGCAGAGTGGGAAAACCACGCTCAGCCAATTGGCATTTCCTACTTATGATTATGTCAATTTGGAGCATCCTGCTACTTTGCTAAGGGCTCAAGCAGACCCCGAGTCATTTCTTAGTCAGCATAAAAAAGGATTAATTATTGACGAGGTGCAAAAAATGCCCGAGCTTTTTTCTTATATCCAAGTACGGAGTGATGCGAATAAGAAAAATGGAGAATTTGTTCTGACGGGTTCGCAGAACTTTTTACTCATGGAAAAAATATCACAGTCCTTAGCAGGGAGGGTTTTCGTTTCTTATTTATTACCGTTTTCAATAAAAGAATTACCTGCTAAAAAAAGGACAACCAATGAATTGATGTACTATGGATTTTATCCAAGAATCTATGACCAAAAAATAGACCCATTGGATTTTTATCCTTCCTATATTCAAACCTACACCGAGCGTGATATGCGACAAATATCCGAGGTCAACCGTTTGGATATTTTTCAACGCTTTATGAAATTATTGGCCGGTAATATCGGTCAAATATTGAATAAAAGTAAACTAGGTAATGCATTAGGAGTGGACGATAAAACGATAGAAAATTGGCTCGGTATTTTAGAAACGAGTTTCATTGCATTTCGATTACAACCTTATTATAAAAATTACAAAAAGCGTTTGGTCAAGTCGCCTAAAATTTATTTTTACGACACAGGCTTGGCATGTAATCTTCTAGGACTTCGTAGTGCTGAGGAGTTAACGGCGCATTGGGCGCGCGGTGCATTGTTTGAAAATATGGTCATTATAGAAAAAATGAAAAATAAATTCAATCAAGGCGAACAACCTAATTTATACTTTTGGCGAGATAGTAACGGGAATGAAATAGATTTATTGGAGGAGCTGCAAGTTGGTAAATTGCGGATAACAGAAATAAAATCGGCTGCTACATTTCATACTCGATTTTTGGATACCATTACAAAGTTTAAGGTATTAACGAAAGATGTATCTAAGGCAGAAGTGATTTATGATGGTGTGGAAGCGTTTGACCTGAAAGGTGTGCAGGTGATTAATTGGAAAAAAGCTCAGTAAGGTAGAACAGACTTTTTTTACTCCACATCCTCCACAATATTCTTAACACGTCCTACTTGATTAGTTTCCAATATCACTTTGATGCCATGTGTATGCTTGGGCGCTTTGGTCAAAATACCTTTGATGACACCTTCGGTTAAAACGCCGGTGCGCTGATCTTTCTTCAATACAATTTCTACTACTTGGCCTACGCGTATATTTTTTCTTAGGGTCCCGTCCATATGGTAAAAGTCCTACCTTTATTTTTTAATCATGAAGTTTTTACTCATTTCTTTGGGAACACGTGGCGATATTGAACCATTTTTAGCCATGGGCAGTTTGCTTCAAAAGAATGGGCATGAAGTAGCTTGCTGTTTTCCAGAGCAATTTGCACATTTAGTAAAAGAAGAAGGCTTTGCATTTTTTAGCTTGGGTCCTGAGTTTCTAAAATTAATAGATAGCGACGCGGGTCAAAGTATAATGGGCGGCATACAAACCAAGCCATGGAAGCGCTTGTATTATTTGTATCAACTCTACAAAGACTCCAAAGCTATCAATCAAAAGATGTTTGCGATACAGCACGAACTTGTAAACATGTATCAGCCGGATCATATTATTTTTCATCCGAAGACGACTTATGCTTTTACCTTACGCTCTGTTCGTAAAAGTATTTTATCACCCATTCCTTGTATGATCCATACAGTAAAAGGACGCCCACCTGTGGGTTTGAATTTTAATTGGGGTCCAATGGTGAACAGTTTGCTTTATAAGTTTACCGTATCGGCTTTTACTAAAAATATTCGTTCTATTGCTTCCACTTTTACTGAAAATAAGTTGTCTCTAAAAGAATTAAAATCGAGTCTTTTAGAAACGAACATACTTTATATGATTTCGCCCAGCTTGTTTGTTCGCCCAGATTACTGGCCACAGAATGCACAAGTCTTTGGTTATCTCGAACGAGATAAAACCACACAATGGAAACCGACTGATGCTTTACAAGATTTCCTGAGCCAGCACGCTAAACCTATTGTGTTAAGTTTTGGTAGCATGGTAAATGGCCAAGCTGAAAAAGTAACAAAGATGTTCATGGATATTTTTGAAGCTCACAATATTCCGGCCATTATTAATGCATCTTCTGGCGGATTAAAAGAACCAGAAACTTACAATTATGATTTATTTCATTTTGTAAAAGACATCCCCTACGATTGGATTTTTCCGAAGGTGTATGGCGTTATCCATCATGGCGGTAGTGGGACCTCGCATATGGTTACAAAATACGGCTGTGTGTCATTAATTATCCCGCATATTATTGATCAGTTTATGTGGAACGAAATTTTATCAGATCAAGGTGTAGGGCCTAAAGGAGTTTCTATTAGAAAACTGAATTGTGCCAAGCTAGAACTTTTGATACACGATTTTTATAAGAATGAAGCTTACAAAAAAAATGCTATGGAGCTTTCTAGCAAAATGAAAGATGAATTGTCCGTTGAAAAAATTCTTGCTTTTCTGACTAAGCCGTAGTTTTTGTTTTTAGAAAAACATAATTTTTGCGTGCAGGGTTTTCATTCTCCGCAATCAATCGACCTTGGTCACTAAGATAATTTCTTTGGTAGCCAAATTGAGCAAGGTAATTGATGATGTCTTCTTCCTTATAATCGGTTTTCGCGATAATATCTTCTTCTAATTCTATTAAGAGCACAGGATTTTGTGTTTGAAGAATTTGTTTCATTCCTTTGAGTGCATCGTATTCGCCGCCTTCGATATCTATTTTTATGAAATCAATTTTGGTAACACCTAGCACCGAATCTAAGGTTACGGCTTGGATGCTTTCTTTGTGCGCCTCATTTTGGCCATAAGCCGAAATCATTCCTTTATTAGCCTCTGCTTCATTATAGTATAGGGTGATTTCTTTTTCGCTATCGGCTATAGCCACATGATGCGCCTCAATATTTTGAGCATGATTTAATTGAATGTGTTCTTGCAAGCGCATGTAATTTTTTTTAGAGGCCTCAAAAGAAATTACTTTACCTTGTTCACTAAGTATTTGACTAGCTATCAAACTATGCACACCTATATTGGCACCAATATCCACAAATACGTCACCCGATTTTAATTGATTTTTTATAAAGACTAATTCCGCATGCTCATAGTCACTTACGAAATAAATATTCTCTTGTATCCAATCGTCGATATGTAAATTAAAAGAAGCGCCAAAGTAATTGGCTTTCTTAATAACACCACGAAATAAATTCAAAGGATAAAATACCCGTTTATGCAAACCATAAAATTTCTTTTTGACAAAAGGTACTTTGAAAAGAATGTGGAAGCAAGATGCTAGAATGGATCGCATGAATACAGCAAATTTAGTTCTTTGTTTTTGGAATGATTCTTATAATCTCTATACTCATGTGAAGTGTACTTAAAAATATCCTTTACCTTCGCGGCCGTTCATGAGAAAGTATTTAAATCTTTTTGATTTTAAACAGAAGGTAGATTATAAAACAGAGGTTTTGTCAGGACTGACTGTTGCCTTGGCCTTAGTGCCCGAGGCTATTGCCTTTGCCTTTATTGCTGGCTTTCATCCTTTGACGGGTTTGTATGCAGCTTTCGTAATGGGTTTAATTACAAGTATTTTTGGAGGGCGCCCCGGTATGATTAGTGGGGCGACTGGAGCCATAGCAGTAATTTTTGTAGGCTTAATTGTTCAGCTTAAGGAATCATTCCCAGGTATTAATGCCGAAACTATTTTACAATATGTTTTTGCCACGGTGATACTGGCGGGAGTGATGCAGATTATTTTTGGTTTTTTACGTCTAGGAAAATTTATTCGCTTGGTGCCGCACTCAGTCATGTTTGGATTTGTAAATGGCTTAGCCATTATTATTTTTATGGCGCAGTTTCCTAGT